>VMDB01000187.1 GCA_008081075.1 Halieaceae bacterium
CGCGAGTTATGAACAAGGTGGCGCTGCCTGTCTCTCGGTGCTGACCGACATCGATTTCTTTCAGGGGGCAGACGCTTACCTACAGGAGGCGCGCGCTGCCTGCGCACTGCCGGTGCTCAGGAAGGACTTTACCCTCGATCCTTATCAAATCTGGGAAGCGCGGGCGCTCGGTGCAGACGCGATTCTGCTGATCGTGGCGTGCCTCGACTTGCCGGTTTTACGCTCGCTTTATGACTGCGCCATGGAGGCGGGCTTGGATGCCTTGATCGAAGTTCACGATTCAGTTGAGCTCGATGAGGCGCTCACACTGGGTGCGGATATGATCGGTATCAACAATCGTAACCTGCATACTTTTGAGACCTCCCTCGATACCACCCTCGATCTTCTGGCGCGGATCCCGGCCGGGGTACAAGTGGTAACCGAGAGCGGTTTTAGCACTCCCGAGCAGGTTGCCAGGATGCGTGCGCGAGGTGTGCAGTCGTTTTTGATCGGCGAGGCCTTTATGCGCGCCAAGGACCCGGGTTCTGAACTGAAGCGACTGTTTGCCGCTTAGCGGGCGACAGAAAATGGATAGGAGTGAGTAAAAGATGCAGGGCACCGTTAAGTGGGTCGATGGCGCGATGTTTGTCGGCGAGTCCGGGTCGGGTCATGCGGTGGTAATGGATGGCCCAGAGGATCTCGGCGGGCGTAACCAATCGCTGCGACCGATGGAGATGTTATTGCTGGGCACCGGTGGCTGCGCGCTCTATGACGTGGTCAGCATGCTCAAGAAGTCCCGGCAGCACATTACTGACTGCCGGGTTGAGCTCCATGCCGAGCGGGCGGATGCGGTACCGGCGGTCTTTACCGAGATGCGGCTTCATTTTGTGGTGTCCGGGTTTGGCCTGCGGGAGGCGCAGGTGAAGCGCGCGGTGGAGTTGTCTGCCGAAAAATACTGCTCCGCCTCGATCATGTTTACTCAGGCGGGCGTGACGGTGTCACACAGCTACGCGGTTGAGGAAGCAGCAGGTCCGGAGGGAGTCGCTCAGACCCAGTAAGTGGTGCGGGTCATGAGTTTGCTGGCAAGACTCATGACATCTTTCACCGGGCGGGGAAATTCCTGCCCGCCGTGAGAGAGCGCCTCCTCACCATGGCGCTCTTCATCGTTCAGCATCTGTTGCAGAATCAGCTGCGATTTTCGATCTTCACCGGGTAAGGCTTTGAGGTGCGCCCTGAGATGGCTGGCAACCCGTTCTTCGGTGGCGTGTACAAAACCCAAACTGACCCTGTCCCCTGCCAGAGCGGTCGCCGCCCCGAGCGCGAGGGACGCCGCATAAAAGAGCGGATTCAACCGACTGGGTGCTGTCTCCAGTTCATTCAGGCGCGCCTCACACCAGGCCAGATGGTCCGCTTCTTCCTGCGCGGCTGAGATCAGTTTTTCCCGGGTTGCCTCCGAGCGCGCAACGAGAGCCTGACCCTGATAAAGCGCCTGCGCGCATACCTCGCCGGTATGATTGACCCGCATCAAGCCACCCGCGTGTTCGCGCTCCCGCGCACTGAGTGGTGGTTCTTTGTGTCCCGCTGCGGGTGATGCGCGGGATGGACCCTGGGCGCTGGAAGTCGATCGCGCGGTTAAATCTCGTAGGCGCTGATCAACGGTGCTCAGCAAACGGTCGATGCCGCTCAGGGCGCGTCGTGAGGTAGAGGTCGTAACGTCAGTCATGGCCCAAGCTTAACGGTCTATGGCCCGCCAACCAATATCGCGGCGGTAGGTCATATCTTGCCAAGTAATCAGATCGACACCCGCATAGGCATTGGCAATGGCGTGGGCAATGGAGTCTCCCAAGGCACTGACACATAACACCCGCCCACCATCGGTGACCGTCGCTGGGCCCGCTGTCCGGGTTCCGGCGTGAAAGACTTTGGTGGTCTCAGGCCAATTGCCTTCGAGGCCAGAGATCGCGTGTCCCTTTTCATAGGCGCCGGGGTAGCCCCCTGCGGCAAGAACAACCCCCACCGCCGGGCGCGGATCCCATTGCGCGCTGGTGTCATCGAGCCGGCCTTCGAGAGCCGCCTGACACAGCGCAACCAGATCACTCTGCAACCGGTGCATGATGGGCTGGGTTTCGGGGTCGCCAAAACGGCAGTTGTATTCGATCACGGAGGGATTGCCGTCGCCATCGATCATAAGGCCCGCGTAAAGAAAGCCGGTATAGGGATGTCCCTCGGCGGCCATACCCTGCACCGTGGGCAAAATCACCTGTGCCATGACCTTGTCATGCACGCTATCGGTAACCACCGGGGCGGGGGAGTAGGCGCCCATGCCGCCGGTATTGGGGCCAGTATCTCCCTCGCCAATGCGTTTATGGTCCTGCGAGGTCGCCATGGGGAGTACGTGGGTGCCGTCCACCATGACGATAAAACTGGCTTCCTCCCCCTCCAGAAAGCCCTCGATCACGACCCGGGCACCGGCATCGCCAAACTTGTTGTCCGCGAGCATATCCCGCACCGCGGTTTCGGCTTCCTCGAGGGTCATGGCCACGATCACGCCTTTGCCCGCCGCCAGCCCGTCGGCTTTGATCACAATGGGCGCGCCTTGCTCACGCACGTAGCTGAGGGCGGCTTCTATCTCGGTAAACACCGCGTAGGACGCGGTAGGGATCTGGTGTCGTGCCAGAAAATCTTTGGTGAAGGCTTTGCTGCCCTCCAGCTGCGCGGCTCCCGCGCTGGGCCCAAAACAGGCAAGTCCCCGGGCGCTAAAGTGATCAACCACTCCCGCAACCAGCGGCGCCTCCGGCCCGATGACGGTAAGCGCACACCCCTGCGCCTCGGCAAAGTCGGCGAGACCCTCGGTGTCGAGCGGGTCAATGTCGATATTTTTGAGCTTGGGTTCGCCGGCGGTGCCCGCGTTCCCCGGCGCCACATAGACCCGCTGCACGTAGTCGGGTTGGGAGAGTTTCCAGGCGAGGGCGTGCTCGCGACCGCCACCACCGACAACCAATATGTTCATCGCTGGGCCCTCAATGCCGAAAATGGCGCATGCCGGTAAAGACCATGGCCATCCCCGCTTCGTCTGCTGCGGCAATAACCTCTTCGTCGCGCATGGAGCCCCCTGGTTGAATCACCGCAGCAATCCCGCGCTCGGCGGCGTTGTCGATGCCATCGCGAAAGGGAAAGAACGCGTCTGAGGCCATCACTGCGCCCTTGACTTCGAGCCCGGCATGTTCCGCTTTGATCGCCGCAATGCGCGCCGAATTAACGCGCGACATTTGCCCGGCGCCGACGCCGATGGTGCGCTGATTGGCGGCATAGACTATGGCATTACTCTTGACGAACTTGGCGACCTTCCAGGCAAACAAGAGGTCTGCCCACTCGGCCTCAGAGGGCGCGCGTTGGCTCACTACGCGGAGGTCCTCGCGGTTAACCATGCCGTCATCCCGATCCTGCACCAGTAATCCGCCGTTTACTCGCTTGAAATCCCGCGCGGCCGTGGGGGCGGACCACTGCCCTGTGCGCAGCAGGCGCACGTTTTCTTTGCTCGATACTGCGGCAATCGCCTCTGCCGATATTTCCGGCGCAATAATCACTTCGACAAATTGTCGCTCCACAATAGCCGTGGCGGTTTCGCCGTCGAGGGTTCGGTTGAAAGCGATGATGCCGCCAAAAGCAGACTCAGTATCGGTGTGAAAGGCGAGGTCATAGGCTGTGAGCAAATCCGCGCCGATGGCAACGCCGCAGGGGTTGGCGTGTTTCACAATCACACAGGCAGGTTCGCTAAAGGTTTTGACGCACTCGAGCGCAGCGTCCGTGTCGGCCACATTGTTATAGGAGAGCGCTTTTCCCTGGAGTTGCTCCGCCGCGCTGATGCCCACTTCTTGTTGCCGGGCCTCGCGGTAAAAGGCAGCACTCTGGTGGGGATTTTCGCCGTAGCGCATTTCCTGCACTTTTTGAAGCTGCAGATTAAAGGTGCGTGGGTAACGCGGTGAGCCGCCTTCGGTCAGTGAACCAAAGTGGTTGGCGATCATGCCGTCGTAGGCTGCCGTGTGTTCGTAAGCGCGAATCGCGAGATCAAATCGTAGCGCGAAGGTGGTGTGCCCATCGTGTGCCACCAGCTCTTCGAGGATGCGCGGATAGTCGTCGGCCGACACCACAATCGTGACATCGCGATGGTTTTTTGCTGCCGCACGCACCATGGTCGGGCCGCCAATGTCGATATTTTCCACGGCGTCTTCCATGGAGCAATCCGGGTTGGCCACAGTGGCTTCGAAGGGGTAGAGGTTGACGACCACGAGATCGATCGGGGGAATGCCATGCTCGGCCATGATGGCATCATCGGTGCCGCGCCGGCCCAATATGCCGCCGTGAATTTTCGGGTGCAGCGTCTTGACCCGGCCATCCATCATTTCGGGAAAGCCGGTGTGGTCGGATACCTCAATAACGCTCAGTCCTTCCTCGCGAAGCAAACGGCAGGTGCCCCCGGTTGAGAGCAGTTCAACGCCCTGTTCGGCGAGCGCCCGCGCAAAGTCGACGATACCGGATTTATCCGAAACACTGATCAGGGCGCGCCTGATGGGGGACAGTCCGGCTTCGCTCATGCGTTAGGTTCTCCGTTTACTGGGGCGTTGTTGGCGAGTGTTCTCGGCAGGACGTGCACCTCGCTTTCGCTTGGCGGGTGCCGGCTCGGTTAACAGGCCATACTGCCGTAATTTTTTGCGTAGCGTTCCGCGATTCAAACCGAGCATGGCAGAAGCTTGGCTCTGGTTCTGCTGGGTGTAGTCCATGACAGCGCGCAGCAGGGGCTCTTCGACCTGATGCAATACCATGTCGTAGAGATCGCTACAGGTTTCTCCATCCAATGTGGAGAGAAAGTGGGCGACGGCCTCTGCGGCACTGTCTCGAAGCGGCGGTGGCCCGGCAGATTGATCTCGGGTTTTTTTTGTTGAGGTTTTGGCTTTGGCTGATGTCATGCTGCCAGTGACACCCCGTGTGTGAGTAACGTTTCGCCCAGGGTATGGTGGTCGCGGAGCTGCTCGGCTGCGGTCCCCAGTGCGTTGAAGCCCCGTCGAAAATGTTGCGCAAGGTCTTTGTCGAGCTGGCCTTGTCGTACCAGTGACTCCAGAAACCACGCCTGATGTTTGCGGGCAATGCGTAAGCCCAAATATTCGCCGTGAAACTCGATCAAGCCAGAGAGCAAGCGCTGCTGTAAAGAGAGCTGTTGGGTCAGAGACGGCGCTTTTGCCTCGGGGTGTCCCGCCGCTAAGGCAGTTGCAATAGCACCCGGTAACCAGAGCTGCCCCTGGGCAGCACGCCCGATCATCACCCCCGCTGCACCGGTATGCGCGAGTACCGCTCGGGCTTTACGGGCAGAGTCGATATCACCGTTGGCGATAACGGGAATCGACACCGCGTTAACGATTTGCGCAATGGTGTCGTACTCCGCAGCGCCCTTGAAGCGATCAGCCCGGGTGCGACCGTGTACGGTCAGGCGTTGCACGCCCGATGCCTCCGCGATGCGCGCGATGCGAACACCGTTTCGGTTGGCGGGGTCGGTTCCGGTGCGGATCTTCAGCGTGATCGGCACGTTAACGGCTTGCACCACCGCCTCGAGAATGCGGGCAACGAGAGACTCGTCGGCGAGCAGCGCCGACCCGGCTGCCTTGCGACAGACCTTTTTGGCCGGACAGCCCATGTTGATGTCGATGATCTCGGCGCCGAGATCAGCCTGATAACGCGCAGCCGCGGCGAGTTGCGCGGGGTCATAACCGACGATCTGTACCGCGCGCAAACCCGCACGCGCGGTGTGTTGCTGACGTTGCCGAGTCTTTTTTGACTTGGCGAGGCTGAGATCAGCCGATTGCATTTCGCCCACCGCCAAGCCGGCCCCGAACTCAACGGCGAGTTCGCGCACTGTAAGATCGGTGACACCCGCCATAGGAGCGAGGAACACGGGATTAGAGGGCTCGAGGCCGTCAATATGCATCGGGAAAGGGCTCAATCGCGAGCAGGTGAGTGTAAAGGAGGCGATGCAGATCTGAAAGCCATGGTGGCGATTTTTTAACCAGCGTTGGCTACCTACCCTGTTTTTATAGTGCAAATTTTTGGTCGTCTGGCATGCGCAAAAGCGCATGTGTGCGGCCGAAACTGGGGCTTATGTTGCAATAGGTCGAACGGTTTGCCACTGATACCCGCCCCGTAAAGCCCACGAAAGGGGGGGGGTGGAACGTACCTGAATAAACGTGACCAAACTGAATTTGATGTCTCTGAACCCACCGAATTTGCTTCAACCGAATTCCCACCAGCCGAATTTCCACCAACCGACCTTGCATCGAAAAGGTGAGCGCAGAGACTGGATAACGGCCACGCCCGAGGCCGTCCTGGCACCGCACAGCTCCGCTGGCCGTCCAACAGATGGCTAATATGTGGCGATAATGTAGGTAACGTCGGTAAAAATGTCATAAAACCGAGAAAAAGTAGACTCACGCCCCGATCTAGGACACACTCCGCAACCCGCATCGAACTTTGGTGTTCTGGCCCATGGCGGCAATACTGGTACTACATGGCCCCAATCTGAATCTGCTCGGTTCCCGCGAGCCCGAAATCTATGGGTCCGAAACCTTGGATGAGATTAACCACCGTCTGCAAGCAGAGGCGGAGCGCGCCGGCGCCACATTGACTTGCCTGCAGAGTAACGGCGAGCAAGAACTGGTGGAGGCGATTCATCAGGCGCGGGAAGACGGTACCCAGTTCATCATCATAAACCCCGCCGCCTATACTCACACCAGTGTCGCGCTGCGTGATGCTCTCGCAGCGGTTGCCATCCCGTTTATCGAAGTACACATCTCCAACGTGTACGCCCGCGAGCCCTTCCGGCATCACAGTTATCTGTCGGATATTGCCGAGGCGGTCATATCCGGCTTGGGCAGTTTTGGTTACGACTGTGCACTCGCCGCAGTGCTGCAGTCACTTGATACGCATTCCACGACGCATTAGAGGAATAGACATGGATATTCGCAAAGTCAAAAAGCTCATCGAACTGTTGGAGGAATCCAATATCGGAGAGATCGAGATTAAAGAAGGCGAGGAGTCTGTTCGTATCAGTCGTCAGGGCACGGCACCCGCGCCAATGGCTTATGCGCCGCCGCCAGCGCCGGTTGCAGCGCCGGCCCCTGTGACCTCCGCGTCTGCGCCTGAAGCCCCCGCGCAGGAGAGCGCGTCGCCAGCACCTGCCACCGACAATGCCGTGCTCTCGCCGATGGTCGGTACTTTCTACCGGGCCCCTGGCCCTGATGCAGCAGCGTTTGTCGAGGTGGGCCAGACCGTGCGTGTGGGTGATGTGCTGTGCATCGTCGAGGCGATGAAGATGATGAATCAAATTGAAGCTGATCGCGCGGGCACGGTCACGGCGATTCATGTTGAGAATGGCCAGGCGGTTGAATTCGATCAGCCACTGATTTCTATTTCCTGAAGCGCGGGTGAGTTACCCCAAAAAGGACATCTCCCATGCTTGAAAAAGTACTCATCGCCAACCGTGGTGAAATCGCACTCCGTGTGCTGCGCGCCTGCAAAGAGTTGGGTATTCGAACCGTTGCGGTGCATTCCACGGCAGATCGCGAGCTGAAGCATGTGCGTCTCGCCGACGAGTCCGTCTGCATTGGCCCGCCGCCTTCCGCCCAAAGTTACCTCGACGTTCCCTCTATTATCAGCGCCGCTGAGCTGACCAACGCCGACGGCATTCATCCGGGCTACGGTTTTCTCTCTGAAAACGCCGATTTTGCAGAGCAGGTGGAGAACAGCGGTTTTAAATTTATCGGTCCCACGGCCGACACGATCCGCTTGATGGGCGACAAGGTATCGGCCAAGCAGCAAATGCAGCGCACCGGGGTACCCACGGTGCCGGGTTCCGATGGCGCATTACCCGATGACCCCGATGAGATACTGCGCATTGCCCGCGATATCGGATTCCCGGTCATCGTAAAGGCAGCCGCGGGCGGCGGTGGTCGCGGCATGCGCGTCGTCCACAACGAGGAAGTGTTGCTCTCGTCTATTCAGGTCACCCAGTCTGAGGCACAAGCCGCATTTGGTTCTCCGGTTGTGTATATGGAGAAGTTTCTGCAGCGCCCGCGTCACGTCGAGATCCAAGTTTTGGCCGACGGGCAGGGCAACGCGATCCATCTCGGTGATCGCGACTGTTCTCTGCAGCGTCGACATCAGAAGGTGATCGAAGAGGCGCCTGCGCCGGGCATTGATCAGGCCTTGCGCGACGAAATTGGTGCGGCCTGCGTCAAGGCCTGCCTCGATATGGGCTACCGCGGCGCTGGCACCTTCGAGTTTCTTTACGAGGACAATGCCTTTTATTTTATCGAGATGAACACGCGGGTTCAGGTAGAGCACCCGGTCACAGAAATGATCAGCGGGATTGATATCGTCCGCGAACAGTTACTCATCGCCGGCGGCGCTCCTCTCTCGATTAAGCAGGAAGATGTTGTCCTCAAGGGCCACTCTATCGAGTGTCGCATTAACGCCGAGGACCCGCGCACGTTTATGCCCTCGCCTGGCACCATCAAGACCTTCCACGCGCCGGGGGGCCATGGGGTGCGTGTCGACTCGCACATATATAGTGGTTACACCGTGCCGCCTCACTATGACAGCCTCATTGGCAAGCTCATTACCTTCGCTGATACCCGCGAGGCGGCATTGGCCAAGATGCGGCAGGCGCTTGATGAGTTGGTGGTGGATGGCATTAGGACCAACGCTGCGTTACACCGCGAGCTGGTGACCGATACCTCCTTTATGGCCGGTGGCGTCAGTATTCATTACCTCGAGAGCAAGCTGGAACACGAGCATTGAGCGAAGCCACTGAGTGGCAGGAGCTTCATTTCACGGCGCGTAAGTCCGACGTCGAACCCCTCGAGGATTGGCTGTTCGAACACGGTGCTCTCTCGGTCACTTTGGAGGATGAGGCAGATCAGCCGCTCCTTGAGCCCGGCCCGGGCGAGACCCCGTTGTGGGATCTGGTGCGCGTGACGGCTCTGTTTGAGGGTGAGCTTGACCTCACACACCTCCTCGCCGCCGTGCCAGGCGAATGGATTCTCGACCGGCCCGCCGCCGCCGTGCCCCTCGCCGACAGAGAGTGGACCCGAGAATGGGAGTCGCAGTTTCATCCCATGCAAATGGGAGCACGGCTCTGGATTTGCCCCAGTTGGACGCCCCCTCCTGACCCCGACGCCATCAATATTCTGCTCGATCCCGGGCTCGCCTTTGGCACCGGCACTCACCCGACGACTGCCATGTGCCTTCGGGCACTGGATGCGGGCGTGGCGTCAGGCATGCGTGTTGTCGATTACGGCTGCGGCTCTGGCATTCTGGGGATTGCCGGTGCATGTTTGGGCGCCGCATCAGTGCTCGGTGTCGACAACGATCCTCAGGCAATTCTCGCAAGTCACGCCAATGCCGCGGCCAATGGGGTGACCCCCGCGCAATTTTCTGCCGTGCTCCCCGATGCTGCGCTCATTGCAACGTGGTCGAGGTCGGCGGACTGGGTGGTGGCCAACATTCTGGCCGGCCCTCTGGTGGCGCTTAAGCCCGTGCTGACCGGCCTGCTGATTCCAGGTGGTCGACTCACATTGGCCGGACTGCTGGAAAAACAAGCGAGGGAAGTGATCGAGGCTTACGCGCCAGAGGTGGTATTGGCGGTGGTCGATCAGCGCGAGGAGTGGGTGTTGCTGAGCGGCCACGCCGTCTGATGGGTGTTGCGGTAGACGCCATTCTCAGCGCGGACTAACCCAGGGTAATCAGCCCTGCGCCAACAGTTCTCTCAGGTCGATCAGCGCCGCATTGGCCCGAGAGATATAGCTCGCCATGACCAATGAATGGTTGGCCCACAAGCCAAAGCCAGAGCCGTTAAGAATGATTGGGCTCCATACCGGTGCCTGCGCCGCCTCAAGCTCTCTGATGATTTGCCGTAAGCTAATCGTGGCATTTTTTTTCGCCAGCACGTCGGCAAAGTCGATTTCAGCGGCTTTGAGAAACTGGGTCAGCGCCCATGCGGCGCCCCGGCTCTCGTAAAAGATATCGTCGATTTCGCTCCAGGGAGTGCGCACGAGTATTTCATCCGGAGCGCTGGTGGATTGCGCCGCTGCCGAGTCACCCGCCAAGTCTGTATTGATGCGCCGCTGCCCCACGCTGGCGGAGAGGCGCTGGGACAAACTGCCCAGCCGTTTCTCGATCATGCCGAGCCAGTGACCTAAATTATCGGCCCGGGCGTAGAACTGCGCGCTCTTCTCACCGGTGATTGCCAGCCGCGACCGATACCGCTCCAAAAATCGTCCCGCGTCCCGGTATTCGCTCTCCGAGGCAGGGAGTATCCAGCTATCGGATTGAAAGTTAATGCGCGGCTCTGCCAGCGTCAGATCGACGTCTTCCTTGGACTGGGACTGGGAGCGACTGAGAACTTCTCTCAGCGCACGCGCGAGATCGCGGCTTTGTACCAACACGCCGTATTCCCAGTTGGGCATATTGTCCAGCCAGACCCCCGGCGGGAACACGTCGTTGTGCACATAGCCACCGGGTTTTTCGAGGAGTGTGCGAATCGTCTCCTGCAGGGCACTCACCGTGACGGCACCGGTGACCACGTCCTGCTCTGTGAGGGCGGCATACTGGGCTGCGTTTTGTCGGACATCAAAGGGGTCAGGCGTTTGACTCCAATAGATTCCCAATCCTGTGGCCAGCAACCCATAGATCGCGGCAAAAACGCTGATCCATTTGCCCAGTGTGCGGGGATCTGAATCCGAGGTGCTCGGCGTAAAGCGTTGCCACCACCGGGTATTGCCCTCGGTAACCGGGGGTTCGCTGCTGCTATCGGTCATCAGTGGTGGTGCCCTGAATCATGATGTGAGGACCCGGGTGCGTCACGTCGCACTGGTGCCATGGTGCAAATGGTGGCGTTGTCTTCGGTCACTGCACACAGCTCTATGGTCTCACCCTCCGCTGGTGCCTGCTCAAATTCCATCAGCATAATGTGGCGCCCCCCCGGGGAAAAAACCAGTGCTTCCCCCGGTGCGAGCGGGCTGGCATCGATGGCTACCATGCGGCGCTGATCGCCGTCGGCGATAATATCGTGCATCTGGGCCTTGGCTCCCAGGCTGCTGGTGACGCCGGTAATCGTCAAGGGTGCGGCACCATGGTGAACCAGTCGTCCGTACGCCGCGGCAACGGCCGCACCCGGAGGAACGCTTCTCACCCAAGCGTCTTCCCAGTGCGCACCCTGTTCCGCGGCAGTTAACGAAGGCGCCAGTAGCGGCAGTAAAAGCAGGGAGAGAAAAGGCGCGCTGAGGTTGCGAAACCCTGACCTGCCAGTCATCAAAAAATCCATTTTCTTACTCCAGGGTGCTGGCGATTGCCCAGCGGGTGTGTGTCGTGCGCGCGGTGCGGTGATGGGCGTAAGGATATCAAGAACTGCGCGGCACACCACGCATAACCCGCGATGTGTTTAGCGCGCGACGGTATCCAACGCCTCGAGCACGACGCCGGTTGTTAACAACTGGGGCAATACCAGCGGCGCTACCCCCGGCACGCCGCTATAGAGTACGTACAGGGGAATGCCATTGCGCCCATGTGCGCGCACGAACTCGCCAATGAGCGGATCATAGTTGGTCCAGTCCGCCACCATGTAGGTGACACCGGCGTTGGCAAAAGCGGCGGTCATCTCATCGGTAAACAAGACCGCCTGCTCATTGGCGAGGCAGGTGATACACCAGTCGGCGGTCACATCCACAAAAACCGGTTTCCCTTGCTCGCGCAGCGCTTCCAGAGACTCGGGTGACCAGCGCACAACACCTTCACGTTCAGGGCCGTCGAGGGCTGCGGGATCCCCTCGCACGGTTCCCAACACCATCGCGCAAATCAGTGCTGCGATGCCAGCGAATCGTGCTGTTTGCCCGCCGCGCAACAGTGTGAGTCCGAGCGCCAGTAGCACCAGACCCGCGGCGGCGGCGGCCATGGTGTCGACGCCACTTTGCTTACCCGCCACCCAAATCAACCATACCGAGGTCAGGTAGAGCGGAAATGCCATGAGCTCTTTTAGCGTCTCCATCCAGGCCCCGGGCTTGGGTAGCCAACGCCGCGCGGTTTGGCTCGAGCTGATGGCCACCATGGGTGCAGCCATGCCCACACCGAGTGCGGCGAATACCGCCAGCGCATACTGCGGTGGTTGGGTAAGGGCGTAGCCCAGAGCGCTTCCCATAAAAGGGGCGGTGCAGGGGCTGGCGACTACCACCGCGAGCACGCCGGTAAAGAAACTGCCTTTACTGCCGGGTGCTGCGGCCAGGCCGGCGCCCAGGTTCATCCAGCGTCCGCCAAACAACACCATGCCCGACAGTGAGAATCCCATCAGCGCAAAAACGTAAGCCAACGCAATCACAAAGCCGGTGGACTGCAACTGGAAACCCCAGCCCACCCAGCGGCCTGCGCCTTGAAGTGCGATCAGCACACTGGCGATCAGCAGAAAGGAGCAGATGACCCCCGCTAAATAGGCAAGGCCATGGCGACGGTGTTCGGCGGGATCCCCGGTGGCAAAGCTCAAAACCTTGAGTGACAAAATGGGAAAAACGCAGGGCATGGCGTTGAGAATGATGCCGCCCACAAAGGCGAGTCCGAGCGCCAGCAACAGTGTCATATCCGGTGTCTTGGGCGGAGCGACCGGCCCTGACATGGCCCGATTTTTGGCGCGGGCAGGCGCACCGACAGCGGACACGCCGCCGCTTATCGGGTCGATCCTCAGATGCTCGGTTTCGGGCGGGTAGCAGAGCCCGGCATCAGCACAACCTTGGTACGTGACGGCGAGCGTCAGCGGCGCTTCACCCTCGGGGAGCGTGACGGTCAGATCTGCGGCGTTGTAGTACACCTGTACCTCGCCAAAGAATTCATCGGTTTTGGCGAGCGCGGGGGGGAAGTCAATCGCCAGGGATGCTGGCGTGTCTCCGTTCAGCCACCTGACTTTAAAGGCGTGCTGATAGAGGTAGTAGCCGTCGGTAATTTGCCAGTAGAGCCGCAATGCGCCATCGCGGGTGAGGGCGCCGTCTAACTGGTATGCCTCGCGAACGGGCAAGAACTCGCTTTGTTGCTGTAGCGCCTCCGCCAGTGAGTTTTGGCTATAGGCCTTTGGGCCCAGTGTAAACGCAGTCAGTAAGGTCAGTGCGACCACCGTCATCAGGCGACGGCAGCACGCATAATGAGTGGCGTTCCCGCCGGTCATTTTGGGTTATTGCCGCCCGTAGCGGAGGCGTGTGCCATGATCCAGAGAGAGGCGAATTTCGTCGGGGCTCAGCGCTGCGGGAAAATAGACCCCTGACACCTTTGCATCCATCAGGCTCGCCCCTTCCAGATTAGTCTCGCGAAAGTCGATTCCACTCAGGTCACAATTGCGGAAATAGGCGTTGGAAAAGTCCAACCCCCGCGCGTTCATCTTACGCAGATCGCGCCCGCGATAGTCACCGCCGGTCAGCTCACTGGTGTCGAGTGAGTCACGGCTGGCATTGAAGCCGTCGATATCTTCCTGACGCAGCATTTGATACAGCGGGTCAGGTTTGATTACCGGTTTGATTTCTTTGTCGTTCATGGGATTCCGTCTTTTTCTTTCACTGTAGCGCGTTTAGTCACCAAAAAACTGTCGGCGTAAATCGAGGCAGGCGTCCCGGTCGAGCCGCGGCCCAAAATATTTTACTACTTCCCCCGCAGCGAGGGTGGCAAATTCTGTTGCCCGCAAATCACTTTCCCCGCGCGACAGTGCGTATAGGAAAGCGCCAGCAA
>VMDB01000201.1 GCA_008081075.1 Halieaceae bacterium
CCTGGCGGATTTTAGTCATGGGTCGACCGGAAAATTGATAAAGCAGAATGCGAGACCGATACGATGATCAACGGATAACGGATTGTTATCGGGCAACGGAGATAGCACGCTGGGTCCGAAATATCCCTTAACTGGCAATCCAGTTGGGCAATCACCGCATAGAAAGGGGCTAACAAGCGAGTTATTACACTCGATTGAGCGTGACTCGCACCGAGAAGGACTATGCCCGCCCTAGAGGAAAATTATGTCCCGCCCCATGAATAAAGCCTTTGGCTTCGGCACACAAATCCGAAAATCCCCTTTTTTTGATGCCACAGTGCGCTGGGGAGCAACGGACTTTTCGGTCTATAACCACATGTATATTCCGCGCTCCTTCGGTGACCCGGAGCAAAACTTCTGGAACCTCGTAAATGACGCCATTCTGTGTGATGTCGGCGTCGAGCGGCAGGTAGAAATCACCGGCCCGGATGCGGCGCAGTTCACACAACTACTGACGCCGCGAAATCTGTCGGAGTGTGCGGTTGGTCAGTGTAAATATGTGCTGATCACGAATACTGCAGGCGGGATCATCAATGACCCCGTATTACTGCGCCTGGAAGAAAACCGGTTTTGGTTGTCCCTCGCCGACAGTGATGTGCTGCTGTGGGCCCAAGGGATCGCGACCCACGCCGGGCTTGATGTCGATATTCGCGAGCCCGACGTATCGCCATTACAACTTCAAGGACCTAAGAGTGGCGACATAATGGAGGCGCTCTTCGGTCCGGGTATTCGTGATTTGAAGTACTACTGGCTGGATCACTTTGAGCTCGATGGCATTGAGTTGGTGATCTCGCGCACCGGCTGGTCGAGCGAGTTGGGTTACGAGATTTATCTACTCGATGGCGCTCACGGCGAACAGCTGTGGGAAAAGATCATGGCAGCGGGAGAGCCACTGGGACTGAAGCCCGGGCACACCTCTTCAATACGCCGTATAGAGGGCGGCATGCTGTCGTATCACGCCGATATGGATGCGGATACAAATCCTTTTGAACTGAGCCTCGATCGACTCGTAGACCTCGACATGTCCGCCGACTTTATCGGCAAAGCTTCGCTACAAAGCATCAAACAAAACGGCGTCACACGATCCCAAGTGGGCTTGGTGATCGAGGGTGAACCCCTTTCGGGGCCCAACACTGAGTTTTGGTCGGTTTCCTCGGGGGACAAGATCGTCGGCAAAGTCACCTCAGCGGTGTACTCGCCGCGGCTCAAGCAGAATATCGCACTGGCAATGGTATCCATCGACTGCGCTGACATCGGTACCACCTGCCTGGTAACAACGCCTGACGACCAGCGCGCAGCGAAGGTTGTACCCAAGCCATTCTATGACCCGAAAAAACGTATCACGTCGGGGACAACGCAATAGCTATGAATGCAGTCGTGGGGAGATCGCAATGCATCAGCGGTACGCAGCAGGCTGCGTAAGCAGAGCGACTCAGCGGCCGATGACTTAAACCAGAGCGCGCGCTTGGTCGCGAAGTTCTGTCTTACGAATTTTCCCGGTCGAGGTTTTTGGCAGCGGCGCTATCACCACACGTTTGGGTCGCTTAAAACCCGCGAGATGCTCTCTCGCATGGGCGATCAGCTCCGCTTCCGTCAGGCGGCTCCCCGGGGTCAATTCAACAAACGCACAGGGGACCTCACCCCATTTCTCATCGGGCATAGCCACGACGGCCGCACAGAGCACATCCGGGTGGCTATAAATAGCGTTTTCGACTTCTATAGATGAGATGTTCTCACCGCCGGAAATAATGATGTCCTTGGAGCGGTCGCGGATTTCGATGTAGCCATCCGAGTGCTGCACCGCGAGATCACCCGACCAGAACCAGCCGTCTGCAAATGCCTCCGCTGTTGCCTCGGGCTGTTTGAAATAGCCCTTCATCACGATATTGCCGCGAAAGGCCACCTCGCCCTGGGTCTCGCCGTCCCAGGGAACCGGCGCTCGAGTCACCGGGTCCAATACCAGCACGTCTTCCTGCAATTCATAGGCCACGCCCTGACGCGCCTTCAATTTGGCTTGCTCTTCAGCATTCAAAGAAGACCACGTCGCTTTGTTGGCGCAGACCACCGCAGGGCCGTAGACCTCGGTCAGCCCGTAGACGTGAGTGATCGCAATACCCATCTGCTCCATCGCCAGAATCGTTTGTGGCGGGGGTGGCGCCGCCGCCGTCATCATCCGCACGGTCTGGGTAAACTCTGATCGATCGGATGCGTCGGCATTGGCAATCATCGACATGATGATCGGCGCACCACACAAATGGGTGACGCCATGGGTGGCAAGGGCCTCATAAATACCCGCTGCACTTGGGCTCCGCAAAAACACGTGGGTACCCGCCAACAAGGTAATGGTCCAGGGGAAGCACCAGCCATTGCAATGAAAGAGGGGTAACGTCCATAAATACACTGGGTGATGCGGCATTTCCCAAGTGACGACGTTGTTCACTGCGTTAGTCCAAGCGCCTCGGTGGGAGTAGACAACGCCTTTCGGCTGACCGGTGGTACCAGAGGTATAGTTCAGCGCCAAAGCGTCCCATTCATCATCCGGTGGTCGATGAGGGAACTCGGGTGTTCCCTCCGCCAGAAGCGCATCGTAGGTCAGTGCACCGATGCGATCCCCGCCGGGGCCTTCCGAGTCTTCGATGTCAACAATCAGCAAATCTCTCCCCGAGGCGGCCACGGCTTCGCTGGCCAATGCGGAAAATTCCGTATCGACCAACAGCACTTTGGCTTCTCCGTGATCAAGGATGTAGCCCAGCGTGGCGGCATCGAGGCGCACATTATTGGCATTGAGTACCGCACCCAGCATCGGCACTGCCAGAGCACACTCCAACGCTTCGGGAATATTGGGTGCGATAAGGGCAACCGTATCGCCCTTGCCGACGCCCCGCTGTGATAAAGCAGAAGCCAGGCGCTTACAGCGATCCGCCACCTCACCCCAGTTGCGCCGAATACGGCCATGAATCTGCGCCGGGCTGTCGGAATAAACACGCTCAGTGCGCTTTAGCGCAGAAACAGGCGTCAGTGGAGCAAAGTTAGCCCCATTTTTTTGTAACTCGACCCCTTCGTAGAGACTCACCTGACCACATCCTCAAACGCGCTGTAAGGTCGTCGCTTCAGACAACCTGAATCAGGGCGAAGTGTAGCGCGGCCGGAATCAGGCAGAAAATGCTTTGGCGCACGCGGGACGCGCCATCAAACGGTCGGCATAGGCACTCAGATTGGGATAGCCCTCTTCAGTAATAACCCCAAGGCGCTTTGACATGATGCAGGCGTGTCCCAGCATGGTATCTGCTGCCGAAAATTCGCCAATTAAGTAAGCTCGACCCTCTATTGCTGATTCTACTGGCGCCCAGGCCTTGGCAAGCAGTCGCTCCGCTTGGCTACGCACAGTCTCATCCTGCCGTTCCGGGGGAAGCAGGAGCGTATGCACCACAATGGTGTTGATAGGCGGCATCACCATCCCTTCGCAATAGTGAAACCACTGCAGATATTCGGGAAAATGAGGGTCGTCTGCAGCCGGCTTCAAACCCCCGTTTTTATGGCGCTCAAGGATGTATTCGGCAATCGCGCCCGACTCGTATATTGAAACATCACCATCTTCGAGTACCGGAATACGGCCCAACGGATGACGCGCGCGATGCTCATCGGATTTCAGATCTTTTGGGTGAAAGTCCATCCTGTTGAGCTCATAGTCCAAACCCAGCTCCTCGAGTAACCACAGCGTTCGACTCGCCCGGCTATTGGGTGCGAAATGAAGTTTCAACATAGTGGCTTACCTCTGAAATCAGCTGGGAGGGGAATACGACAAACGTCAGGCCATCTATATTGGCATAAAAAATGCCAATAGTTAACGTTGATCATACGCCGGCTGAAGAGGCCGAATCGGAGAAAGGTAAGCGCGCCGATATATGCTCACCATCCTCCAACAACCGTACGCCGAGGCCGATGAGCCTCACTGGTTGCGAGCGTCGCTCCCAACCCTCCAGCAAAAGCTGATGAAAGTCAGTTTCTATGGCTTTGGTGCCCACCCGCTCTACCGTGGTGGTCGTGAAGTCGTTAAATTTGAGTTTAATAAACGCCTTGGTGATACCGTCCCAGGCTTTGGCGGATTCGATGCGTTCCATCAAGCTGATGTAAAGCTGCTCGATGATGGGTGCCCATTCCTCGGGCCCCCTCACATCTTCAGGAAACGTGCGCTCGACGCTGATTGATTTGCGTACGCGGGCCGGCTGCACGGGCCGATCATCACGCCCGCGGGCCCGTTCGTGCAGCACTACGCCAAATTTGCCAAAGCGACGTCTGAGATCAGGCAAGCTCCAAGCGCGAATATCCGCGCAAGTTCGCAGCCCGTAGCGGTGCATTTTCTCTGCCGTGACTGCCCCCACCCCGGGAATCTTTTTCACCGGCAAGGCGGCTACAAAAGCGTCGACCTCGTCGGGCGGGATTACCGTCAATCCGTCGGGTTTTTGCCAGTCCGAGGCAACCTTGGCAATAAATTTGTTCACTGACACGCCTGCGGAAACCGTAATGTCGAGCTCCTCCCGCACGTGTTGCCGGATGGCCTTGGCGATGCGAGTTGCCGTCAGCTCGCCGTCAGATATCTCGCTGACATCCAAATACGCCTCGTCCAGGGAAAGTGGCTCAATGATCTCTGTGAAATTGGCAAAGATCCCACGCATGACTTTGGACGCCTCCCGGTACTTGTGCATTTGCGGCGGGACGACCGTTAGCTGTGGACACAAGCGCATAGCCTGAGCGGTGGGCATGGCAGAGCGCACCCCAAAGGCGCGCGCTTCGTAATTGCATGTAGTAAGCACGCCCCTGCGCTCTGCGCTACCACCCACCGCCATGGGAATACCCCGTAATTCGGGTTTGTCCCGCATCTCGATGGCTGCATAAAAACAATCGGCATCGATATGGATAATCTTGCGCTGCATGCGCTGAGAGTACACCGAAATTCACGGGGTTTACCGCCATATAAAACTCGCTCAAGCTCCGGTTTCAAATTAATGGAATGTTGAATGAGCGCGCGCATCCCACAACGACATGCAAAGCAAGACCTGTTGCTGGACGAGGGCGCACTGGCTGAGCGCATCTTTCAACATATCGATGCGGAGACGACCGACCTCGGCGAGTCGATGTGGCGGGAGCCGGTATCGCATTATCTGAACCATGCGCGGTTCGAGGCAGAGTGCGCAGTAATACGCAGGCATCCCACACCATTTTGTCCGTCTGCAGCCCTCCCCCATCAGGGCAGCTATCTCGCGCGCGTGGCCGCGGGTAATCCGATTGTGGTGTCGAGGGACGATGTCGGAACCGTCCGCGCGTTCATCAACGCCTGCCGCCACCGAGGCATGCAGGTCGCGGAAGGAAGCGGCTGCGCGAAGGCCTTTTCATGCCCCTACCACGGCTGGACGTATGGCTTGGATGGCACGCTCAAGGGTATACCGGGCCAGGCGGGCTTCCCCGCACTCGACAGAGACCAACACCGCCTCGTCGAAATTTCCGCAATAGAGCGCGGGGGTATTATTTATGTGCAGCAAGAGGGTGAAATCGACCCCAGCACCCTCGAATACGCACTGGACTATTTTTCAGCTGATCAACCGCTCTTCGAGCAGAAGGTCCTCACCGATTCTGCCAACTGGAAACTCCTCTACGAAACGCTGATGGAGGGCTATCACATCAAGTCACTTCATCGAGAATCCTTTTACCCTTTCGGCTATGACAATCTCAATGTTGTGGAGACATTCGGACCGCATTCGCGCGTGGTTTACCCCTTCCAACGCATCGAGCAGATGCGTGATGTTCCACCAAATGAGCGCAATTTGACCGGTTTGGTAACGTCGGTATATATGCTGTTTCCGAACGCCAGCATCTCGGTGCTCTCAAAGCACACCAACCTCGTGATACTCGAACCCATCTCTCCGAGCGAATCCCGGTGGGTGATTTACAGCCTGATTAATACCGCTCCGGACGGCACGCTTTTTAGCCTTGAAGAAGCCCAACGGGACGCGGTTTTCGTGAATGACTCGGGGCAGGAAGAGGATCGAGCGGCGGCGGCCGCGATCCAGCAAACGCTGGCAAGCGGTGCCAATAGCCATTTCACTTTTGGGCACTTCGAAAAGGCTATCGTGCATTTTCACGAGCAACTTGAGCGCGCCCTGCGGTCGTAACACAGTGGCTAGCGATGCCTAACCGCCCGCTTTGGTGGACTCCTAAAACGACAGTTTTTTAACTGCGCTTCGAGATGTATCCCGCTGCCTACTCTCTTCTTCACCAGCTATTCACTTTACGGTCAAAAGGGCCATAATCTCAGAGCACACTCATTGAGGATTGCAGCGTGAAACCAGGCATCATTTTTGGCGTGGTATTGGTCATCATCATCGGCGCAATTGTCGCTTCACATCAGATGACCGAAAGTGGTAACAAACACTTTGATAAAGCCGGGGAAAACTGGAAACAGAATTGACGCGGTAAGTTAAGGCAGAACGGCACAGGGCAAGTTCGTCACTTGTTTGAATCGCCTCAGGTAGACTGCAACTTTTCGAAATGCGCCTCTAGGATGTCACTACCGAGGGTAGAGCCATCGTTGTTACCCAACTTGATCGCAGGCCACGCTCCGGTGGCGAACATAAAAAGCACTGTCGCGCCTTCCGGACCTGCAACCAGCGGGCCATAACCGCGGTTGGCCAGTCCGATGCGAATGTCTCCCGCGTGATGCCACGTGGCACCCACTCTCTGTGAGCCTTCGAGAATAATTTCGGTGTAGTCACAATCGTGGGTATGCGCCTCGATTGTGCAGCCCGGGGGATAGAACACCTTGAACACGGTGGGTGACTCCGGCCGGGTTGGGTCGCCCACGCGATACATTGAAGAAACCACGCCTGTAGGAAGCTCGATCTTGTCGAGGTCCTCCCAATTCAGGGCGTAGTGGCCCTTTCGTTCCAAGGCCTCTTTGATTTCGCGATCCGTTGCCTGTGCCATTTGCGCCACCTAATCTCTCGCTCGGGCGAAGAGACAGAGTTGTTGCAGTGCCACTGTCGCCGCGGCCAAAGAGGTAATGTCGCCTACGTCATACTGAGGCGCAACCTCAACAACATCCATACCGACCAGATTAATGCCTTTGAGCTGCTGCAGGATCTGCATCGCTTGATGCGTTGACAGACCGCCTACTACGGGTGTGCCAGTACCGGGCGCAAAACTCGGGTCAAGACAGTCGATATCGAAGGTCAGGTAGCAGGGACGATCGGCCACTATGCCCTTGATGCGCTCAGCCAGATCAGCCGCCTTCAAGTCGTGAACTGCTGGCGCATCAAAAATATGAAAACCGTGGTCACTGTCATTATGGGTGCGCAGTCCTATCTGTACCGAATGTTCAGGCGCAATAAGGCCTTCCCGGGCGGCGTGATAAAACATAGTGCCATGATTAATGCCCTGGTTTTCCTCCGCCCAAGTATCCGAATGGGCATCAAAGTGTATCAGCGACAGCGCTCCATACTTCTCCGCATGCGCCCGCAACAGGGGATAAGAGATGAAGTGATCTCCACCAATGGCTAGGAGAGCGGTGTTGGTCGCGAGAATTTGTTTGGCGCACTGATAAATTTCCTCGGGCACGCCAGCGGGGTTCCCGGCATCAAAATCGCAATCGCCGTAGTCAACCACCGCCAATTCGTCGAAGGGGGAAAAGCCCCAGCCTACCGCCTGTCGCTCCCACGCCAAGCTCGCCGAAGCCTCACGCACCGCGCGCGGGCCAAAACGACTGCCCGGGCGATTGGTGGTGGCCAAATCAAATGGCACGCCCAGCACCGCCACATCGGCCTGGGATAAATCGCGCGAATAGCGGCGGCGCATGAAACTGACAATGCCACCGTAGGTGGGTTCCTCCATCACGCCATAGAGGCTGTCTCTGGTCATAGCCTGATCAGTAGCGGACTGCATAGCGCTGGGTCACTCCTTTATTGAGTCACGCGATGGTGAGTAACATACCGCAAAAGACCTCGCCCTTTCTTCGACAAATCAGGCGCGCGGGGCTACTCAGGAAGCGGCCACCATGACCGGTCGCTTGCCATCTTTACCATAGAGGTTGACCTGAAGGCTGGAAATCGCGTGCACCAGGATAATGGGCTCAATCTTCTGCTTACCTGTCCAATGGATTTTCGGGAACCGCTCTAAAATGCGCTCATACGCCATCTTGAGCTGTAATTGAGCCACCCGGTTACCCAAACATCGATGCACACCATGGCCAAAGGCCAGATGCTTCTCGACGTTATCACGGGTCATGTCGAAATTATCGGGATCGGGAAACACAGAGGGATCTCTGTTGGCAGCGCCGTACCACATGATCACCTTCTCGTCCTTGGCAATCCGCTGTCCCGCAATCTCGGTGTCCTCCATCGCAGTGCGGCGCATGTGCATCACAGGAGAGACCATCCGTAACGCCTCGTGGGACATTCGCTCGATCAAAGACGGGTCGTCCAGCACCATTTGCCGCTGCTCGGGAAACTCGGTCAGTAGCCGGATCGTGCCCGAGAGAGAATTACGCGTGGTGTCATTGCCCGCAAAAATGATGAGCAACCAGGAGCCGTCAAGGTAGCTCTGGGACAGCGGCTTATCCCCGAGCGTCGCGTTGGCAATCGTCGTCAGCAAGTCCTGTCGGGGATTTTTGATCCGGTCGGACATCACCCGCTCTCCATAACTGAACATGTCATGGAGAATCTTCTCGAAGCGAAACGGGAAAGAAGGTTCAGCCAGCAGCATCCGAAATGGATGGGTGATGAACTGAGGCGCAAGCTCAAGATAATGCATCCATTTGATAATGTCGGCGCGATCTTCCTCGTCCACCCCGAGCATTTCGCACAGCGTAAACATGGGTAACTCAATAGAGAACAGCTTGGCGAAATCAACCACCGGGCCTTGCCTCTCCATGTTGTCCAACAGGTCATCAATTTTTCGACCCACTTTTTCTTTGAGTGTTTCTATGTAAGCTGGAAAGAAAAAGGCCGCCTGCTGGGTGCGAAGGTCCCTGTGCAAGTCGGCATCGAGATTAATGAGCGAATTGTAGGCCGCATACATTAACCGCTCTGCTTTGCCTTTGTCGTTGCGCAAGACGCTCATGTTGATGCTGCCGCGCTGAGACGAGAATATCTGCGGATTGAGCTCCACATGCTTGACGTCGTCGTATCGCACTACCGACCAAAACCCCGAAGAAGGCTTTTTGATCTGGGACCACATTACAGGGGCTTCTTCACGCATGCGGCGGTAAAAGTCAAAGGGCTGACCGCGGGTCCAACTATGAGTGACGCCCAATTTGAACCCAGAAAGTCGCGGATAGATTTCTTCGAAAACGGGGTCGCGTGCTCCGCTGTCCAACAATATATCGTCGCTAACAGCGGGATGATGTTGTATCGGTTGGGCGCTATTCATACTGTATCCACGGTGATCAAAGCCAATGCGATTGGCCCTTTTTGAGCGGCCATGTTAGGCATATTCGGCGAAAAGTACAGTTCAGATCAGACGGCAAGAGAGTGAATGTCAGCGCGCCTCTCGCCTTTGAATCGCTTCTGCACGTTACGCCGTATAATCCCCCGCGCCAAAACTGAGGAACCACCGTGAGATCCCTGATTCTGCTCATTATTTGCATGTCGCTGCCGCTCGCAGCACGAGCGGAGTACTCCCGCGCCTACCTCGATAGCTATCCCTTACAAACTGCCCACATCGGTGAGCTAGATATTGCCTATCGAATTGTGGGGCCGGGTGCTGACAAGCCCAAAGCGGTGGTCATCATGGGGCTTGGTGGCTCTAACGTAGCCTGGGGAGATGCACTGATTTCAGGTTTGACCAACGGGGGTTACGAAGTGCTGATCCTTGATAATCGCGATACGGGCGCATCTACCCGCTTCGACGAATGGGGACAGCCCGTGCTGTGGTGGGAACTGCTGAAGTACCGGTTCGGATTCTCGGTGAATGCTCCCTACACTCTTAACGATATGGCGGCAGACATCGCTGGATTGATGGATAAAGTGGGATACGAGGATGCCCATATCGTAGGCGCTTCCATGGGCGGAATGATTGCCCAAATCGTTGCGGCACGATATCCCGAGAAAACGCGTAGTCTGATCTCCATCATGTCTACGACCAATGCCCCGCATTTGCCGCCACCAACAAAGGAGGCGGAAATGAATCTGCGCAATCTTGCTACGGGCGAAGCGCAGGAGGAGCGCGAACGGTCGATCCGCGAGCGAGGCTTTTACCCTGAATCGATGCAACGTCATCTAATGGCGATTTTTAAAACCGGCGACCGATCAAATGAAGTAGCCGGGATCGGCACCCCCACCTTGGTGCTTCATGGCGCAGATGATGGTTTGGTGCCCCCGGAGCACGGGCGGCATACCGCTTCACTGATTCAGGGCGCTCGCTTCTCACTGATCGAGGGCATGGCTCACAACATGCCAGACGAGGTCATCCCCCTATTGGTAGCAGAGATGACGGGGCATATGGATACCGTCGACCGCATTGCCGCAAGCACCTTGTAAGCCTCCGGGTGGGCCAGGCATCGCCCACCCAGATCCCCTCAAAACTCCAGACGAAAACGCACACCAAGATTTCTTCCCGGCAACGGCACCTGGTCCTTCACAAAAGACGTATGGTTGCGCGCGATTTCGTCTGTCAGATTGCGGGCAAATGCCGTCAAGATGATCCGCCTGGCGTCATTAAAATGATAGGTCCATGACGCATCCGCATTGACCAGAGTGAAACCGTCCGTACTTGACTCACCGAGACCCACTTTGTTCTGGCGCTCTACGTCTTTAACCAAGAGCTTTGCGGAAAAGTCATCAAGGTTATAACGCACGGTGAGCAAGTTTCTCGCAGGCACGATGCGTGGCACGTCGCCACCCCGCGTGAACTCCGCGTTGACCTCGTCTCGACCCAGCGTCAACTCGAGCTCACCACGGGGCAGGTCAAACCGCGTGCCAAGCTGGATCTCGTATCCGGTAAATTCTGCATCCTGCTGGCTGTACTCCGAGAGAATCAAACCACCGTGATCAAAATGCGCACCAACTTCGTGCTCTTCTTCATGAAGCGCGCCTTCATGATCTTCCTCGAGATGCGCCGCATGCTCGTCCTCGAGTTCATCGCGCAGATAAATATAGCTATCGACCCGGTTGTAATAGACAGAAGCGGAGCCAAACCAACCGTGCAAATCAAAGTTGAACGCCAAATCGATATTATCGGAGCGTTCCGTTTCTAGATTGATATCGCCCACCTCATAGCGGCTGCTCGCCAAGTGCTCCCCATTCATAAACAGCTCAACCGCTGAGGGCGTTTTGCTGACGCTCGCGAGACCTAAAGACACAGAGGCGTGCTGATTCAGGTCGCGTCGAAACGTGGCCGCGGCACTGAACACTTCGTCGCTAAAGGTGGCGGCGGTATAGGCCAACTCTCCTGCACTGATAGCTTCATCATGATTGTGAACCACGAATCCGTCGCGCTCCACATGATCAAAGCGAACACCCAAATCTACTAACGCGAAACCCAAATCGTCAGAACTAAAGAATCCCAGCGTGGTTTCGGCAGAGTCGACTGGAGCCATGAAGGCTTCCTCGCCAATGATCGAAATTTCCTCCTCTGCGAAGTTCAGAACCACTCTGCGAATGCGCTCACTCGCGCTCAGATCGAACGCCAACGAGACCTCCATGGCCTCATTACTAAAAATGGTTGGGCCCTCGGCGTCTGGATTTCCTGCAACTGGCTCCTCCGCAGCGGAGTCCTCTTCAGCATGCCGCTCGACCAATTGATAGTCGGTCTTCTTTACGTCGACGTCGATCGCATTCAAAAACGGGATTGAAGGTTTAAAGGAGCTGCTGAATGCGATAATTTCCGAATCAGTTTCGGAGAAAATACGTTCATCACCAGACTCGGCATGATGGGCATTATCTTCCCCATCGTCATGATCCTCGTCGTGGCCCTCTTCATGGCCGTGTTCGTCATGGGCGGCCTCCGAATGAAACGGAATGCCATAAGTGCTCCTCAAGTCGCTGTATGAGACACCGATGTAGCCCCAATCACCCGTAGTGGAGATTCCCAACCGATGGGACGTGTTAGAGACGTCTGAGTTGGCGAGGGTATCCATATCCCCATCGCCTTCCTCATGTTCCTCGCCATCGTGATCTTCATGGACGTCCAGTACTGCGCCGGCGGGGATTTCATAGTCCTCCATGTCGATATCTTGGTAGCTGTAGGTCAGATTCAAGCCACCCATAGGGCCACGCAGCGACAGATCAACCGCCTCACCGTCGTTGACGGCTTGCGCTTGGGCGCCCAGCGAACCGCTAAAGCCCTCGAGATCTGCCGCGGGGATGCTGTTATCAACCACGTTGACGATGCCACCGATAGAACCATTGGAGTACATCAACGCAGATGGGCCGCGCACGATTTCAATTTGTTGCGCGTCCCCCAGACTGACATCGACCGCATGATCGGGTCCCAGTGTCGACACATCGCGAATCACTGTGCCGTTATTCAGCACTTTGACTCGATTGCCACTCATGCCACGAATGATGGGCTGCCCTACCGCTGCGCCAAAATCAGCCGAGGATACACCCAGTAAGGAATCCACATGTTCCCCCAGTGACTGAGCGCCCTGTTCAGCCAGCGCGTCACCGTCAAGAACGTGGATCGGCCGTGTTGCCGTTGATTCGTTGATGCCGACAAACGATGCCGTAACAACAATTTCTTCTAATAAAGTTTCTTCGCTCCCGACAGCCAACAACGGAATCACCGCTGTGGCTGCGAGAGCAGGAAGTGCTCCGCGCGACATGATCGCCTCCTTTAAAATTTCAGTGAACTAGGAATGAGTTCAGCTGAGAGGCGGAGCGCGGGCCTTAGAATTTGAGACGGGCGCGGCGACGTGAGCGCAGAAAACGAGCTCACTGCACGACGCACTAGGCGAAGAAAACGGAATCGGTTCCGCATGACCAACAGCGGCGCTGTGCTCAACGGAGCAGTGATTACATTCAAAATGACTTTGGCCGGAATCAACGCTGATTGAGTGCTCAATCGCATGCGCAGTATTGCCCGCGACGAAAACAATCGCCGCACACAGTACCCAATGGGCATAACGTTTGTAAGATTTGAGCGTCATCAAGCGAGCTACTGCCTTGACTGAGTCACAGTCCGAGCCATCAGGTTAGAACAATCGAGGCCACAGACTCAAGGCCAGAACCCCAAAAAAGGGCCATGGACAGCATCCGGGCGCAATCAGGTTGTAAAAACCTCTTTGAATACCTGATCGAATACCTTCAGCTCCTCGATTCGACCCATACTCACGCGAGAGTAGGTGTCATAACCTTGATAGGCGCCCCGGATCATCACGTTTTTCTCTGCCATCGCTGCGGCAAACGTATCAGCATTCCGACCGATATTGGCGTACACAA
>VMDB01000194.1 GCA_008081075.1 Halieaceae bacterium
GAGCTTGTTAACCTCGACCTTGGTCAGGATGGTGAGATTGGGTCGCCGCCTGGCGGGCTCAAGATACGCCAAGTCCGTGGAGCAGCGCTCACCGTTGCGCACCGTCATGTGCATCGGCCCAAACCCTTCCTGACGATAGCCGTTGTAGTCCTCGGTCACACCATATCCGGCCTCTCGGCCGGCATCGATAAACGCTCGATACAGCGGGTTGCGCATGTTATTCCCGTTGCAGGTGTCGACCGGGCCCGACCCACCGCGGTAGGTATCTCCCCCACCCATCCAGCGCTCTGCACGCTTAAAATAGGGCAGACAATCGGCGTAACTCCATCCGGTAGCGCCGTCGGTCACCCACTCCTCGAAATCCTGAGGGTGACCCCGAACATAGACCATACCGTTTATCGCCGAAGAGCCGCCCAATACCCTGCCACGGGCGCAATCCATTCTGCGGCCATCAAGATACGGTTCGGGTTGTCCCCAGTAGCCCCAGTTGAATCGCGGCGTATTCATCGGAATAGAGAGCGCTGTCGGCATTCGAATGAACAAACTGCGATCGTCAGCACCTGCTTCGATCAACAGCACCCGGTTGGCCGGATCGTGGCTGAGCCGATTAGCCAATACGCATCCGGCGGATCCAGCACCGACAATGATGTAGTCATACTCGTTCATGGCGCGTCGCTCATCGCGTGCCGTACCGTGAGCCGATATAGTGCCCACGAAGCGATCATACCCACGGCCGATACCGCAGCGACATAAGCGAAGAAACCTTGATAGGCCGTGGTGGTGTCGTAGTTCGTATGGAGCCACGCCGCCACTTGCGGGACGTAGGCGTCGGGGCTGTAGCCAATAATGGAGACCACGCCAATCGCCGTTCCCAAAACACGGGTGGGGATGGGGCAGTTATACAGCAAAGCCCAAAAAACACCGCGCAGTCCGTACGCCAGTAACGCAAAGGGAAAGATAAATACCCACAGGGTCCATGCCCAATCGGGTGTGGTGGGCATCAGCGCCAGGTACAGACAAGCCACTATCGATAGCGTAAATAACCAGATCATCGTCAAGGGGTTGCCGATGCGATCACCCACCACTCCCGCGAGAATGCCCCCGGGGAAACGCATCCACAGCTTCGCCGCGCCCAGCGCGGTAGCGGCGGCGAGAGTCATCTCGAATCCCCCGGTTTCGGCGAAGCTCGGAAACTCGATAGTTGCCCAGAACACGTGATAAAGCGCTGACAAAATAATGCACAACAGCCAGATGCTGGGCTGACGAACAATAATCAATAAATCTGACCAGCGGATGGTCTCTCGATCCACGGGTGATTCTGCCGCAATTTTCGGTTTCCAGAACATGAGCACCACGCCAAGGACGGCGGAGCACACGGTGTAAAGGACAATGACATTGATCATTCCCAACTCGCGGGTAGCGAACAGTCCAAAAATAAAAGATCCTACCGTCAGCAAAATAGCCTCAAACAACCCGCGCGCACCCTCCAGGCTCCCGAAAAGGCGCCCCTGTTCATCGCCACCGCCCAGAAGCCTGACCTGCTTGAACATGGCGGCCCACAAAATGCCGACGCCAATCACGCCCCAGGAGGCATAGATGACCAGTAACTCCTCGTAGCTGGGGATCGTCGCGTACCAGGCGTAGCTGGCAGCGCTGGCGAAGAGTGCAATCACGAGCAGCTTGCGGGCCTCAACCCGATCGGCCAACCAACCACCGGGGATGTAGCAAATCAGGCAGGCCAGCGCGTAAGTACTGCTCAGATTGCCCAATTGGGCCTCGGTCAGTGAAAAAGCCTCTAGCAGCGAGGTTTTGAACAGTTGTCTTAAGTAAGGGGCGCTATAGATGACCGAGGCGGCCAGCGCAATAATCATTACCTGTGCATAGGTCGCTACGCGTTCGCGATTCATAGTCGCTCCCTAATGGATGAAGGTTTGGCCGTCGAGATGTTGCGCCACATTATCAGGAATAGTGATGCCCAAATGCCGGGCAATGGAAGGAAAAATATCGACGATCTCAGGCATCTCCCAAAAACGCGGCTGCAGATGGGTGCTGTTGGTGACAATCCAGATTGTGCGCTCCCGCGCGGTGTGGCCCTCATGATCACGACCTGTCTCTGCATCACGCCCATGATCCGTAGTCACAATGACAAGCCAGTCTTCGGCGTGCGCCGCTTGGCGGGCCGCAATCGCAGACCAGATGGCGCCGACGCGGGCATCCATATCCATGACGGCCCGATCAAATAACTCGCCGTCGCCATGCTCATGGCCGATGTCATCGGTGTACTGCAGGTAGACCCAAGAGAGATCCGGCCCCTCTCGCTCAAGGACTGCTGCTGCTCCTTTCGCGACCGCGTCATCAATGAGCGCAATGTGGGCATCTTTAGGCTGTTTCGGAAACCGCACTTCGTCGATCTCCAGACCATCAACCACGTAATCAAAAACCCAGTCGCCCGCTTCCGGCTGGCGCTCGCCGAGCAATACGGTCCGATTGTCTGTCCAAGTTGAGAAGATGCCGATTTTCCGTGCGGGGTCCACCGTCTTCACCACGCGGAACAGGTTCCAATAGGCGTAATTGGGCGACAAATTGTAGTTCTCGTAGACGTTATGCTTATTCGCCCATGTGCCGGTCACAAGATTCATGTATCCGGGAGCCGACACCGTTGGCGTCTCTCCCGGCTGGCCCACGGGACCCCCCACTGAGGCACGTGCGTAACCGCCTACCGAGGCAATGGCATCGAGGTGCGGCGTCTCTACGCGCTCAATCACGTCAGCTGGAATGCCGTCGAGAATGACAAATACCGCCTTGGGTGTGTTAGCCACTTCGGCGCTGGCCACAGGAACGAAAGCGCTGGCGAGGGACAGCATCACTGCGCATACCCACCGCCATAGCACCCCGCCCTTGCAAATGCCGAACACGCTGGCTGTGATCCGTGCCCCGGGGCGGCATTGCGATCGATAGCGGCGCCGACTGACTGAAGGGTATCGCTGGATGTCCATTCACCATGCCTCAAGAGTCGTCGCAGAGCATTATGCCGATTCGCCATCGCCCTGCGATAGAGGCGGCCGCAGGGTCTTTACACCCCTGCTTCGGATCGAGCACGATCACGCCTACCTCATGAGTCACAACCGATGCCCTGCTGCTCCGCCTAAGGAATGCCCGCACATGACAGCGCCTACCGCCTCCATACCGCTGATCGATCTGGATGACGCAGAGGAGATTGTCATTCCTGCCTTAACTCAGGCCTTTTGCGAGGTGGGCTTTGTACTGGTGAAAGGGCACGGGATATCTGAATCACTGATCAACGAAGTGCGGAAACAGACCGCAGCCTATTTTCAGCGCCCGCTCGCGAAGAAGCTCGCTGACCAGATCACGCCAGATAATTATCGCGGCTATATCCCACTTGGCTTTTTCTCGCCCAACACGGCGCGTGACGTCGCGGAGGTAACACCCGATCAGTACGAGGGCTACAAGTTGCATTTCGAGGTCGATGCCGACGATGAGGTTCGCACGCAATGCGATCTTTATGGGCCCAACCGGTGGCCGCCCGAGAGCGAGGCGCTCAAAGCAGCAGTGCTGTCGTTTTGGCGCGCCTGCGACGCAGCCGGTGCGCGGTTGCTCGGCCTCATTGCCCGAATCATGGACGTTGACGAAGCAGCTTTTTTGTCCCTGTTTGAATACCCGCTGACCAACATGACGCTGCTGCACTACCCGCCGGTCTCGGCCGACAGCAAGCGCTTTGGCATTCATCCGCACAAGGATACTGACGCGCTGACACTGCTCTTTCCGGACCCGGTGGGCGGGCTGTGGCTGCGACCGCGAGATTCTAAGGACTGGCTGGAGGTGACGGCACCACCGGGTACGCTGGTAGTCAACATTGGTGATTTGCTTGAACTCTGGTCGGGGGGGCTGTTCGTTTCAACGCCTCATAAAGTGGTTAATGCCTCTGGGCGAGAACGTTACAGTTTTCCCTTCTTCATGGTGCCTCGCCACAACGTGGTCGTCGCGCCGCTTATTGCTTGCCGGGAGGGCTTTCATCGGGACCCGGTCCCGGTGGGCGACGTGTCTCGAGAAGTCTGGCGCACCAACTGGTCGAGCAGTCAATCCAGCAACAGCGGCTTTGATTTGGGCACCCTGGCCGATTGATCTTCATCGCGCTGGAGCGCTGCGCATCTCGCCCCTGCCGCATGCGATCAAGTGTTTCTGCCGGGCCTACCGGCAACGCGATTACGGATCGAGGACCGTAAGAAAACGCTCGGGGAAGTCGGTCATGATCACCTCGACCCCCATCTCCAACAAACGCATCGCCTCCGTCTCTAAATTGATGGTGTAACAGCGCAATGCCAGACCCGCTGACAAAATGCGTTGCGCCGAGGTGGCATCCAGCTGATGGCCATCCAGATGCAGACCCTCAAGACCCTGTTCCCGGCAAAAACTGACGGCATCGGTTGGTAGCGCCTCAACAATTAACGCCATGGGAGTCGTCGGAAGCAACGGACGAATCGCAATCAGTGCCTCGCGGTTAAAACTGGAGACAACACAGCGATGCTCAGGATGCGCCTCGATCTCTGCGGCCAACGCCCCGGCGATCCGCTGGGCGGCGCTCGGGTCGCCATCCTCGCATTTGATCTCCCAGATAATGGTCGGGCGATCCGGCGCCGCTGCCTGCCATGCGATTAGCGCATTGGGGCGAATGGGCCGCTGACCGGCGAATTCTGATCCTTTCCAGCTCCCCACATCGAGCACGGCGACCTCGGGCCAAGTCATCTCGCGGATGTCGCCCTCGCCACTGGCGGTACGGCCCAGCGTTTCGTCATGGAAAATAACGAGCTCGCCGTCAGCGAGCTGCTGCACATCGGTCTCGATCCACCCCGCGCCCAGCGCTGCAGCCGCATCAAAGGCGGCCTGCGTGTTTTCGGGGTAGTGACCGCTAGCCCCCCGGTGAGCACAAACCTGCGAGGACTGCAGACGGCCCGGGACTGTAGAGAGCGATGTCTCAGACACGGGCGACCTCTGTCACCGACGCGGCGCACTGTCCGCCTGCCTGAGTGAATTTTGTCACCACAGATTCTCTGAGAACCGGCAATGCTCTTGCGGCGCGCAAGCAAACCTGACATCCACGCCGCATCCTGAGAGTCCTGTTACTGACGCGCCTCAACGGACGCAAGCTGATTTAAAAAGGCGCCGGCCGCCCTGTCCTCATGTCGCAGCGCGTTGAGAATCGCCACCAGGTTCGCATCCCGCTCATCCTCCAGTTCACTCACTGACCGGCCGGCCGCTTGCGCATCTGACTGCGACACAATGAGATTAATCAAATCATCATCCAGATCCGGTACATCGGTCAGCTTCGTCCAGGGCCACTGCAAGCACGGCCCAAACTGCTCGAGAAAATGCTTCATGCCGGCCTCGCCGCCTGCCGTCCGGTAGGTTTCAAAGAGCCCTTTCTGGGCCCAACGCAGCCCGAAGCCGTGGGTCATGATGTCGTCGATCTGCTCTGTCGTCGCCACGCCATCCTTGATGAGCCAGAGAGCCTCGCGCCACACGGCCTCCAACAGGCGATCTCCGACGTGAGCGGGAATTTCGGATTTAAGGGTAATCGGCTTCATGCCAATCTCACTGAGTATCTGCTCGGCGCGATCGACAGTGTCCTGAGCCACCTGCGGCGATGGGACGACTTCGACTATGGGCAAGAGGTAAACCGGATTGTAGGGATGCGCAACCAGTATTTGCTCAGGCCGCTCACTGCCAGCCTGCAGCTCCGAGGGCATGAAGCCTGACGTGGATGAACCGACAATCGCCGCATCACTGCAAGCCGCTTGAATCTGGCTAAGCACGGCATGCTTAATCTCGAGCCGCTCCGGCGTGGACTCTTGAATCCAGTCTGAGGTGGCAACGGCATCAGATAATGTGGAGCACACCGTAAGTGATCCCTCGCCCGGAAGTGCCTCTACAATCTGGGGAACCCATCGCCGCGCTTTGCCCAGCACTGCATGCAGGACTTGCTCTGCATTGGGGGCCGGGTCATAGAAACGAACATCCCAGCCGTACAGTAAAAATCGCGATGCCCAGGCCGAACCGATAACACCCCCTCCTACGATCGCGGCTGTTGGCATCAGGGTAATGCCCGCTTGGTCAGCTGGAGCTCAGCTCGCACCTCTTCAGGCGTCATGATCCCCACACCCATCGCTTCGACAATGGTAACCGCCCGCGCCACCAGCTCTGCATTGGTCGCTAACCGCCCGCGCTCCAGCCAAAGGTTATCCTCAAGGCCCACGCGCACATTGGCGCCAGACAGCACCGCCGCGGCAACATAGGCCATCTGATGCCGGCCAATCGAGAAGGCAGAATAAAGCCAATCGGATGGGACGTTGTTCACCATTGCCATAAATGTATTGAGATCATCGGGCGCCCCCCAAGGTACGCCCATGCATAGCTGCACCATCACCGGTGCAGGAATCAGCCCCTCACTAACCAACTGTTTTGCCAACCAAAGGTGCCCGGTATCGAAGGCTTCAATCTCGATGCGAATATCCAGTGCCGCCATACGGCTTGCCATATCCCGCAGCATGCCGGGCGTGTTGGTCATCACATAATCGGCCTCGGCAAAGTTCATGGTGCCGCAATCGAGGGTGGCGATCTCGGGCAAGCAGGCCTCCAGATGCGCGACACGCTCTGCTGCCGACACCATGTCGGTCCCCTGCTCGCTGAGCGGCAGCGGTGCGCTGGTGGGACCAAAAACAATGTCACCTCCCATTCCCGCGGTGAGGTTGATGACGACATCGGTATCGGACGCCCTGATACGCTCCACCACTTCGCGGTAGAGATGGACGGCGCGATCGGGTGCGCCCGTCTCGGGGTCGCGCACGTGACAGTGCACCACCGCCGCACCCGCCTTAGCCGCGTCAATTGCTGCCGCCGCAATTTGCTCGGGGCTGCGCGGCACCTTGTCGCTACGGTCCTGGGTGCTGCCAGAGCCCGTGAGGGCGGCGGTGATAAAAACTTTTTCTCGCATGGCCAATGGCATGGTTTTCCTCTCTCAGTCAATCTTTATGCTAAGCGCTGGCGCAGCGAATCACTCCTCGGATGGTGACCTGAAACACGAGATCATCCAAGCCACCCACTCCCATGACGCGACACCCACCCGCTCACTGTTGCCGGCTAAGCGACGTCAGTCAGCGTCGCGCGGGCGCGATTCACGGCACGTGCTGTCGATAAAACTTCGTCACGATCGATATAAATACCTTGTAGGTGTCGCTGCCCCGATCCTGAAAACGCCTTGCGCCCATGCAAAATACGGCGATTGTCAAAACACATAATATCTCCCGGCCCCAAACGGAAGGTCAGTTCGAACCGCGGGTCATCCGCCAGCTGATAAAACCGTCGAAGCGCCGCATAAGCCGGGCCCACATCTTCATCCGCCATATCCGGAAAGGCGCGAACCGGATAAAAAGCACGAATTGTGGGTACTCCCTCGCCACCGAGGAGATCGATGATGGGCGCCGAGAATCGATGATCAATCCCTGGGCCGCGGTTAAAAAATATCCAGCGCCGGGTGCTCAGAATTTCGTAATCATCCGGTCGCGTCGTCTTGAGTTCCTCGATCAGTGCGGCACCGTCAGTCAACGTCGACTCACCGCCATCCGCCTCGTTAATCAGGCAATGCAAAAACTGAAAGCCAGGGGGTATTTCCCGAGTGGGTAGGTCGGTGTGCGGTCCCAATCTAAATCCCGTATTTGCGGTCGTGTTGGTTTTGGCGTCACCCGCCAACTTCACGTCGGCCTTAACATCCCATAGTGGCCCGAAGTTACTGTCGCGCACGGGCCCAATACGCGCCGCCAGACGATTCAGAAATCCGGGTTCGCAGGGGGCTTGTTCGACAACACAGACGCCACGGGCAAGCAAATCGTTCAGCATGTCGCTCAGTGCCCGATTATCGTTCAACACGGCTCTGGCATTTCGCCTGGGTGGTTGCGGTAGTGAGGCTGCAGTCCATAGCAGAGGCTCTGGTACCCAGCTCTGTGGCCTGTGCTGTCCCTCCGCGATATGACGTAGCCAGCCCGAGTGGTAGCGACTCCGGACGCCATCGGGCGCCCACAAAATCTGTAAATCACCCGCTTCGGTCAGATCGCAAGAAGTCATTTGCATGGCATCGGAGAGCTCGGCGGGATCCATCAATCCTTCCCGAGTGGCCGGGTCGATGCCGCCGTGACCCATGGTATTTTCCCGGAGCCAAAAACGGTGGCACCGGAGTCGCAGCGCGTCGGGCCAGAAAATCCAAAGTCCTTGGGCATCCTGCTCCACACGATCAATAGGCGCGGCAAGGTACTGATAAAAGTCAGGGGTCAGCGGTACCGCGGCGGTCTCATCATCCGACATAGCACTGGCTTCCCTAATCCGTGATTCCAGATTTTTTTGCACGCTCTAGCGGCTGATTTTGGCGCTACCCGCAAAAAGCCGAGCACGATCAATGAGCGAAAATGTAACCGAACTCACCATAGCGCGGAAGCAAAATGTCTTTGTGGTTTGATCGTCAAAAACCGCTGACTCGGTGATTGCAATTCCGGCGCGACGTGGACGATGATAGGCGCTACGTTGTTGTCGGGTTTTGTCGCGACAGAATCGAGCGAGGCAGCGTCCAGCCACACGAACATCGTCAATCGGCACAGCGCGCTGATGCCAAAACACAGGAAGCCGCCATGCGCTATCGCACCCCCCTTCTCGGTCTGTTACTGGCCAATGCGCTGTGGGTCAGCGCCACCGCAACCGCCTCTGCCAGCGACCCCATCACTCACTACAGTGAACGGGCGACCGCGCTACTCAGGGATGCCATCAGTCGCGAAACTGTGCGCGGCGCGGGGAATGTGCCCGCTTATGCAGACACGCTGCGGGACGTCTTTCTGGAGGCGGGTTTTCCAGCCGATGCGCTGACAATCGTTCCCTATGACGACACCGCGTCGTTGATCGTGCGTTTTAAGGGCGATGGAAGCAGTGGGCGCAGACCCATCCTTCTCTCTGCCCACATGGATGTGGTCCCGGCAGACGCCGACGATTGGTTGCGTCATCCCTTTGAATTACAGGAAGACGACCGCTTTTTTTACGGCCGCGGCGTTCTGGACAACAAGATGGACGTGTCCATTCTAACCACGCTGTTCGTGTGGCTGAAAGAATCGGGATTCGTCCCTAATCGCGATCTTGTGATCGCTTTTACGGGCGACGAGGAGTCTTTGCAGGAGACGGTGCAGCAGCTGACCCGAGATTATCGCGATCTGATAGATGCCGAATATGCGCTCGTTGTCGATGGCGGTGGCGGTGTGCTTAATGACGCCGGAGAGGCGATTCAGTTTCAGGTGGGGTTCGCCGAAAAAACCTACGCCACTTTCGCCATGACCGCGAAAAATAAGGGCGGACACAGCTCGATGCCCCGGGCGGACAACGCCATTTATGATTTGGCGCGAGCGATTCAGCGTCTCGAGGCGTACCAGTTCCCAGTAGAGACCAGCGAAATCACGATGACCTACTTCGCTCGCACGGCTCCCCTGCTGAACAATGAGGTGGGTGCCGCGATGGCGAAGCTGGTCAGCGATCCCAGCGATGAAGATGCAATTGCCACACTCAGGGCACAACCCGAGTACGTCGGCACCTTGGGTACCACCTGCATCCCGACCATGCTTGCTGGGGGCCATGCCGAAAATGCCCTTCCCCGTGCAGTCACGGCCACGGTGAACTGCCGCATCTTTCCTGGCCATACACCGAATGAAATTATGCGTGAACTGCAGCGCGTCGCTGAGAACTCTGAATTGGAATGGGATGTTGTGGGCGTACCGGTTTCAAGCCCCGCTTCAGACTTCAATACTGAAATTATGCAGGCGATTGGGGCCGCCCTCGAACCCCTCCACCCAAACCTGCCGATCGTGCCAGAGATGGGTTCCGGGACCACCGATGGCGCTTATTTTCGCGCGGCGGGCATACCGAGCTACAGTCTCTCGGGGATTTTTATTAATCCAAAGGACAGTTTTGCGCACGGATTAAACGAGCGAGTGCCGCGCGAATCAATCGGGGAATCGCTGCGCTTCTGGCGGGCAATGGTGGAAGAGCTGGCAACCAACAAAAACTAGCGCCGGGAACCTCAGCTACGCCACTTCGCGAGAGACGATGCCAACGACAAACGTTTCGCTATCAGCTGTCCCCGCTCGACAGGTAGTGGTTACGTAACCAGTCACAAAATGCGGCGTCGGGATGGGCGCCCGTCAGAGTCTGGTCACCGTAGCGAAGCATCTGCCCGACACCAGTACGCCACTGGGGCCACTCAGGCGCCCCAACCGTGGACGGATCACCTCCGCGCACAAAAGCACTCCAGTGGGCCACCATGTCGCGGGTAATGTTCTGGTCAGTATCTTCCTGAGGTAGCCAGGCGTCGTGTTGGTCAAACATGTAGGGGAGCTCTGCACCGTGATAGGCGCCAATGGCTTCAAACCCCGGACGCACCCGGTCAAATCGATACACCCAGGCCCGGCCACCCACGTCGTCGACTGTTGAGGCCAACCCCAAAGACGGGCACAAATACTCAATCCCCGTACCCACGCGATCAATCTGATCCACCAGCGGCAGATCGGATGGTAGCTCGGTAAATATCGCCTCGATCGTGCGTTGGCTGAGTCGTCCGCCAAAGTAACTGTCCGGGGTGGCATCCTCGGGCACGTACATCAGCGCTTCGTTGAGGTTGGTGCCAATGATCATCTCGAGTGCCGGCAGTCGACCCGACGCCGACAGTTGCGGCAAGGTGTCGGGGAGGCTCTCGGGATCAACCACCGGGTCAAAATAAAAACCGCGGTAGACCTCGGGCACCGCGGCCAAAATCTCCTCGGCAGCAATTGCCTTTAACGCCGTAAAGGACCCCTCTTCGCCGACGAGTAACTGCTGCAGCGCCAACCCTCGACGCTCGGCCTCGGCAGTATCGGGGTCTTCGTCAAAGGACCACCCGCCACTCTGATGAATCAGGCGCGTAGCAAGGCCCTGACTCAGGGGTGAAATGGCCAGATGTATGGCGTTATCGGCACCCGCCGACTCCCCGGCAATCGTGATTCGCGTGGGGTCACCACCAAAAGCAGCAATGTGCTCATGCACCCACGCGAGACTCGCAGCGAGGTCATGCAGTGCCGGATTTTTAATCTCCATATCAGGATGGCTGAGCCAGCCAAATATCCCTAAACGATAAGCGACGGAGACAACGACCATACCCCGTCGTGCAAGCTGCTCACCATGATAGTTGGGCTCGTAACTCCAGCCCCCCGTGTTGCCACCACCGTGGATGTAAATCATTACCGGAAGGGGCGCCTCGGCCTCCAGATCGGTCCACACGTTGAGGTACAGGCAATCTTCGGAATACACCGGAGCAATCATAAGACTGGGGTCAATGCCGACCCGCGCCATCATGCCGCGGTACCACTCGACACCGCTATCCGTTTGCATACAGGCGGGCGCAAACTGGGTACCGTCGATGGGCATGCCGTCGGGTTGCCAGCGCTGAGGCTTTCCCCATCTCAGCTCGCCAACCGGCGGGGCGGCAAACGGCAGCCCAAGGAACGCGGCGATACCGTTAGCCTCGCTAACTCCGGTAACGACGGTGTTACCCAGTTGTACCGAGGGTGAGCCCGGCTCCGTCCCGCAACCGGTAAGGCCCAGCATGCCCGATACCGCCAACATGCCGGCCAGCAGCGCGCGCACAAAGCGACTTGACCCGAAAACTAAATCGTCACGACAACGCATCCGCGCACGCTCCCTTCTTCAATGACCTCGTGGGCCTTTGCCATCTGCTCAAATGACAGCGTCTCGGCAATGCGATGCTGCAGAGCGCCCTCAGTCAGAGCAGCTTGGGTATCTGCCACCGCCCGCGCCTTGGCCTCTTCTGGCATGGCATACACAATGACCATGCGAACCGTGAGGTCCATGAACATCATAGTCCTGAAGGGCAGCGCAGGCTCGGGCACTACGGTGCTGGAGTACGTCGCAATCGTGGCGCCAGTCCTCACGCAGTGCAGCAGCTCGGGCAGATTGGCGCCGAACTCCACATCAATCACCCGATCGATCTTCTGGGCACCGGTCAGATCCAGCACCGCCTTCCCCCATTCGGCTTCGCGATGATTGACCACTGCTTCGGCACCCGCTGCCCGACACGCCGCTACATCCACCTCGTTGCTGGCCGTGGCGATAACACGGGCGCCGGCCCGGTGTGCCCACTGAATCGCATAGTGCCCCACTCTTCCGGCACCGCCCGTAACGAGTATCCACTGATCGGCAACCGGGCCATCGGCAAACACACAGCGATGCGCGGTCATTATCGGGATACCGATACACGCCCCCGCCTCAAACGGGGTGTTCTCGGGTAGCAATGGCGCACGTGCACTGTCTATGGCAACACATTCCGCGGCAGTACCCAGCTGGCGCGCGTATTGCGCCTGATACACAAACACCCGCTCACCGACGCGGCTGGCAGGAACCCCGGGACCGACCTCGGTAATGATGCCCGCACCATCGCTGTGGGGGATGACCGGACCGTCATCCAGCAAATTCGGAAACGCCCCCGCTCGCTTTTTCACATCGGACGGATTGATCCCGGTTGTCTGTAGTGTGACCAGCACCTCACCGGGACCGGGCTCAGGCGTCGGCCAGTCACCGAATTCCAGTACCTCCGCCGCCGCGCCAAACCGCTCAAACCAAACTGCCTTCATCAGCGCGCCCCTAGTCATCCAGCCAGTTAGCAAGGCTCTCTGTGTGCCCATCGATGCCAATGGTTTGGCCCGAGATCATGCGCCCGCCCGGCCCCGCAAGAAAACAGACCATGGCGGCGATATCCTCTGCACTGGCGAAGGCTCGGAGTGAGCTCTGACGCTGGTAGACAGTACGAATCGCGTCAGGGTCAACGCCACGTTCCTCGGCATCCTTTTGAATAACGCGCTCGATACGCTCACCCCCCACGCTGCCTGGGCAAAGCGCGTTGACCCGAATATTCCAGGGCCCCAACTCCATGGCCCAGGTTTGGGCCAGTCCAATCGCTGCCCATTTCGCTGCCACATACGGCGATCGATTTGGGCATCCATAGCGCCCTGCACTGGAAGACATATTGAGAATGAGACCACCGCGCTGCGCTTTCATTGTGGGTATAGCAAGGCGCGTCAGGTAAAACATACTGCTGAGGTCGGTATTAAGCGTTTGCTGCCAGGCCTCAACAGCAATCTCCTCAACCGGCTGCTGCGGCCCCGCAATACCCGCGTTATTCATCAGCACATCGACCCGGTTTGAAGACGCCATCAGTTTGCTCCAGGCGGCCTCGACCTGCCCCGCGTCGGAAACATCGCAAAGCGACGCGGTGCCGGCGCCAAATTCGGATTCGAATGCCGCGACGGCGTGGGCATCAATGTCGAGCGTCAATACGCGATAACCCTCTCTCGACAGGGCGCG
>VMDB01000144.1 GCA_008081075.1 Halieaceae bacterium
GTAAACCTCGCCGCCGCGCCGGATGGTGACATCGAGTCGTTCAGACAGCGCATTAACAACCGAGACACCCACACCGTGCAGACCGCCGCTGAACTGGTAACTTTTGTCGGAGAACTTTCCGCCCGCGTGGAGTGTCGACAGAATCACTTCCACCCCTGGCAGCTTCTGCTCCGGATGCAAATCAACGGGCATGCCGCGCCCGTCATCAACGACGCTCAGTCCACCATCGCTGTGCAGCGTAACGTCGATCTGACTGCAGTGGCCGGCGAGCGCCTCATCTACCGAGTTATCGATGACCTCCTGCGCCAGATGATTCGGGCGCGTCGTGTCGGTATACATGCCCGGTCGCTTGCGCACCGGCTCGAGACCAGTGAGAACCTCTATCGAATCGGCGTTGTATTGCGTCATAGTTCAGTACATTTCATATTGGTTGACGGCAGTCGGGCTACAACCGGCCGCTGGGTAAATCGCTATTTAACAAGCGATGGGGCTTGGTAGCTGATCACGCATATCCTGTCGACAGGCAATCAACCGGGAACGATTCATCGGCCACCCGCAGAACCTGCGTCTCGAAGCGACCGTCTTCATATAACTCCAATAAACGGCAGCCCGGTGCTAGATCATCGACCCTGAACTGCTGTGAACCCGGCGCAAATTGGACGCAAGTTGAGGGTACGGTGAAACAACGCACGCCATTATGCACCTGCGACGTCTCCTGATGCACATGGCCTGAGATCACGACCGCACGCTCTCCGAGCGGCTCCAGAATGGAGAGCGCCTCGGCGCCGTTTCTTACCACCTGTTCATCGAGCCATTGGCATCCCACCCCGGCCAAAGGATGGTGGGTTGCCACCAGTAAAGGCCTGCGGTTTGAGAGACTGCGCTCCACAGCAGATGCGAGGAACTTCAACTCGGCCTCGGCGAGGCAACCGGCGACCTCACCCGGCCGCTGGGTATTCAACATCAATATATCCCAGTGAGGGCAACGGATATGTCGCTTAAAGTGCGTCTCAAAACCCGCGTATCGCCGCTCGGGCGCATCGTGATTCCCGGGCAACCAGAAGCTGGGAACTTGCAACGCCGCCAAACCATCCCGCAAGCGACTATAGGCAGACTCGGACTCATCCCCCGCGAGATCGCCCGTGAGCAGCAGCGCGTCAATCCCTGATTGCTGAGCAATCAGTCGACACACCGCAGCGAGCGAGCGGTCAGTATCAATACCCACCAGAACGCCACCCGGGTCCCTCATCAGGTGCGTATCGGACAGCTGGATTACCCGGCAAACGGGGCTCGCATTGAGGGTGGCCTCGCCACTGAGACCGGTCATGGGCGCTTGATATCAGCGTTCGCCAAGGTGGGCTCGAGTGATCTGCCAAAGCCCAGGCAAAACTCCATCAACTCAGCAGCAAAGCGGTTTTGCTGAAATTTCTCGTCCTGCTGCAACATCAGGGGATTGGGGTACCGGTACCGCGCCTCGAAGCGCTGCGACGTGCTGCAATGAACGACTTCGGCCATTCGGGCGTCGTGATAAAGACGCAAATCAAAGTAATTGGTTTTCGGCAGGCCGAGTGTCGTGGCCTGATATCTTAAACGCATGTCGGTGGTATAGCGGTCACGCGCGGTGACCTCTAGGGCAACAGAAACGTTACCTGCGGCAAAAACACACTCGCTCTGCCGCTCATACTCAGGAAAGAGCCGCATCAAGCGATGGTAGTTCGCTTCGCACTGGGCATGGAGGTCAGACAGGTCTATCTGGTATCCCCCACGCTTGCGTCGGCGCGCGCGACTGTTTTCGACTTTATTCGCCATAGCCTCAAGTGTAGCAAGGGCCGGACGCCGCGCGAACAAGCAAAAAGTTGTGGACTTTCCCCCGCAAAAGCGCGGGTCAGAGTGGTAAACTTTCGACCCGCGTCAGATCGAGATCGATGGCACCATGCAAAATGCTCCTCCGAAAATCAGCTCCCCCTTTATAGGGCCTCTATTCGCCTTATGCAGCCTGCTTGCTGGGCCCGCTTCGGCAGACACACTGGTAGATATCTATGAGTTGGCTTTGGAGAACGACGCACTGCTGAAATCCAGAGTGGCGCAATACAATGCTGACATCGAGCTAGAAAAGCTCGCGCTGGCACCTCTTTTGCCTCAGGCGCGGGCGGGCTATTCCATCACCGACTCGGAAACTGACACGACATCTCCCAACGTTTATCTCAATCCAGAGACCAACCAGCTGGATACGATTGACGTGACCTCTACGAGAAATACCGACACCGACGGCTACGACGTCAGCCTGTCCCAAACGCTGTTCAATTTGTCGGCCTGGTTTGGCTGGCGGGCCGGAAAAGAGACATCACTGCAAGCTGAGGCGACGTTGTCTGCCGCCCAGCAAGACCTCATCGTGCGGGTGGTTCAATCCTACTTTGGCGTTTTGCGCGCACAGGACAACCTGCGGGCGTCTTTGGCGCAAGAGCGCGCTTTCGAACGGCAATTGGAACAAACGCGACAACGCTTTGAGGTGGGCCTTATTGCTATTACCGATGTTTACGAGGCCGAGGCGGCACGAGATCTCGCGCAGGTGACGCGCATTGTTGATGAAAATAATGTAGCGGTTGCAAAGGAGAACCTGTCGGTACTCACCGGCCAACCCCCCGGCGAGCTGTATGTATTGGGCGCTGAGTTTGATCCCCGCCCCCCCGAACCCAGCGACCGTAGCGCGTGGGTGGATTTTGCGCTAGAGAACAATAACCAGCTCGCCGCTGCGCGATTCGCAGAAGAAGCCGCCCGACAAAACGCGACGTCCCTCAAGATGGGGCACGCGCCGACCGTTACAGCAACCTATCGCTACCAAGACACTGAGACCACGGGCAGCATCCGACAGGACCCCGAGAGCTTATTTAATTTTGACCCGGACTCGGATCAAACAAACGAAACCTGGCAGATCCGCTTTGACGTTCCACTATTTGCCGGCGGCTCAATCAGCGCCAATCGCCGCAGGGCGGCAGAACAATTCAATGTAGCGCGGGAATCTCGGATTAATCTCACCCGCAACACGGTAACCCAGGCGCGGTCGCTTCACATGACGGTGATGTCCGACGTATCGCGGGTAAAGGCGCGCAAACAAGCGATTATCTCGACTCAAAGTGCGCTCGACGCCACCCAGGCGGGATACGAAGTCGGCACACGGAACATCGTCGATGTGCTCAACGCGCAAGATAGACTGTTTGCCGCTCAGCGAGATTACGCGAATAGCCGCTACGACTTTGTCATCAATTCTCTGCGTCTGAAAGAAGTAGCGGGCACGCTATCTCCCGAAGATATCGCAAGACTGGAAGGATTTTTGCTGGCTCCCCCTGCAGCAACCGCATCGGGCGGCCAGTAAGTACGTAACGGTCTGCGACCATTCCAATCAAAGACGTTCGCGCTGATATGCAAGGGCCCAATACCCGGGGAATTCAATCAGCACATCAACCTTCGGCGGAGCGCTTAGAGTACCCTTGGACAATAACCGCTCCTGTTGATCGAAGGATAGGCTAACTGTGCCGCAGCCACCCGACACTGACGTCGCCGGCTTCCTGCCAGACGAAGAGGGCCTCCAACTCTACACGTGGGCGCTCAACGCGGCGATGCTCGGGCCACTACTGGAGATCGGCAGTTATTGTGGGCGATCAACGATATGGCTCGCTCAAGCTGCAAGAGAAAAACGAGGCGTGGTGTTTGCCGTTGATCATCATCGGGGCTCAGAGGAGCATCAGCCAGGAGAAAGCCATCACGACAGTGCGCTGGTCGATGACAGCGGCAACGTCGACACCTTGGCGATGTTCCGCCGCAATATTCGACGCGCCGGCCTGGAAAATGAAGTGATCCCCGTGGTCACCCAAAGCACGCACTTTGCTCGGTCGTGGTCCGGCCAGCTGGGCATGGTGTTCATCGACGGCGGGCACAGTCTCTCGGCGGCGCTAGCAGACTTTCGCGCCTGGGCGCCTAGAGTGCTACCCGGTGGCATTCTCGCCATACACGACGTATTCCCGGATCCAGCAGAGGGGGGTCAAGCACCCTTCGCCATATGGCGCTTAGCGTTGCAGTCTGGATTGTTTGAACCCCTGGGGGGTACGGGCTGCCTGAGGGGCTTCAGGAGAATCGCCGCCTGAGTGGGGCCGACGACACCGACCCGCCCTATTGCTGGTGAGGGTCGTCGACAGTAGATCCTAAAAACAAATCACTGGCTGCGGTATGCCCGGTGAGCGCATCAATCGCCAACAAGACCGCCCCAGCAGTCCAGGTTGGTTTTTCCAGGGGCCACAACACTGACTCCTCAAACTGGTATCCAGTCCACCAGGCACCATCGGTATCGCGCCACTGGACCAACCAGTTGAAGAGTTCCAGCGCCTGCTGACGACGCCCTGCCGCCAGCAGCGCCAGCACCAATTCGCAGGACTCCGCTACGGTCGCCCAGGGCTGATGATTCTCGCAGCGACAGCCTATCCCGGGCTCTACGAACTCGTGCCACCGCTGATCGAGTCGTTCTTGGGCCGAAGTGCCCCTCACCACACCGGCCAAAATAGGATAAAACCAGTCCATGGCGTAACGCGATTTCGACTCCCAGGTCCGGTCAAACCGGTCCGGACGCGCGGTTAATGCATGACCCAAGCGCGTTCTGGCATCTCGCCATAGCGCACTGGGTTCAGCCAAGCATTCGGCAATGAGGATGCCGCACTCCAAAGATTTATAAATGGAGCTGCATCCTGTCACCAGCGCGTCACCCAATGGCGCGCCAGCAGGATCTACCGCCCAATCGATTTCTCCGTCAGGCCCCTGATACCGCAGCACAAACTCCAGTGCCCTGACCACGGTAGGAAAAAGGCGCTCGAGAAACTGTTGATCGCGGGTAATTTGAAAGTGATGCCAGACGCCCGTCGCGACATACGCCACATAATTGGTTTCGCGGCGTTGAACGGCCGGATCAGCGCTCCCGTCGCGGTAACAGGCCCACCAACTGCCGTCTTCCAGCTGGCTCTGTGCTAACCAGGCATAGGCGCGCTCCGCGGCATCAAGCTCTCCGGCAATACTCAGCCCCATCGCAGCCTCGGTGTGGTCCCATGGATCTGTGTGCCCGCCATCAAACCAGGGAATTTCGCCCGATGGCTTCTGGCTGGTGAGCAAAAAATCGACGGTCGGACGAAGCCACTGAATCGGGAAAGTCCGAAAACGCGAGAAGGGCGCGTTCATAAACCGCTCTCCCCAGCGGCTGGCTTGGAGAAATACATCACCACGCTCTTGCCCATGAAAGGGTTGAGCAAAGCGTCTATTGCCCGCGTCAGCCACGGGCGCCGCATCAAATCCCATACCAGAAATTGGTGATACGCCCTGAGAATCCAGGGCTCGCTCGCCCGCCCCCAGAAGAGGCATTTAAGCCACCAATACGGCACGTGAAGCGCATGGGCGCTGCCGCGACCGCCATACAAAAAGCCGAAGCGCTCTACCTCTCGACGCAAATGCGTTGCATCGAATATTCGAATATGGCCCCCCGGGGACGTGCGATAACCTTCGCTCAATTGCCAGCACACCCATTCAGGCCACTGGCGCGGAACGCTGATGCAGAGTTGGCCTCCGGGTTTCAAAACACGCATGGCCTCCTGTAAGACCTGCAGGTAATCGGGGATGTGCTCAAGAATCTCACTGGCGATCACCACATCAACCCGCTCATCGGCAATCGGCAACCGGGTGGCATCCCCCACACCAAACCCGATTTCTCCCTTTGGGTAATGGGCTTGCATATCCACAATACGACTGGATGCGGTCGCAAGATCCCGTGTAGAAAGGTCAAGGCCCAGCGCATAAACGCCCTCAAAGGCATACGCCGCCAGTGAATGGCGACCCTCACCACACCCGATATCGAGACACAACTGCCCGGGGGTTAATGCCAACCTGTTCAAATCGATGGTCAGCATCGCTCAATGCAAGCTCGGTACAAGCTAACCATCTGCTCGGCACAAACTGACCAACAAAAATGCGTTTTTACCCGCATCAACCCTCTGGCAGCGAGATCACTCGCCAACGCCGGTTGTGACAACACTGCCTCTAGGCCCTGAGCGAGCGCCGCACTGTCTCCTGCGGGGACCTGCAGGCCGCCGTCGGAAACCACCTCGGACAGCGCGCCACCATCACTCGACACCAGAGGAATGCCCGCGGCCATCGCTTCTACCGCAGGCAAGCCAAAGCCCTCATAAAGCGACGGGACAACCGCCACTGCGCTCTCGGCATACAGCCGGTTGATGTCATCGTGGCTGGCGTCACTTACAAACCGGATACGCTCAGACAGCTCCAAACGATTGATCAGGGCTTCGGTGTCACCACCGGACCTTGGTCTGGCAATCAGCACCAAGCGGAGATCCGGCCGCGTTGCACACAATGAATGAAAGGCGTGAAGCAAAACGGATAGACCCTTTAGCGGCGCGTCCGCAGAGGCCGTGGCAATAATCTGATGCGGATTACGCGCGACGGTGGGCAGCGGTCGAAACAATGACATATCGACGCCATTGGGCACGATACGGATGGCACTCGGCGGCACCCCAAAGTCGGTGGCAATATCGATGGCCGAAGCAGCCGATACCGTCACGATGTGGTTCAACTGTGCCGCCACCTGCGTCTGCATCGCCAGGAAAGAATGCCAGCGGCGAATCAAGAGCCGCCGCCACCAGATCGGCTCGCCCGCCAGAGCGACGCGTAAATCTCGCGTAATGGGATGATGGACCGTCGTCACCACCGGCAAACCCGCTTGCTGCAGGTCAAGAATCCCGGGAGCCAAAGTTTGGTTATCGTGAATCACATCGAACTGCGCCGCGTTCGCCAGCAACCAATCACGGGCTCTTTCGCCAAAGGTCCAGGGTTCTGCAAATCCACCAGACAGCTTGCTCAACCACTCTTTCCGGCCCAATCGGTTTTGCAGCTCCTCTCTCCCAACGGACCAGAGATCCCGGGAGTACAGATCGAGACTGGGCAACTTCACGAGCACCACCCCGGCAACCAGATCGGGATAAGGGGGCCCAGAAATTACGGTCACTTGATGACCCAATGCCTGTAGCGACTGACTCAAATAGCGGAGATAGACCCCCTGTCCGCCGGAGAAAGGGGCGGAGCGATACCCCAGAAGCGCAATACGCAAAAGTGCCGCGTCAATCGGGTTCGTCGCGTCCGGAGTGATACCGGTTGAAGGCAGGGGTGCGTTGATAACAAACTCCGGGAAAACGCAAGTTATGGCAGTTATTGTGCCATATTTTGGGCGGCGAGCGCCTGAGTCACCGATGAGGCACGGGATTGTACCCTCGGGTCGCCAACCCCGCCATCGAAGGATAAACTGAGCCCCCTCTCAGGCTTAGGTCCAACGCTGCCGTGCAGACTCAATACAAGGGCATCATCCTCGCCGGTGGATCAGGAACCCGCCTGCATCCGCTGACGACCACGGTGAGCAAGCAGCTAATGCCCGTGTTCGACAAGCCCATGATTTATTACCCGCTGGCAACGCTGATGCAATCAGGCATCAAAGATGTACTGATCATTACTACTCCAAGAGATCAACTGGCCTATGCTGATCTTCTCGGCGACGGGAAGCAGTGGGGGATCAACATCCAGTACACCCTGCAACCGAGCCCGGATGGGCTGGCTCAGGCATTCTTGTTGGGCGAGACGTTTATTGGTCGAGACCCGGTCTGTCTCATTCTGGGCGACAATATTTTTTACGGTTCCGGTCTGAGCAACAAACTCCGCCGAGCTGCACAGCGCACCGAGGGCGCCTCCGTATTTGCCTACTACGTGCAGGATCCGGAGCGTTACGGCGTCGTGGAGTTCGATAACGAGGCTCGCGCCATCGGGATCGAAGAGAAACCGACACAACCACGATCAAACTACGCGGTTACTGGGCTTTACTTCTACGACAATGAAGTCGTGAGCATCGCTAAAAACATCGCGCCATCGGCCCGGGGTGAGCTCGAGATCACCGACGTCAATCGACACTACCTCGCCGAGAACCGCCTGCAAGTCGAGGTGATGGGTCAGGGCACGGCATGGCTCGATACCGGTACCCACCAGTCTCTACTGGATGCCGGCAATTTCATACGGGTCATCGAAGAACGCCAGGGTCTCAAAGTCGCGTGCCTGGAGGAGATTGCGTATCGCTTGGGATACATCAGCGCCGAGCAGGTTCTGGCACTGGCCGCCCCTCTGGTCAAAAGTGGTTACGGCGCTTATCTAGAAGCGATCATCAGCAATGAGGGCCCGCTGTTCGATGGAGATTGAAGCCACATCGGTCGCGGGGGTCAGCCTTATCAGGCCCACTGTTCACGGTGACACCCGCGGATTTTTCCTCGAAACCTGGCATGCCGAGCGCTACGCAGCAGCGGGCATTGATCTACCCTTTGTGCAGGACAATCACAGTCGCTCGACCCAGGGTATTTTACGCGGCCTGCATCTGCAGACCGAAAAGCCCCAGGGCAAGTTGGTCAGGGTAAGCTCAGGGGCAGTATTTGATGTGGTAGTCGATTGCCGCGCCAACTCACCTACCTGCGGGCAATGGCACGGGGTCATGCTGACCGAGGAAGGTCAGGAACAACTCTGGATTCCCCCGGGGTGCGCCCACGGCTTTCTGGTGATGACGCCCTCCGCAGACTTCCTCTATAAATGTACCGACGTCTATCACCCGCAGAGCGAGCTCTCGCTGGCGTGGGATGACCCCACCGTCGGCATTGAATGGCCATTGGTGTCAGGCCACGCCCCCATACTCTCGGACAAGGATCGCAACGGCCTTCCTTGGGAGGCCATCCCGCTTTACCCCGACTTAAATTGAGACCCGGAAAGTCTCGCTACCCCAAGGCAATACCGCTATCGACGCAGGCCCATACCGGGTTCAGCATGCCGGGTATAGGAAGACGTGGGGGCCCGCGCGATCTCGCGACAGGGGATTACTGGAGTAAGGAGCGCCACCAGGCCTCATTGTTCAGGTACCAGTCGATGGTTTTTGCAAGCCCGGTCTCAAAAGTCTCTTGCGGTGTAAACCCCAAGTCGCGCTCAATCTTTGTCGCGTCAATGGCGTAGCGCCAATCGTGACCCGCGCGGTCTTTAACAAACTCAATCAGCGACGCGGCACTCTCACCCCGCGCCTGCGGCGCCTTGGGAAAACGGATCGCGAGCGCTTCATCTGCCGCAAACCGTTCATCCATCATTTGACAGAGCAGCCTGACAATGTCGAGATTGGCCCATTCGTTGTGGCCCCCAATGTTGTATACCTCGCCCACCGTGCCAGATTCAAGAATTCGGGCAATCCCGCGGGCGTGATCCTCCACATACAGCCAGTCTCGGATATTGCTGCCGTCGCCGTACACGGGCAATGGACCACTATCAAGAATGCGCGTCAGACACAGGGGTATCAGCTTTTCGGGAAAGTGGTAGGGACCATAGTTGTTGGAACAATTGCTGGTCGTGACGTTGAGCCCGTAGGTGTGATGGTAAGCCCGCACCAAATGGTCGCTACCCGCCTTGCTGGCCGAGTACGGTGAATTAGGCTCATAACGGGTGGTCTCGGTAAAAGCCGGATCGCTCGCCCCGAGGGAGCCATAGACTTCGTCGGTGGAAACATGGTGAAAACGATGTTCCCTACCCGACCCCGATAACCAGGCCTGGCGCGCGGCAGACAACAGCGTATGCGTGCCCTCAAGATTGGTTCGGATAAAGGCATCCGGCCCGGTAATAGACCGGTCAACGTGACTCTCCGCGGCAAAATGGACGATGGTGCTCACCTCGTGTGCGGCTATCACGCCCTCAACCAAAGCGGCGTCGCAGATATCGCCTTCGACAAATTGGATACGGCCCGCCTGTTCCAGGGGTGCAAGACTGTCCCGATTGCCGGCGTAGGTGAGCGCATCCAGCACCACCAGTGTGTCGCTGGGATGCGCCTCTGCCCAGTGGTAAACAAAGTTCACTCCGATAAAGCCCGCGCCACCCGTCACCATCAAAGACTGCGTCACTGCTACACACCTCCCTGCATCGCGAGCGACCCTAGCATGTCTCGCAGGCCTTCGCGCCAGGGCCGTTGCGCCACCCCCAAGGTGGCGACGGTGCCACTGGCATCCAGCGCACTGTAGGCGGGCCGTTTCGCCTTGGTAGGAAAAGCTTCCGTTGGGATGGGCTCAACGCTGACGGGCGCCGTCAGAAGTCCCAGCGAGAGAGCTTCGTCGCGAATGCCGCAGGCAAATTCGTACCAGGTAATCGCTCCGGCATCAGACCAATGAAACACGCCCCGGGCCTCCGGGTGTCGCACCAAGGACCAACAAACCTCGGCAAGCCCGCGCGACAGCGTGGGTGCGCCCGTTTGGTCATTCACTACACGCACCACCTTGTGCTCACGCATCAGGCGCAGCATGGTCAGCACAAAGTTTCGTCCTGACGGCGCATACACCCAGCTCGTGCGCACAATCACATGATTCGCACCACTGGCAGCAACCGCCCGCTCGCCACGCCACTTGCTGTCACCGTACACCCCGAGCGGCGCGGCTACGGCATCCGTCGCATAGGGCGACCCTGTCTTGCCATCAAATACGAAATCCGTCGATACATGCAGTAATCGAATACCGCTCGCGGCGCAGGCTTGGGCCAGGTAGCGCGGCCCGTCAGCGTTAACGGCAAATGCCGTGTCCGGAACATCCTCCGCGTCATCAACCGCGGTATAGGCTGCGGCATTAATCACCCAAGCCGGGTCACATTCAGCCACGCATTGCCGCACAGCATCGGGATTTGAGATATCGCACTCATGCCGGGTCACCCCCGTCGCCGACACACCCTCGGGAGCGGTTGCCATGAGCGCGCGCCCCAGCTGGCCGCCGGCCCCAAGGACCAGCGCGCGGGCACCTCTCACAAATGGGCCTCCAGCCAGCTCACATAACGGGCCATAACTTCTTCTGACTCTGGCTCATGGAAAATTTCGTGATAAAGCCCGGGCCAAAAATCGAGGGATTTATCCGCGCTACCCAGGGATTCAAAGAAGGCGGTTGAACCCTCCGGGCCCGCCATCACATCGGCGTCTCCGTGGGCAATATAAACCGGCAGGGTGATTTCACCTGCGCGCGCAACAGCCACTTCCATCGCATCGAGAATCTCAAGCCCTAGCGAGGTTGTGATCTTGCCGTTATAGACGAGTGGATCGGCGATATAGTCGGCAACGACGGCGGGGTCTCTGCTGACCTGTTCGGCGTTAAGCGCCAGCATCCCCATTTTGGGCAACACGTAGCGCAAAAGCCGGCCGATCCAGATCACTGGCGCCGCGACGGGATCCACCGCCGTAAAGGCGGGGCCCGAGAACATGGCGCCGCGATAGGACTGCTGGGACACCAATAACGCATGGGCACCGATTAATCCTCCCATACTGTGCCCCAGCAAGAATACCGGTGTAGCGGGATACCACGTCTCTATGCGCTCGCGCAGCGCCGTCAGCGGCTCGAGATACTCAGAAAATTGTCGTACATGGGCCCTCACGCCGGGCGAAGCACCGTGCCCAATATGATCGGGCCCCACGACAGCAATGCCGGCGCTGTTGAAGCGCGCGGCCAATCGCTGGTAACGGCCGGTATGCTCGGCCAAACCGTGCACCAGCAACACACAGGCTTTGGCGTTTGAAACCGGCCAATGCCGGTACTGTATACCGCCGGGAAGACTTTCCATCTGTATTATTCCTCTACCGTCGCGGTGCTTAAGGAGACCGTAGCGATCCCCTTAGCGTCCAGCGACACATCGACCCGCCACCAGATCGCCATTGGCGCTTTATACCGCCCACCACTATGTGGGTTGCTGTATCGCTCTAGTTCGCGACGGGCGCCAGCCAGTCCGCATACTTTGGCTGAGCACCCCGCACTGCTTCAAAGTAAATCCGCTGCAGGGTTTCCGTCACCGGGCCGCGTACGCCGCTGCCGATCGTGCGATGATCGAGCTCGCGAATGGGCACGACTTCAGCCGCTGTGCCGGTAAAAAACGCCTCATCCGCCACGTAAACCTCGTCCCGCGTGATGCGTTTTTCCTTAACCGTGAGGCCCTGATCAGCTGCGATACGCAAAATACTGTCCCGGGTAATCCCCTCAAGACAAGACGTCAGTTCAGGTGTGTAAAGCACGTTGTCACGAACCAAAAAGAAATTTTCGCCACTGCCCTCTGCCACGTAACCCTCGTTATCGAGTAACAAGGCTTCCTCAAAGCCGGCATCCATAGCCTCCCGCAGCGCCAGAATGGAGTTAATGTAATTGCCGTTAGCCTTCGCTTTGCACATGGTGATGTTGACGTGATGTCGGGTATAACTCGATGTCGCGATGCGAATACCGCGGTCTCTGGCCTCCGGGTCCATATAAGACGGCCAGGGCCACGACGCCACCATGACATGGGTTTTCAAATTATCAGCGCGCAACCCCATCCCCTCGGAGCCGAGAAAACACATCGGTCGGATATAACCCTCGTCGAGCCCATTTTCGCGAACCACGGCGCGCTGGGCTGCGTTTAGCGTCTCTTTATCAAACGGCATATCCATTCTCAGAATATGGGCAGACCGGAACAGACGGTCGGTATGCTCCTTGAGCCGGAAAATGCTCGTGCCATCGGGTGTCTTATAGGCGCGCACCCCTTCAAACACGCCAAGTCCGTAATGAAAGGTGTGCGTGAGCACGTGAACCCGGGCTTCTTGCCAGGGCACCATTTCGCCATCAAGCCAAATGTGGCCAGAAAGTGTTGAGAGATCCATGTGGATTCCTTTGCTGCGGGTTTGATCGTCGACTTACCGTTTTGAATTCTACCTTGCTTGAAGCCCCGGCAATAAGGCCTCTGTTACCGCAATAACCGGGCTTCTCCAACGCGTATCCGTCGCCTCACCGGTTTCCGGTGCCTCGCCTCGCAGTGCCAGCCGATGGATAGCACCACGGTAAGCGAGGTACGCCTCGGATAGCGTGTTGGCCGCCTCAGCCGACACCAGTTCCAATTTCTCCAGTGTTTCAAGCAATCGAATGACGTCTGACCAAGCCGTCAGCGCCGGATACTCGTGCGCATGGGCCAGCGTCAGGTATTGCACCACAAATTCAATATCGACAATACCGCCTGCCTCGAGTTTAAGTCGCGCTTGGGTCGAGGGCTGCGCTACCGCCTCATACTCCGCGCGCATTTTCCCCCGCATATCACAGACCTCTTTGGCCAGACTCTGGGAATCTCTGGGTAGGGACAGCACCTCTTGTCTCAGTTCCTCTAGGGACTGTTTTAAGAACGCGTCACCCGCAACCGTCCGGCTCCTGACCAAAGCCTGGTGTTCCCATGTCCAGGCAGACTCCAATTGATAGCGCTTTAACGCCGACAACGAGGTAGCAACCAAACCCGAATC
>VMDB01000182.1 GCA_008081075.1 Halieaceae bacterium
GGCGTCTGGCTGCCGGCGACCTGGCGCTCATTACCCGCCAGCTTGCGACCCTTGTTGCTTCTTCATTGCCTCTGGATGAATGCTTGTCGGCGGTGGCAGAGCAAAGCCGCAAGTCTTCGATCACCTCGATGATGCTGGAGGTGCGCTCTAAGGTGGCAGAGGGGCATACCCTCGCGCATGCCTTGAACCAGTTCCCCACCGCCTTCGGTGAAATGTATCGCGCAATGGTCAACGCGGGCGAGGAGGCGGGGCAGTTGGGACCCGTGTTGGAGCAGTTGGCACATTACACCGAGACTCGGCAGCATACCGCCCAGAAACTCCAGATGGCACTGATCTATCCGTTTGTATTGATCGCCGTTGCGGTGTCCGTCGTGGCAGCGTTGATGATTTTTGTTGTGCCTGAGTTGGTGGGAATTTTCGCTCACACAAAAAAGGCGCTTCCGCCGCTGACCGTGGGGTTGATCTGGGTTAGCGACTTTATGCGGTTTTACATCCTGCATTGTGTGGCGGCTCTTGTCGCTGCGGCATGGGCTGTGCGACGGTTATTGCGCCCACCGGCTGCACGAAAACGCTGGCATCGCGCTTTGCTGAGGATTCCCGGACTGAGTGGCGTTCTTATCGCCTTGGATAGCGCGCGCTTCGCCTCGACCCTGAGCATACTGATGGCGTCGGGCGTGCCACTGATTCACGCGCTTCGCATCGCAGGCTCTGTGATGAACAATCTGGTGCTGAGAGACGCCAGCTTGTCGGTCTCGCGGCGTGTGCAGGAGGGATCGAGCCTCAGCCGGGCGCTGTCCCAAGAGACGTTTTTCCCGCCGATGATGGTGCACATGGTTGCTTCCGGAGAGACCAGCGGTGATCTTGAAAAAATGCTCGAGCGATCTGCCGCCAATCAGGAGCGAGAGCTAGAAATGGCATTGGGTACTATGATGGGGCTGTTCGAACCGGCAATGGTGGTATTTATGGGGGGGCTGGTGCTGACGATTGTGCTCGCTATCCTGCTTCCCATATTTGATTTAAATACGATGGTGAGGTGATCCATTATGATGCGTGACAAGGGCTTCTCATTGATCGAGATTCTGGTGGTGCTGGTCATCATGGGGCTGTTAATCAGCGTCGTGGCTCCCACTGTGCTCAACAGCGCCGATGACGCCCGAATCCAGAAGGTCAAGGCAGATTTCAAATCCATTGAGACAGCCTTGAAAATCTATCGCCTGGATAATTATGTGTATCCGACGACGGAACAGGGCTTGGAGGCCTTGGTGACTCCCAGCACCCTGAATCCGGAGCCGAGAAACTTCAAGCAGGGTGGGTATCTGGCAGAGACGCCCATGGATCCATGGGGCCGACCGTATCTTTATCTCTCTCCCGGAGAGAACAGAGACATTGACATCTATTCTCTGGGGGCAGATGGATTACCGGGCGGAGAGGGGCAGAATGCCGATGTCGGTAACTGGAACGAAGCCGATACCTGATGAGCGCTTAGTGCTAATCCGAGGAATGAGCGCTGATTCGCGCGGATTCAGCTTTATCGAATTGCTGGTAGCGGTACTTATTATTGTGCTGCTGACGGGTGTTGTGACCCTCAATGTCGGCCGCGGTGGCGCGGATCTTCGCTTGGCCGACGAGGCCAGATACGTAGCCAATCTCCTGGAAATGGCCAGCACAGAGGCGGGTCTCTCTGCCAGTGATCACGGGTTACTGGTTGCGCGCACGCGCGAGGACACCACCGAGCGTTATCAGGGCATTTGGCTGCAGCGCTTTGATCAGGGATGGGCTTCACCGCGAGTGAATGCCGATATCTTCGCGCCACTCGATTTCGAGGCGGGCACAGAGCTGGTGTTAACGCTGGATGGGCAACCGGATATTGAGATCGAAAAATATGATCCCGAGCTTAATCCAACGCCTCAAATCGTTGCTTGGGCCGGCGGTGAAATGACCCCCGGGGTGTTGGAGTGGATCGACCAGAAAACGGGAGAAATCCTCTATCGTTTGGAGTGGGATCTGCTGGGCCGGATGACGCTTTTGCCCCGCGGGGAAGCCGAGGTGGAGGTGCAATAGTGCAACTGAAGCGCGACGATTTTGGTTTTACGCTGATCGAAGTGATGGTGGCGCTCGCCGTGGTGGCGGTGGCGCTCCCTGCACTGCTGCTGACGATATCGCAACAGCTGGACGGGATGCGCGATCTGGAGGATCGCAGTCACGCGCAGTGGGTGGCGGCAAACCGTTTGGTTGAGTTGCGGCTGGTCTCGACCGCACGAGGCAAGCTACAGACGGGTTTGATAGCGGGCACCCAAGAACTGGCGGGTCGCGACTGGTACTGGTGGAGCGAAGGAAAAGAGACCGGCGTGCCGGGGTTTTTTCGTTATGAGATCCTGGTTTCAGATCAAGAAGACGGTCGGATGACCCCGCTGTATTCGCTTGACGGGTATCTGGTGCATGGGGCGGCGCAGGATGGTGAGTAAGCCTGGCGCGAGGGGTTTCACACTGGTCGAAGTTCTGGTCGCAATGGCGATTACGGCTTTGGTTGCCGTGGTGTCTTATAGCGCGCTGTCCGCTGCGCTTGCCAGTGCCGAGAGACTCCGCGTCAGTGCCCAGAGAGCGCAGGAAATTGGTCAGGTCATGGCAATGCTATCGCGCGATATCCGTCAGACCGCAAGTCGCACCGTGATTGACGAATTTGGACAGCGCACCCCTGCCGTCATGGGCGGAGAATTGGCCCGGGATATGCTCACTGTAACCCGCGCGGGCTGGCACAACTCTACCGGCGCGCCTCGGGGTACGTTGCAACGGGTGGACTGGTGGCTTGAGGAAGAAACCTTGTGGCGTGGTTATTTTCCGGTATTGGATATCACACCCGGTACCGAGCGCATAGAAACCGCCGTGCTCGATGGGGTCGAGCGGTTTGAGGTGCGATTTTTGCCCAACGTGGCGGCATTGGAGATCAATCGTGACGACGTGATTGATCGCAGGAATTGGGAAGACAGCTGGGTGGCCGATCTCTCTCAGCCTGATCAGGGGCTCCCCCCGCCTGCAGCGGTAGAGGTGACGATGGAAGTGTCGGGTCTGGGTGAGGTTACCCGTTTATATGTCCTGCCAGCGATCTGATCTACCGGGCCCGCAACGCGGGGCGGCATTGATTGTCGCCATGTTGGTTTTTGCCTTGGTAGCCGCGCTATTGGTCGGGCTTCAGCGCGACTTTTCTCTGACCTTGCAGCGAGGGACACAGCAGCTGTTTGCAGAGCAGGCGTGGGCCTATCTTCTGGGGGCTGAAGGGTTGGCGCAGTTGGCGCTGCAGGCTGACAATCGAGAAGATGCCATGGTAGACGCGCCGACCGATCATTTGGGCGAATTATGGGCACAGCCCGCTACCCCCTATCCGTTGGATGCAGGAGGGGAGATGCGAGGTCAGATTGAGGATTTACAAGGGCGATTCAACCTGAACTTGTTGCTTGATGCGGCCTCGCCCGGGGGGAGTGGCGAGGCTGCGGGTGAGGATGACTCTGACAAGGGGGATAATGAGGCGGAGGAGGGCGCTACCCCAACGGCTCAAAATGGGACTCAGACCGTGTCGGAAAGATGGGGTCCCGGCCAAAAAGTATTGATTCGGCTATTGCAGACGCTCGGCGAGGAAGCATTGTCTCTTGAGGAGGCGATGGCTTTGACTGAAGCGATCAGTGACTTCATCGATAGAGACTCTGATAAACGCAAGAATGGCGCCGAAGCAGAGGACTATCGGTATGCGGACTTCCCTTACTTACCGGCAAACCAGACATTGGCGAGTGTCAGCGAATTGAGGGCTGTGAGGGGTATGACGAGTGGTCTGTATGAGGCGCTGAGACCATGGGTCACGGTTTGGCCGGAAACGGGCGCCAAGATTAATATCCTCACTGCGCCGCTGCCTGTTCTGAGGAGTCTCAACGCCGATGATAAATGGGAACCCATACCGGTTAACGAGGTGGAGAGGCTGCTAGCCATGCGTGCGGAGGGCGAAATAACGAGTGTCGAGGATTTGCTGTCGGATCCGAGCTTCGAGGGGCAAGCGGTAACCGAGTTGCAGACGCTTCTCGGCGTGCGCAGTCGCTGGTTTTTATTGGATGCCAGTGTTGAGTTGGTCTCGCGGGAGCGACATCTTTTTTCTGTCCTGCATCGGACAGCAGCAGGCGCCGTCTCCGCTGTTTTTCGATCCGAGGGCGAGCTATGATGCGCCGCTCACCGACCGATCGAGGCGTGCACTGCGTGCGAGCTTTTCGCTCATGACTCCGAGCAACTTTAATCTCATCAGGTGGTATGAGGACTTTGCGTACCTCCTGCGACCGGGTAATCAACCCGAGCGGTTGGTCAGCGAGGCCGACAATATTCCCGAGAATACCTGCCTCGCACTACCCGCGGACAGTGTCAGGACATTACCCCTATCGGTGGCGCCCGAAGAGTTGAAGCATCTACAAAAGGCACTTCCTTTTATGTTGGAGGAAGCCCTTCTTGAGGATGTGGCTAAGCTCCATTTTGCCAGCGCGCCACTGGACAATGATCTTCAAGCGGTTGCCGTTGTGCGGCGTCAAACGATGGATCAGTGGATGTCCACATTGCCCGAGGCGCTGAAGGAGATGCCCTGGGTCTCTGAGGCACTGTGTTTACCCTGGTCAGCGGGATACTGCACGCTGGTTTTTGAGGCTGACCATGTGCTGGTGCGATGGGGCGAGGCCAGCGGCACGCGGATCGAGCGGAGCTTGCTGCCTGTGCTGCTCGATAGCTTGCCTTTGGCGCATGTGTCTATTGTGGCTTATGGCGGCGATGAAGCCGCGATAAAGGCCAGTATCCCGGAGCCGCTTCACAGCGGATTGCAGATGCGGCAGGGTGGATTATCTGAGGCCCTGCTGTTGGCCAATACTGAAAAGCCAGGGCCCGACCTGCGGCAGGGTGATTTCGCTCCCCGACTTCCTTTTGCGCGTTGGTGGCGGCTCTGGCAATCGGTGCTGATTGCACTGGCAGTGGCAGTTGTGCTGAAAACCGGCGTATCGGTTGTCGACTACGTCAGTTTGAAAAAAGAAGACCTCCGGCTGCGGGAAGCGATACAGCAGAGTTATCGACGCGTGAATCCTAAGGGTGCCGTGGTTGATGTCGAGAAACAGCTTAATCGTCAACTCGCTGAGTTGGGTGCAGCTGGAGCGCAATCAGCGTTTACACCGGTACTTATTGAGCTACTTTCTGCCATGACCGAGGTCGGTGAGATTGAGCTAACCTCGGTCAATTACACCGGTGGCAAAGAGATGCGAGTCAATTTTTCTGCGCCCAGCTTTCAAGCGGTTGAGCGTGTGAGGATGGCGCTTGAAGCACGCGCCTTTAGCGCTGAATTGGAAAACTCCAATGCGAGAAAAGAGGGTGTAGTCGCCCGACTCAGGGTGGAGGCTCGTTAATGGTTCGGTGGTTTGCAACCCAATCCCGCCGCGACCAGATTGCACTGCTGATGCTCTGTGGCGCTTTGTTGGGATGGTTGTTTATTCAGGTCGTAGTGATCGAGTTGGATGGTCGGCGTGCACGTCTGAGCCAAGCCAACCAGGTGTTGTCCGAGCAACTCGTCAGGGTGGATTTTAAAGTAGAGCAACTGGCGGCTTTGCGCGCCGGAGATGGACGGCGTCAGGTCAATCTAACGCAAACCCTGAGTCAGGCGAGCGATGCTCAGGGCTTGGCTGTAAAGCGTCTGCAACCGAATTCTCGCGGTGAGGTGCAGATTCGATTTGAGGGCGTGGCGTTTGACGGCGTGTTGCGATTTCTGGAACAGATTGAAGGTAGCGCGGGCCTTAGAGTGATGGATGCTTCGGTCAGTAGTGCGGGCCGCGACGGCGGTGTCAATGCAACCTTTCGCATTGCGGGCAACTGAGTGATGTCGCGTAGCAAAGGGCCCTGGATCGTGATTGCGGCGGGAGTGCTGTTGGTATTGCTGACGCTTCAGATTCCCGCAAGCGCCGTGCGTTGGTTTTTGCCAGCGCAGGCAGGAGTCACGGGTTTTTCGGGGACTATCTGGTCCGGCAAAGCGTTGAGATGCTGGTGGGGTCGTACTGAAAGGCGAATTGTATTGGGCAGCGTCACGTGGCGCATCGAGCCCTGGCGGTTGTTTTGGAGCACCCCCGTTTCGCTGAGTAGTGAGTGGGGAGCCCAGCGTTTCGAGACCCGGCTCGGATACTCTTTAGGCGGTGATTTGACCCTCGCCGATACCAACTTAAGTTTTGATACGCAGATTTTGAGCGCGCTAATGCCGCTGTTTATCGGCGGTCGTTTTTCCGGTCAGTTTTCCACTATCGAATTACAAGGAGAGCAACTTCAGCGTACGTCCGGTAAAGCGATACTAGAGAACGCCGTATGGACCGCCCGGTCAGGCGACATTCCCCTGGGTACTTATCACCTCGCTATCGATACGGGTGAAGCAGATGGTGAGGTTCTGGGTGTTGTGAAGACTTTGGGGGGTGCGTTGCAACTTGCAGGAAATGTAGTGCTGGGTCCGGCGTCCTACCGCATTAACCTGCAGGCGACGGGTCCGGTTGCCTTGGATGACAGTTTTCGGGGTGCGGTCGCCATGCTGGCAACACCCACCGCCGCGGGCTTTGGTATCAATTTGGAAGGGACCTACTAAGTCTCTAGGATACGGTGCAGTAGCGCAGGAAGTGAGTGCTGTCGGGCCTTAAATAATAAGAAATACTGCGCTCAACGTGTTACACAGTTCAGATGGCCGAGCGGCGCAATTGATGGCTTGGCCGACTCAGGTTGCGGCAACGAGCAACGGAGTTAAGTCAAACTAAACGATGAGTGAAGGAGGCCCACTGATGGGGTCAACAGGAAACGCGGTATGGTCCAGTCGCTTTGCTTTTATCATGGCGTCGGTTGGATTTGCAGTTGGTTTGGGCAATATCTGGCGCTTTCCCTATGTCACCGGCGAAAATGGCGGTAGCGCTTTTGTTGCGATTTACCTGCTGTGCACGCTGTCCATAGGCATCCCTTGCCTGATGGCAGAGCTCATGGTGGGACGCAGAGGGGGTGGTAGTCCACCTCGTTCCATGGCTGTTGTCGCGCGGCAGTCCGCTCGAAGTACTAATTGGATGATCGTTGGTGGGATGGGCGTAGTGACCGCCTACACGATTGCGATTACCTATGCGGTCGTCGTGGGATGGGTGCTTTGGTATTTGGGCCGCGCGCTGATTACCGGGTTTGCAGGCTTTGACGCGGCGGTCGCCGAAAGCACCTTTGCAGGTTTGCTAAACGATAATCAGTCGATGGTGATCTGGACGCTCATCGGTAATCTGATCGTCGGCGGCATTATCTATGCCGGCGTGACCGCAGGTATCGAGCGCGCCGTGATTATTATGATGCCGCTGATGTTCTCTCTCCTCATCGGACTGGGCATCTACAATTATTTCGCCGGTGGCTTCATTGAAACTCTGCAGTGGTTGTTTACACCCGACTTCAGCAAGGTGACAGGTGCCACGTTTCTCGCGGCGGTGGCACAGGCATTTTTTTCTATTGGTGTCGGTATGGGCGGCATGATGACCTACGGCGCCTATCTGCCGCGCGATTTTTCCATCGCAAAGGGCGCAGCGACCATTGTTATGGCCGATACGCTGGTGGCACTCCTCGCCGGGTTTGTGGTGTTCCCCGCCGTGTTTCATTTTGGCCTGGACATGGCAGGTGGTCCTGGATTGATCTTTCAAACGCTCCCGGTGGCGTTCGCGCAAATGCCCGGTGGCGGCATTTTTTCGGTGCTGTTTTTTCTGATGTTGGCGTTAGCCGGGATCACTTCCATGGTGGGATTGGTAGAGAGCGTCACCAGTTGGGCGCAGGAAAAACTGAGTATTTCGAGGCAGCGAAGTACGCTGTTAGTGGTTGGATCCTTGACCAGTCTGAGCGTCATTTCAGTACTCAGTTACAACATCTGGGAGGACTACCGGCTGTTGGGTATGAACTTCAATCAATTAACAGAGGCACTCTACGACAAGGTGTTGCTACCCGTCGCCGGGCTGCTAGTGGCCCTCTTTACGGGGTGGTTCATGCTGCGAGAGCACAGTGAGGACGAGTTGAGAGATGACCTGAGCTGGTACAGCACGTGGCGTGGATTGACCCGATGGGTCGTGGTACCCGCGATCGCACTTATTCTCATTACAGGATTATTTTAGGCGCCATGCTGTTAACCGTTACGGACTGGCTGTGGTCTTACGTTCTGATTGTGGCGCTCTTGTTGGTGGGCCTGCGTTTTACGCTGGGGTCCAAGGGTGTTCAGCTGCGCTTGTTCAAACGCACACTGGGCGTGTTATCAGATATTGAGTGGCGCGGTTCTGAGCGGGGTATATCGAGCTTTCAGGCGTTGGTGGTGAGCATCGCGGGGCGCGTCGGCGGCGGCAATATTGCCGGTGTCGCGGTTGCGATTACGTTGGGAGGGCCAGGCGCATTGTTCTGGATGTGGCTGATTGCCCTCCTGGGTATGGCCACCAGTCTGTTTGAGTGTGCACTGGCGCAGTTGTACAAACGACGTGATGGCTCAGATACCTTTCGTGGCGGGCCTGCCTACGTGATGCGTTACGGTCTCGGCTGGCGAGTCTTGCCAGTGGTATACAGTCTGTTGCTGCTCGCTACCGTCGGTTTCGGATTCAATGCTGTTCAGAGTTACGTCGTAACCACCTCAATCGAGTCCGCTTTTGGCGTGCCCCCCGCCGTCAGTGGGTTGGTTATGACCGCCGTGATGGCAGTGATTCTTTTCGGGGGCATTCGTCGACTGGCGCTTTTTGCGGAGGTAATTGTGCCATTGATGGTCGTGGGCTATCTGCTCATAGCGTTAACGGTGCTGGTGTTGAATGCCTCTGCCATCCCCCAAGCACTGGGTCTGATTTTTACCTCGGCCTTTGGTTTGGAACAGGCGGTTGGTGGCGGGATCGCCGCGGCAATTTCACAAGGTGCGCGCCGGGGCCTTTTTTCAAACGAGGCGGGGTTGGGCACGGTGCCCAACGTGGCTGCGGCTGCCGACGTGCCTCATCCCATAACCCAGGGGTTGGTGCAGTCCCTGAGTGTCTTCATAGACACTATCGTCCTGTGTACAGCCACTGCCTTGATCATTTTATTGTCCTCGGTCTACCAGCCCGATGCTCAAGGTGTTCAGGGCGTCATCCTGACGCAGATGGCGGTTGCCGAACATCTGGGCCCCATTGGTGAGCCCTTGGTGAGTATCTCTCTGGTCTTGTTTGCCACCACGACGATTGCTTATAACAGCTTCCTCGGTGAGAACAGCATTGCCTATTTTGGTCGGCCGGATGGTCCCGCGGTATTGGTTTTCCGCGTTAGCGTCTTGCTGCTTATTGCGTGGGCAGCGGTACAGGATTTGAGCACCGTGTTCGGGTTTGCCGACCTGACGATGGCCTTGCTTGCATTGGTGAACCTACTGGCGCTGTGGGCGCTTTATCCGGTCGCAATGCAGTTGATCGCCCAGTTCGAAGAGCAAGTCAATGCGGGGCAGTCTCCCCGCTTTTACCTCGACCAGCTACCCGACGAGGCGCTGGATGCCGCGAGCTGGCCAGCTCATCCGGGTGAGTGACGGTTCACTGCACTTCTGACAGTTCAACGTCGAACTGCCGCTCCGTTCCCTCTCGCGTGGTGGTGATTTTTATGGTGTCGCCCACTTGATGCGCTTCCATCGCCGAGAGAAATTCGTCGTTACTGGCAACCCGCTTCCCGTCGATATGGGTGATAACATCTCCCAAAATCACCTCACCTCTACTGCCCCGCCTAGCGCCCACCATGCCGGCATTATCGGCCGGAAATCCGCGATAGGTTCTCACGATAGGGACCCCGTCAACCCGGTATTGGCGCAACCAGCGGTCCGATGCGAGTTCTACACCGAGCACAGGCCGCATGATTTTGCCGAAAGCGATGAGTTGAGGGACCACCTCAATGACGGTGTTAACGGGGATGGCGAAGCCGATGCCCGCACTGCCACCGCTGGGCGAGTAAATTGCCGTATTGACGCCGACAAGTTGGCCGAGGGAGTTGAGTAAGGGGCCGCCCGAATTGCCAGGATTGATGGCTGCATCGGTTTGAATGACACCTCGAATGGTGCGGTTACTGGGAGACTGGATTTCCCGGTCCAAAGCGCTGACCACCCCAACGGTTAGTGAGGTATCGAGCCCAAACGGGTTGCCGATCGCCAACACTTTTCGTCCCACTGATAGCTCGGAAGAATCTCCGAGTGGCAAGGCTGTGAGCGAGGCGGGGGGGTCGATCATGCGCAGCACGGCCAAATCCCGCTCCGGAGCGTGGCCAACGACCTCTGCTTGAAATGTTTCCTCGTCCTGAGTCGTGATCGTGAGGCGGTCAGCACCGGCCACCACATGGTAGTTCGTCACAACCAGCCCAGAGGCGGCATCCCAAATAAATCCGGAGCCGGCACCGCGGGGAATCTCCATGATGTTGCGCGTAAAGCGTTGGCGGCGCAGCTCGCTGGACGTTACAAACACGACGGCAGGGCTGGCTTTCTGAAATACCTCTGTGGTGTTCGCTTCATCATCAGTGGCAAAGCTAAGGTAGTCAGGGCTGCCCTCCGCGAGAGCGTTAGTCAATGGATAAAGGGCTATGGCTCCGAGCAAGCAAAAGATTGAGGTCAAAGAACGGCGCATTAGGGGTTCCCCAGAGCAAGAATGCGGTCATCCAGCGAAGGATGTGAGCTGAACAAAGCGGCGAGGCCGGAGCGCCCTCCCGCGCGGATGCCAAAGGCGGTCAGCTCTCCCGGGAGATCGTCGGGAAGGCCTTGCTCAACTTTCAAGCGCTGCAAAGCCGCGATCATATTGCCGCTCCCCGCCAGTTGAGCGCCGGCTGCGTCGGCACGGTATTCCCGGTGGCGAGAAAACCACATCACGATCATGCTGGCGAGGATGCCGAGAATGATCTCGGCGATGATCGTTACAATGTAATAGCCAAAGCCATAGCCGCGCTCGGTTTTAAAGACCACCCGGTCTACGGTATGGCCGATGATGCGGGCGAAGAACATGACAAAGGTATTCACCACTCCTTGAATCAGGGTCAGGGTAATCATGTCGCCATTGGCGACGTGACCAATCTCGTGGGCAAGCACTGCGCGCACTTCGCGTTCTTCAAAGCGACGCATCAGGCCGGTGCTGACGGCGACCAGAGCGTCGTTGCGGTTCCAGCCGGTAGCGAACGCGTTTGCGGCGTCAGAGGGAAATACGCCCACCTCTGGCATACCGATTCCCGCTTCCTCGGACAGCGACTTAACGGTATCAAGGAGCCATTGCTCCTCGCGATTGCGGGGCGTCTCAATGATGTAAGTGCCCGTGCCTCGCTTCGCCATGAATTTCGATAGCAGGAGAGAGACAAATGAACCAAAGAAGCCAAACAGCGCGCAGAAAACAAGCAAACTGCTTAAGTTCAGGTCGACGCCGTTGGCCGAGAGAATGCCCTGCAGGCCCAGTAAATTAAAAACAATACTGACCAGTACTAGCACGGCGATATTCGTTGCCAAAAACAGCAATATTCTCATTCGATGAGCATCCTTGTGACGGAGCGACAGTCCTTAATCAGTGGGGTCTTCGTCTGCGATTTCAAGTGGGGTTTCGGTAACAGGTGCGTCAATTTTAGGTAGCGGGTGTTCGCTGATGGTTAAGTTTTTGGGTTTGCCATTCTCGGTCTGCGCGCTGAGCACCTCGCCTCGCAATTCGGTGTCTTTAGACCCCAATTCAAACAGCGTGTTGATTGCGTCGTCGTGAAACTCCCACAGCGCGACCTGACCCCCGTGGGCTCCTGTCACCCACTGTCCGGACTTGCCCCAGTAGTGTCCTTGTTGATTGCAGATCACAAATGCGCCACTCATTGCTGTTTTCTCCTCGACAGGCTTCGGGTTCAAGGTCGTTGGGGCTGGTGCTTTGACAACCTAGCGCAGTAAAAAATCCTTGGCTTCATTAATTTTTGCAGCCAGATAATCATTGCCACCTCGATCGGGGTGGAGTTTTTGAATCAGCGCGCGGTGCGCCGCGATGATCTCTGTCTCGCTGGCGTCTTCGGTTAAGCCGAGGACGGCGAGTGCTTCGGTCCGCGAGACGCCTGCATCAGAGGCCCCCGTATTGCGGTGTTCACGCTCGTCCCCATAATCATCGCCAGGGAAGCGTTGTTCCATATAGCTTGCCAGTAGTTGCGCGGAGTCGGCGTCCTCCTGTTCGCAATAGTCGAGCAAGGTGTCGAGCTGGGTTCGGTCCAGTTCAGAGAGTAGCCAATCTTTGAAAGAACCTTCGAGTACGACACCGCTCAGTTCGCCGCTGTCATGGTCCAACGTCATTTTGATGATGCGGGAACTGACTTCAGACTGCTTGCCGCCGCTACTTGAGGCCTGGCTTCGCAATTGACCGAGAAAGGGCAACAGGCGCACCAGCACGGGGAGCATTTGTCTGGCGATAACCAGCAGTCCGGTCAGTGCTGCGCCAACCCAATGCATCTTGCCCATCAGAGTAAGGATGATGACGCCAACCAACGCTCCTCCCAGAATAATCTGTAGATAAGCGCCTCTGCGCTTGTGGGGCGGTTGGCGTTGCGCCCGTCTGATTAACAGACTCAGCGTGATGACCACGGCGAGTAGCAGGATAATACGCGGCACGGCTTATGAGGCTCCTTCGTCAGAACTACGGTGGGTGAATGATACCGTTTTGACGCGTGACTAGGGCTGATTCGGTAGCTGCGCCAAGAATAGCTGGTCCTTCTCTGTGTTGGACGCTCTTAGCGCCCGCACGCCACCCACTGCAAAGCGCGAGACAGCACCCAATAGCGCTCTGAGTTCGTCTGCGCTGTTAACGTCAAAGGGCGCGTAGGCACCTCCGCTGAGACGCGCCAATTGCTGAAAAACCCCTCTGGCGTTCTGATCCTGTCCCTCATGGAATATAAAGATCGGTATTTTCTTGATGGCACATTGTCCTGCCAGTGCAAAAAGTGCTTCCGGCGCCTCCTCGCAGGCATCGCCAACAAACACAAGGGCGCGAACCGGATGAGTGCTCGTACCTGATTGCAATGCGTGTTGCAACACGCGATGTATTTGAGTCGCGCCAGCCAGGCAGGTAACGGTGCTCAATTGATCGAGCAGGGCGGCGGGTTGCGTTAACCAGTGGCTGTGCTGAAAGTGCCCAAGACCCTGATAATGACAAAGCTGTACCGCGAGGGGGGTGGGCGTTGAGGCCGCGTTAAAGAGCTCGGCATGCAACGCCCGGGCCTGCTCCCATGTGGGCTCTCTGCTGGCGGTGGCATCTAGGGCAAAAATGAGTCTCGCCTGTCGCGACGTGACCGCCCGAATGGCTTTCGCCTTGCCGAGGAACGTGGCGACGGCGCCTGATCGTGGTTGATCAAGAT
>VMDB01000147.1 GCA_008081075.1 Halieaceae bacterium
AGCGCAGAATCCCGGGGAGACACGCAGTGCTCATCGGACACCCCACGCAAGAGTTGATCGGTTAAGGCTAGGTTATGCTCACGGATACTGTGAATACCAATGCGGTTGAGCCTATTCACACTATTGGTCGCAAGCACGTAAGGTTGAACCGAAGGCGTGCCGCCCCAAAAACGCATGGCATCGGGTGCATACCTAAAATTGTGGATGTCGAACTCGAAAGGCGCCTCGTGGGAGAACCAACCCACGTCCTGCGGGTGGCACTGATTCAGCTTGTCAGGAGACACCCAGAGAAATCCCGCACCCGGACCTCCACACAGCCATTTGACGCAGGAACCCATCACGAAATCTGCTTGCCATTGGCTCAGATCGATGGGAATCACCCCTACCGACTGCGCGATATCGACCACGCTGATAATGCCACGTTCGCTGCAAAGCCGGGTGATATCTGCCACGGGCAACTGCCGACCGGTATTGGACTGTACGTGAGTGACGAGTGCCAGACCGATATCCTCGGTGAGCATGTCGTGCCACACCTCGAGATCCTGTAGATCGCGATCCGCCGACACGTAGCGGAGGGAATGTCCTCGCGTACAGGCTTGCTCCAGCACAAAGCCCATGGACGGAAAGTCCTCCTCTGAGCAGAGCAAGCCCTCCCGCCCCTTTTCGAAAGAGAGGCTGCCAACAATTTTTGTCAGTGCGCTGGATAAATTGACCTGCGGGCAAATGTCAGCTCGCCGCGTTCCCAGCAACTCCGACACCGCGTCTCTGAAGTCATCCACCGCCGACAGCCACGCCGGCCAATTGTTCTCGCTGGCGCCCTGCCAGGGCGCTAAAAATTGGCGCTGCCAAACCTCAGCGGTATCAGCAGGGGGTAAACCCACCGAATGATTCAGCAGATAAATACCGCTGTCGTAAAGAAATTGATCGCGAATACTCATCGGCTATTGAGGCTCGCTCGCAGTTGCGCAAATTCCTTGAATCGGCTCGGGATGTCGTCGCGCTCCACTACCGCTCTCAAGTCAGCCAGTTTTTGTAGCGACTTGAGCAACACAGGAAGCGGTGGACCGCTAGCGGTAATGCCCGAGCGATTCGTCATATCCCCCTCCGCCGCGGGTTGCTCAATAAACTTTTTGACCAATAGCTCATGGTGTTGCACCGCCGTCTTGCCGTGCGTTTCTGCGGTAACCAAGAACGCTTTGAGATTGTGCTGAAACCAATCTTCATCGGCGTCCGAAAGATGCTCCAGGAATTGATCCAGCAGGCTGGGTCTGCGCATACAGTCCCGGAGGATCAGTTGATCCTCGGGTGTCATGAACAAAAATTTATCTACCAGTAATTGCGAGTAGTACGCATCGTCGGCACGACACACGCCCAGCAACAAATCGATCACGTTAATGCCGGCAAAATCGCCGGCGTTGGCGCCCCGATACTCATGCAATCCGACGCGGTGGGGCTTGTAATAAGGTCGAATGCAATAAAAAAAACGATCGGTATCGAGCTTGTCGAACAGTTCGGCATTGGATCGTAAAACATCCTCAAGCGCCTGAGTTGCCGCATGAAGTAAATCAGCGGTGACAGGATGCGATACTCCCAAGGGAATTGTGCGCCGCAACGAGTCTGATGCACGAATGTACGCCAACGCGGCACGGGTATTGTGTATCAGGAAAAGCGCCTCATCCTCCAGCGAGGTGAAACACTTGAACACGCCGTTAAAGGCCTGGTTGTGGGTTTCCAAATGCGCCGAAGCGAATCTGGGTACCACGCCCAGGGAGGCACCCAATTGCATCGCAAGCGCAGATGCCGCGACCAGAGGGGAGCGCTCTTCGCGCGAAGGCTCGGTGATCTCATGTCGGCGACAGGCCGCCATATAAAAACCCACGTTGCCCAGCAGGTCATATCCTGCGTCAAAACCTTCGTCGGTGTTGCCCTCGGCGAGCAGCGCCTCAATGAAAACGCGCCCCTCAGCTTCCAGTTGCTGCTTGAGCGCGTCGCCTTTGCCCGCCACTGACCCCGGCTCGTCACTGGAGAAGTAAATATCCTCCAAGGCAGTGTTTAACTCAACGAAGCTCGAGCGAATCCATTGGTCAAAGGCGACAGAATTAGGCGTCATGGGAGACGTACTGCTTAGAGTGGTTTGTCTCGGGGCAAGTCTTCATTGATTGGGTCGCTTTGAAAGCATCAACTTGCACCTCCGCAGGCGTCAAGGCATCGCTTCCGCATGCTCGGGCGGCAACTCCGAATCAAATATCTGAAAAGCGCCCGGTATGCCCTGAGAGCGATCGCTTTTGGGAGACACCCCCATGTACTTGCGGTAGCAGCGGCTGAAGTGCGTTGTCGATACAAAGCCGCACATGGAGGTAATCTCAACAATCGAGCGAGAGGTTTGCTTCAGTAGCCGACGCGCGCGGTCCAGGCGCAACTTCAGGTAATAACGCGAAGGCGTGCTATGCAGGTGTTTGAGGAATAATCGCTCCAGCTGACGACGGGAGAGATCGACATATTTTGCCAGGTCCTGCAGCGCAAGGGGTTCCTCGAGGTTGGCCTCCATCAGCTGCAGAACCTCCTTGAGCTTGGGCTGCACCTCGACCTTGCGTGACCACATTGGAATCACCTGCATCTCGACATCGGTCCGATGCCGCTCGCACACCAGCATATCGGCAACCCCGTCGACTAGTGATTGCGGGTGCCGTTGACTCATCATGGCCAGCATCATGTGCAACGGGACCGTACCCCCGGTACAGGTCATACGATCGCGATCGATGGTGTATAGGTGAGAATTGAAATCGATTCCCGGAAACTGCTCAGTGAGTAGCGTCAAACAATCCCAGTGCGCACTGCACTCATAACCATTGAGCAACCCCGCGCTGGCTAAGGCATAAGACCCGGTGCACAGCGCTCCCATCTGGGCCCCACGCTGGGCTTGCTTGCGCAGCCACGCCAAATCGGCTTTTTGCACGGTGCGCTCAATATCGATCCCGCCGACGACGATGACCAGATCAAATTCGACATCGTCGCCCAAGGTGTGATCGAGCTTCACCCGGACACCGTCGCTGCTCACCTGCTCCGACTCACCCGAACCGATCAACCGCCACTGATACAACTCCCGGTCAGATAGCAAATTGGCTACGCGCATGGGATCGATCGCGCTGGAGAGCGAGATCAGCGTGAACTGATCCATCAGCAAAAAACCCACTCGCTGCGCACGCCGTGCTAAGCCATTCGCCGCATTGTTCATCTCGCGAACCTCAGTTGATCCCATCTCCCAACCCTGGAGCGCGGTGCTTGTAGGCACCGAACGACCTCATTCTGGCCCAAGATAAGCACGAAAGCGACATTCAGCAGACAAATGCGACACTTTTTGCGAGCGGCAACTCACCGATCCGTCGCGCAAAGCATTCTCGGCAAAGCCCGTGTCCTTGGCTCAGAGGCACCGCGCTCGCTTGCCTAATCGAGATCTTGACGCCAGAGTATCGCCACCACCAATCCAACCTGGGCGGTTTTGCGGGAGTCGCTGCCAATGACCTATCGAAATCTTGCAGGCCTGCTCTGTGGCTGCCTGCTCGCGGGCAACACCTGGGCAAGCTATGCCATTTATATCGGCAAAAACCTGAGCGCAGACGGTAGCGTCCTGCTGGGTGGGTCAGGTGATGAAGTGTCGAGCCACTGGCTCGAGGTCGTACCAGCGCGATCCTATCCTGATGACGCCACCATCACCGTCGGCGTAAACGACAAAGCCTTTATTCCCGGTGAGTTCATCGAGATCCCCCAAGCCTCGCACACGGCACGCTACCTGACCATGAATTACTCCGAGTACGAGGGGTTTCCACCGCCCCTTACCAACGGAGGCCTGAACGAGCACAACGTGGCTGCACGCGACGTGTGGTCGCCCTCCCGACCCGAACTGGTCGCCATGACACCCAACCCGCAAACAGGACCGCAATACAGCGACCTGTCGCGCATCGCCATGGAAAGAGCGACAACAGCGCGCGAAGCGGTGGAGATTATTGGTGCGCTGATCAACGAACATGGCTACTCCACCTATGGCGGTAATTCGCATCTGTTCGCCGATGAGAACGAAGGTTGGGTGCTGATTAACTTCGCCGGAGGAAAAGGGCTGTGGATCGCAGAGCGCCTGGGGCCCGACGATATCCGTATGTCCTACCCCGGCTACATTCACGACATTCCGCTCGACTTTGCCCAACACCCCGACTACATGGGCTCGCCCAATTTGATCAGCTTCGCGATCGAACAGGGCTGGTTCGACCCAGAACAAGACGCGTCGTTTAATGTCACGCGCATCTACGGTGTTGATGAGGAGCGATATCCCCGTAGCGCGATGGAGGCCGAACTGCGCCAAAGCGCTCCGATTGACCTCAAGGCCATGATGCGCGCGGTGCGTGACCCGCGCATCTCCAAGGACTCCACAGGCTATGGCCAGGTAGCAGCGCTCAAGGCCGCGTCCCGCCCAGAACTCAATCTGCTATGGATCGCGCCCACCGGCTCGGTCACCGCGCCCTTTATTCCGTACCGCATGGGTGTCCAATCAATTGCGCCACAATTTGGCAAGCATCGGTACCTGACCAAAGGCGAAGCGACCGGCTTTATCACTGAAGACTGGCAGATTCAGGAAGCCACCGAATTTGCGGGGCGCACATTCAAACGCCTGATGTACTTTACCTGTGACCACCCAGAAAAATTTTTACCGGAAGTGACCGAGGCCCTCACCGCCTTTGAGGATCACCTGATTACTGAGCAAGCTCAGGTCGTTGCTACAGCAGAGACACTTTTCGCCGCAAATAAAACCGGGCTTGCCTTGGACTATCTCACCGAATACAGCGCGACCCGGGGAGCAGAAGCACTGGCCTTGGGGAATGCGCTGCTCGACAGCATCGAGGCGCGCACGCGAGTGCTGTACGGGTATCGCGCCCCAAAGGGTGACGTAGTCAGCCGCCTGAGCTATGACCGTGTCGATTGCCTGCCTTGATTTACCTGCAACAAAAAAAGGGGGCCACAGGCCCCCTTTTATCATGGTTGCGAAGCGCTAGCTTCTGACACGCTCATTGTCGGGGTCGAGGAGCGCGCGATAACCGACCGACGCAATCTTCGCGTTGAAGAAACAGCCAAAGTACTCCATCAACACCACATCGCCCTCTTTGGCGCGATCTGAGGGCAGATAGCCCATGGCGATGTTTTGGCCCAGTGACGGGCCATAGGCCACACTGGTGGTGTAGGAGCGTCGGCCGTGGGAGTCGACGATGACTTCTTTGCTCTCGGGGTCCAACAATGGCCAGTGCCCCACGGGGTAGCGCACGACGCCCTTCTCGTCGGTGGTGTCTTCTAGCACAAAGGTGCACAGATACGCCGCCTGCTCCGGCAACTCGCGCTGAGCAACATACGCGTCCTTGCCATGGAAGTCCGCCGCCTTGACCTTGGGTCGCGACAGACCGGCCTCGTAGAGGTTGTAGTCGATTTCGAGATCATCGTTTTGCAACCGCAAACTCTTCTCCAGACGTCGGCTATTGGCATAGGTCTCAATACCCACCGGCGTCACGCCCAGCTCAAACAAGGCATCCCACAGCTTGAGGCCATCGGCAAACGGGAAGTAAAGCTCCCAGCCCTGCTCACCCACATAGGAAATGCGGAACGCCCAAATGGTAATGCCCTGAACATTGATTTCCTTGGCACTCGCATAAGGGAAGTTCTCATGGGAGACGCTGTCGGGGTCGTCCATCAACTTTTGCAGCGTCGAGCGCGCCTCGGGACCCCACAGGCCGAGGGTCGCGATCTGCTCGGTCTGGTCAACAAATTCGACCTGGGTCAAACCCATCTTGTCGACCATGCGCTTCATCCACACGTAGTCGCGATGACCGGTATCACCACCGCAAATCACTCGGAAGCTGTCCTCGGCCAGACGCACGATGGTGAGATCTGAGTGAATACCGCCCGCGTGATCAAGGAAGTGGGTATAGACGCCCTTCCCAACCGGCGTGTCGGCGCCCACTTTTGCCACCGAGCAGAACTCAAGCAGTGTCTCGGCCTCCGCACCCACCACGTCGAAAATGGCAAAGTGCGACAGGTTAATCATGCCGACCCCGTCGCTGAGCGCGAGGTGCTCGGCGTTGGAGACTTCCCAGAAGTGTCGGTTATCCCACTCTGCCGCTCGGGTTGGCACCTGATCTCGGTACTTCGCCAACAAGGTGGCTTCGTTAGCCGCATATCCGTAGGCGCGCTCCCAGCCGGCCACTTCCATAAAGTAGCCGCCCAGCGCTACCTCGCGCTCATAGAACGGGCTGGTGCGGAGCTGCCGCGACGACGCATAGGGCTCGCGCGGATGCACTGCCGGGGTGTAGATCTTCTGGGCAATTTCATAGCTGCGATTGCGAATAAATTCATCCGTCAGCTGGATCGGATAATGCCGCGCAGGGTCGATACCGTGGGGATCAATCGGCGTACGCCCATTGGTCATCCAGTCGGCCAGCAACTTGCCGGCACCGGGACCATCTTTCACCCAAACCGCCTCGCAGAGCCATAGACCCTTGACGTCTGGCGATTCGCCAATCACAGAGCCGCCGTCGGTGGTCACCGACAACAGGCCGTTGAAAGAGCGGCGCTCCTCCCAGGGCAGCTCGGCCAGCACCGGCGTCAACTCAACAGAACGCTCGAACGCATCCATCACCTGATCCAGGGTGAGGTCGTTCATCGACGGCGACATCCGCGCGTCCTCGGGCTCCAAAATGGCTGAGGCCTCGACCAATCGCGGCTCGAAGGGCTCGTAATAACCCCACTCCAGCAGGCCGCCCTCGGGCGTGGTCGGGTCACCGGTATCGCGCACGTAGGCTGAGTTGCCCTGATCGCGGAACAAGGGATAAACGATGTCCTTGCCTGTTCCCTCCAGTGCGTCCCAGGGGCCGAAGAACAAGAGTGGGTGTTCAACCGGCATCAGTGGCAGCTTGACGTTAGCGGTTTCGGAAACCAGCGAGCCCCAGATCCCGCAGCACAGCACAACATAATCGGCCATGATGGTGCCCTTGGCCGTTTTAACGCCAACCGCACGACCGTCTTCAACGATAATTTCCTCTGCAGGGGTGTAGGGGAACGCCTGCAGCTTGCCCGCGGCGACCGCTTCGTCGACCAAATCACCGGCGACTTTCTGTGATCGCGGCGTCACCAGTCCCGCATCCGGGTCCCACATGGCACACTCGATGGTGTCTTCCTCAAGTAGCGGAAAGCGCTCTTTAGCCTCTGCTGCGGTAATCATGCGGGCGTTGGTGCCAAAGGCCTTGCCCGAGGCCACCTTGCGCAGGAGCTCCTGCACCTGGGCTTCATCCCCCTTGCGCGCCACTTCCATACCGCCGATTTCAATAAAGTTGCCGCGAGACTTATAGAATTCACGACTGTAAGTACTCGTAAACACGTTCAGCTTGTCGTGGGAGGTCATGTAACAGAAGTCAGACGCGTGCGACGTCGATCCGATATCGGTAGGGATCGCTGATTTTTCGATACCCACGATATCGTCCCAGCCCGCCTGGACCAGATGGTGCATCACAGATGCCCCCACGATACCGCCTTGCCCAATGATCACCACACGCGCTTTTTCGGGTAACGCTGCCATAAGCCTCTCCTGCACTCCCCACTGTTGTGCCGCCCAAGCCGGCGGCTTTTGGGCGCTCTATTACGACGGTCCTGGCGCTCGTTTGGTCGCCTGTTCCGCTGATTTTTTACCGGCCCGGGAGGGCCCGGAACAGTTGATTTCTGGAGCGCATTTGGCGCTTTTCAGGCCAAAAACGCTGTTTCAAATCCGACACACGGATGACCAAAAGCGTCACCTGCGGGGTCGTCTGTTGGCGCTACCTCACGCCATGCCCTCAAGGGCTGCATGCACCTCTGGCGACAGCTGCTCTGGCGTATCGTCGGCGATCTGCGCCAGCGCCGCTCGCATCCCCGGCGTCCAGAACTGACGCAGGTGGTGACCCACCTGCGCGGCGACCTCGGTCCGCGTTGGGATGTTACTGGCAATCTGATTTGCCATCTTCACCAGTCGCTGATGTTCGGCCGAGGGGGCAGTCGTCACGCAGGTTGCTCCGCAGCGGGACGTATCTCCACCGCCGTCACTTTGTACTCCGGGCAGTTGGTGGCCCAGTCCGAGTTATCCGTGGTAATCACATTGGTGCCGCTCACCGGATGGTGGAAGGTGGTGTACACCACCCCGGCGGGAATATCGTCGCTGATGCGCACGCGCATTCGCGTTGCCCCGGCGCGGCTCGCGATCTCCACCCAGTCACCGTCTTTAACACCCCGGGCCTCGGCATCGGCCTCATGAATATCGAGCACGTCTTCAGCATGCCAAACCACGTTGTCAGTGCGGCGCGTTTGCGCGCCCACGTTGTACTGACTCAGGATCCGGCCGGTGGTCAGCAACAACGGGAACTTGCGCGTCGAGCGCTCGTCGGTGGGTACATAAGGGGTGGTAATAAACTGCCCCTCGCCCCGCACAAAGCGCTCCTTGTGCATGATCGGCGTGCCCGTTGGCGCCTGCTCGTTACAGGGCCATTGCACGCTGCCCAGCGTATCGAGCAACTCAAACGACACCCCGGCAAAGGTGGGCGTCAGCGCGGCAATCTCGTCCATGATTTCTGACGCGCTCTGATAAGGCATGGGGTAGCCCATCGCCTCGCTCAGCGCGCAGGTCGCTTCCCACTCCGAGAGCCCGGTTCGGGAGCTCATGACCGGCCGCACTCGGTTAATGCGCCGCTCGGCATTGGTAAAGGTGCCGTCTTTCTCAAGGAAAGACGTACCCGGCAAAAACACGTGCGCAAATTGCGCCGTCTCATTCAAAAACAAATCCTGCACGATCACGCAGTCCATTGCTTTGAGGGCGGCCGTCACGTGCTGGGTATTGGGGTCGGATTGGGCGATGTCTTCACCCTGAATATAGATGCCGCGGAAGGTTCCGGAGATAGCCGCATCCAACATGTTCGGGATGCGCTTACCCGGCTCTTCGCGCAGGGACACACCCCAGACGGTGGAGAACTGCTCGCGCACGGTGTCGTCAGACACGTGTCGATAGCCGACAAACTCATGGGGGAAGGACCCCATGTCACAGGAACCCTGCACGTTGTTCTGCCCGCGCAATGGGTTGACCCCAACGCCTAGCCGACCAATGTTACCGGTCGCCATCGCCAGGTTGGCCATGGCCATTACCATGGTCGAGCCCTGGGAGTGTTCGGTCACACCCAATCCGTAATAAATCGCCGCGTTACCGGCCGTGGCGTACGCTCTGGCGGCTGCGCGCACTGCCTCGGCGGGGACCCCGGTCACTTCAGCCAGCGTCTCGGGGCTGTTCTCGGGCAGACGGATAAACGATTCCCACGCTCTGAAGGAGGCCATGTCGCAGCGCTCGGCCACAAACGCCTCATCGATGAGCCCCTCGGTTGCGATGACATGAGATATCGCATTCAACACGGCCACATTGGTGCCCGGCAGCAGTTGCAGATGATGCTCAGCCTCGATGTGGGGTGAGCGCACCAGGTCGATGGCCCGCGGGTCGACCACAATCAGGTCTGCGCCTGCGCGCAGGCGACGCTTCATGCGCGATCCAAATACCGGGTGGGCGTCGGTGGGGTTGGCACCGATCACCATAATCGCATCGGCATGCTCAACCGATGCAAAGTCCTGTGTACCGGCGCTGGTGCCAAAGGTCTGCTTGAGACCATACCCGGTTGGCGAGTGACAAACCCGGGCGCAGGTATCCACGTTGTTGGTGCCAAAGGCAGCGCGCACCATTTTTTGCACCACGTAGACTTCTTCATTAGTGCAGCGTGAGGAAGTAATACCCCCGATGGCATCAACGCCATGGGTCGCCTTGATCTGGTTGAGGCGCTCGGCGGCGAAGGCGATGGCCTCATCCCACGCGACCGGGCGCCACTCGTCTTCGATGCTGTCACGGACCATTGGCGTGGTGACGCGATCCTGATGTTGGGCATAGCCCCAGGCAAACCGACCTTTGACGCAGGAGTGCCCTGCATTGGCGCCGCCCTGCTTGTCGGGCACCATGCGCACCACCTCGTCTCCGCGCAGCTCGGCAACAAAGGAGCACCCCACACCACAGTAGGCGCAGGTGGTTTTAACTTTGCGGCTGGGCACGCCCAACTCGATGACGCTCTTTTCTTGCAGGGTCGCGGTCGGGCAAGCCTGTACACAGGCGCCGCAGGAGACACACTCGCTGTCGAGGAAAGGCTGCTGCTCACTGGGTGATACCTCGGAGCCGAAGCCACGCCCGGCGATCGTCAGGGCAAAGGTGCCTTGCACTTCGGAACAGGCGCGCACGCAGCGGCTGCAAACGATGCACTTGCTGGCGTCAAAGGTAAAATAGGGGTTCGACTCGTCCTTACCCTTGTGTAAATGATTTTCGCCCTCGCTGCCGTATCGCACCGTGCGCAGTCCTACCGCGCCGGCCATGTCCTGTAATTCGCAGTCGCCGTTGGCCGGGCAAGTCAAACAATCAAGCGGGTGATCAGAGATGTACAGCTCCATCACCCCTTTGCGCAATTTATCGAGCCGCGGCGTCTGGGTATGCACTGCCATCCCCTCCTGACAGGGCGTGGTGCAGGAGGCCGGCGTGCCCGGTCGACCCTCGATCTCGACCAGACAGAGTCGGCAGGAGCCAAAGGCGTTTAGGTTGTCCGTTGCGCACAGCTTGGGAATATCCGCGCCGACCATGGCGGCGGCACGCATTACCGAAGTTCCCTCGGGCACACTCACTGCCATGCCATCAATGAACACATTGACCATGACATCGGAATGGGCACCGGGGGTACCCAGATCCCGCGACATATCCACCTGGGCGGGATCGAACTGCTGGACCATATTCATGTCGCTACCCTCAACCCGTGGCAATCACGGGAGACGCAAAATCTTCCGGGAACTGATTCAATGCACTGAGCACCGGATTGGGCGTCAGGCCGCCCATGGCACACAGTGATCCATGGGTCATGACGTCGCACAGGTCGCGCAACAGCTCGGTGTTGGCGGTGACGTCCTTGCCCGCACGAATCTTGTCGATGGTCTCCACACCACGCACCGCACCGATACGACACGGCGTGCACTTACCGCAGGATTCCTCGACACAAAAATCCATGGCAAAGCGCGCCTGCTCGGCCATATTGACGGTGTCATCAAAGAGCACTACCCCGCCGTGGCCAATCATGCCGCCCGCCGCAATCAGCGCCTCGTACTCCATTGCTACATCGAGCTTGTCGGCGGACAGATACGCACCCAGAGGACCACCAATCTGCACCGCGCGCAACGGTCTGCCAGAACGCGTGCCGCCGCCAAAGTCTTCCACCAACTCGCGCGCAGTAATACCAAAAGCCGTCTCGACAATGCCGCCCTGAGCGATGTTGCCTGCCAGCTGAAACACCTGCGTACCAAGCGAACGGTTTTGCCCGAGTGCTGCGTAGGCCTCGGCACCGCGCGCCAAAATGGACGGGACGCTGGCAATGGTGAGCACGTTGTTGATCACCGTCGGCGTACCAAACAAGCCTTTGATCGCCGGCAGCGGTGGCTTGGCGCGCACCATACCGCGGCGCCCCTCGAGGCTCTCGAGCATAGCGGTCTCTTCGCCACACACGTAAGACCCGGCTCCCACCCGAATCTCCACATCAAAACACAGGTCGGAGTCCAGAATGTTGTCGCCCAACCATCCCTGCTCGCGGGCGATCCAGATGGCCGCCTGCAAGGTCGCAACAGCATCAGGATATTCCGAGCGCAAATAAACGAAGCCGCGATCTGCTCCCACCGCATGGGCGGCAATGGTCATTCCCTCAAGCAAACAGAAGGGATCGCCTTCCATCAGCATGCGATCAGCAAAGGTGCCGCTGTCACCCTCGTCTGCGTTCACACAAATATATTTATGGCGATCCGCGCTTGGGGACTCACCGGCATGGGGCTGGGGGGTTTGGTCTGCCACCGTGCGCCACTTAATGCCGGCAGGGAAACCCGCGCCCCCACGGCCGCGCAGGCCCGAGTCGGTCACCGCCTGCACTACCGCATCACCACTCATCGCCAGCGCATTTTTCAGCCCGGCGAGACCGCCATGGGCAACGTAGTCGTCGGGGTCGAGAGGGTCGGTAATGCCCACCCTTTCATAAATCCATCGGTTCTGCCGGGCGAGATAATCCAGCTCGTCGACCGCGCCGACGTATTGCTCACTCTGGTCATTGGGCAGAGCAAGGTGGATCGCATCGGCCGTCATATTGCGCCACCCCACACGGGGGCCATGGCGTTCATCCGCCCGCTCCACCAGTGGCTCCATCCAGAGCATGCCGCGGCTGCCGTTGCGCACTACGGTCTCGCCGCGGGCCTCCAGCGCGGCGGCGACGGCGTCGGCACCCATGGAGCGTGCGGCGGCATCACGGGGGACAAACCAGACGCTCATGCGCCCTCTCCCGCTGCCTGCGCGCGGGCGACGGCGCTTTGCAGTCGGTTGATATCGGCGCAACCCAACAGCTCGCCATCCACCATCGCGGCGGGACCGAGCGCACAGTTACCCAAACAAAAGATTGGCTCGTCGGTACCGGTCAGGGCGGCCAACGCGGTATCGGATTGGCAGAGTGCGGTCCAGTCAGCTTTGAGCTGGCGGCCACCCACAGCCTGACAGGCCTCTGCGGCGCAGAGCCGCACCGGAATCGGCGGCGGCGGCGTGTCGCGAAGATCGGCATAAAAGGTAAACACTCCGTGCACATCGGCCCGGGAGACATTGCAGGCCTCGGCAATCAAACTCACTGCCTCGCCAGGTACATAGCCAAAATGCGATTGCACTGCTTGCAGACACAGCAGCACCGGGCCCGGCTCTGAGGCGACAATCGGCGCGATCAGCGTCTGGGCAGCATCGAGATGCCATTGTGGATAACCTGCATTGCTCATGGCGCGACGCGCTCTCCCCCAGCGTATACATTCAGTCGGTCTTCGCGGGTGAAGCCGGCTAACACCAGCCCGTGGGCTCGCGCCAGATCAACCGCGAGCGTGGTCGGTCCGGATACCGCGACAATCGACGCCAGGCAGGCCCTCAAGGCTTTGGCGACGATCTCGTAAGACACCCGACCGCTCACGACCAACGTGTGATCAGTGAGCGGGTAATCTCCGGAGAGAAACGCGCT
>VMDB01000078.1 GCA_008081075.1 Halieaceae bacterium
GAGCGCTGACTATTTCTCCCCTGCCAGTTATCCCGCGACGCTAACCCTCGGGCTCAAAGTACTCCGCATTGGCGAGAAGTCGATACGCTGGGAAGTCGGCGTGTTTGCATCCGATGCGGAGCAAAGCTGCGTCACGGGTACGTTTACCCACGCCTTTGTCGATCGGGAATCGGGCCGTTCAGCACCGGTTCCTGAGGGAATACGACGCGCCATTGAGTCACTGCCTGAGACCAAGTCTGCGATTGAGCAAACTCGCTAACTGAATCAATCATGGAGAGATATACATCATGCCAAGAGTCAATCTAAGCCAGAGTTCATCCATTGTTACGGGAGGCGCCTCCGGTATTGGTGAGGCGACCGCACGCCAGCTGGCGGAGGCCGGTTCTAAGGTGGTAATCGCCGACCTTAACGAAGAGCGCGGGCAGCAGGTCGCCGCTGAGATCGGTGGCGTTTTTGTCAAGTGTGATGTCACCAAAACCGAGGACGCTGACGCGGTGGTTGCCGCCGCCTGTGAGCTCGGGCCACTGCGGGTTTGCGTGAATTCGGCTGGCCTCGGCCTGCCCGCGCGCACCATCGATCGCAACAATGAACCCATGGATATCAAGGGTTTTGATTTTGTCATTCAGGTCAATCTCGTGGGCACGTTTAACATGCTGAGCCGCGCGGCGGCGGCCATGGCAAAGACCGAACCCATGGATGCAGACGGTGCTCGTGGCGCGATCGTCAACATGGCCTCCTGTGCCGCCTTCGACGGCCAGATTGGCCAAGCGGCTTATTCCGCCTCTAAAGGCGGTGTCGTCGGGATGACCTTGCCAATTGCCCGTGACTTAAGTTCTGTCGGTATTCGCGTCAACACAGTGGCGCCCGGTTTGATCGATACACCGATCTACGGTCAGGGCGAGCCGGCAGAAGCGTTTAAAGCCAAGCTCGGTGCGTCGGTACTGTTCCCCAAGCGTCTGGGTGTTGCCGAAGAGCTGGCCTTTACGGTGATGGAGTGCATCACTAATCCCTACATGAACGCCGAAGTGATTCGTATGGATGGCGGCATTCGGATGCCTCCGAGATAAGCGCTCAGATTATTGCCCGATGGTGTCGTTATCCTCATCGGGAGTTTGGCCAAGTCGTCCGCGCGCACTGCGCTGTTTTCCCGTTGCAGGGATCAGCGGGAACGCCGCACCAAGGCCGTGAAGCGGCATATTGCCGTAGACACATTCACTCTGGTCACGACCCACCACATAGGTTTCATGCCAGATACCCACGGCTTTCGAAGCATAAGCTCGCCGGTTGAATGCGGCCCAGGCGGGTAGATGCTCAGCCTGCTGATTGCGTGCGTAAGCAATAAGATCCTCGCTACTGCGCCAATACTGAATCACCATTGCGTTACGAAGGCCAAAGTGACTGCGGAAGTGCAATAGCCCCAGCGAGGGGTCACGCGATAGTTCGATCAACATCCGGGGCATCGCCAGCATAATCGGCAGCCATTTGTGGATCGCCCACCAGGTATTGATCCTCGCGCCAATCAGGAACACCACGAAGCTATCAGGTAGGTCGGCGGTATGCCTGCCTTGACGAATTGCATAGGGCGCCTGGTGGGTCATGTCATTCTCCCGCCCCCGACAGGGAGCAACATGGGCCATGGACAATCGCACACCATAAAACGATTGAGCCTCAGACGTCACGGTATGCCCCAGACTAGACCACATAAAGCGGCTTTGAATATCAGACAAGCGGCACCCAAAAACATAATCAAACCAAGAGGTTTATTTATTGCGGCATAAGGAGTAGCTTATGCATATAAATTATAACTATAGGTCTAAAAGTATGGTCAGGTCCTGTGCGCTGTTCCTCGTTGGTCTGTGTCTGTCGTTACTGTCTTGGCATTCCATTGCCGACGCTGATCGCTTAAAACCCTTTGTTCTCGCCGAGCGGTCGACACTGGCGTTCGACGACGCGGTGGTGGCCACACGGCAAAAGCTTGCAACCGCGCCGTTTGAGGTAGTGGGCGACTTTTCACCGTATGAGAATGCCCATGTCTTCGTGCTGACCAGCGCAGCGCTACAGACAGCGGCTCAGAAATCCGAATACGGGCAGTTCGGGGCCATTGCACGGGTCGCGGTGACACAAGCCGATGAAGAAGTGCAGATCGCTTTTGTAAACCCGAACTACATCGCCAACGCCTATCGAATGAAAGAGGAACTGACGGATATTCGCGACGCACTGGAAGCAACGCTGGGAAGCGCTGAGGACTTTGGTTCGAAACGCGGGCTCAAAACCAAGAAATTGCGCAAGTACCATTACACCTTCGGCATGGAATATTTTGATGACCCTTATGAGCTGGGTAGCTTCGATAGCCATGCGTTAGCACTGGAGGCTGTGGCCAGCGGCTTGGCAAACAATACCGTAGGACTAACCGAGGTTTACCGACTGGACATGGGTGACGCGACCCTGTTTGGCGTGTCGATGAAAGGCCCGAGAGAAGATGACAAGTACTACGACGATGCGTTTCAGATGTCGATTGTCGACTTCAAGGAGCTCAAGTCGGCGGCTTATTTGCCCTATGAAATTTTAGTGCTGGATGATCGGGTCGTTGCCCAACACATGCGGTTTCGCATGGCCGTTCACTTTCCTGATCTGAGCATGATGGGCAAGCACAGCTTTATGACACTCATGCCGAGCCCAAAAGCGATTGAGCAAGCACTTAAAACCGTGGTGAGCGCTGATTAGTCGAATAGCGCTTGATTAGTTGTTAACAGGTTTAGTTCGCGCCGCCGCATACCCGATTTTGGCAGGTGGAGCAGAGCGCATACCCTGAGCGAGCGGCTGCCCTGTTGGTCCCAATAGGCCCCATGTCAGTCTGGGACCATCCGCTTTATTGCGCAGGTATTAAGGGGTACAATCCCGCCCGCCGTGCGCTCTCAGGCAAGGGTGTTTTACCGCCGATGTGAGCGTTGTCCATGCGGCACCTTGATTGAGGTGCGCGAGAACAACAGCTACTGAGGGCATGGCGTGCAACCGGCGCTAGCAGCGCCAAATCATTTTGTCGGGCAATCCCCCAGCCAGAAAACCACGATCGACCACCAACTTGGCTTCGATCGACCTGGCTTCGATTTGACCGTAACACCGCATCAAAACTGATAGGACAGTTAATGAACGACACACTCACACTGAATAAATTGGAAAAACTCATCGAAGTAGAAAACAAGTTGCGCGGCGAATATCAGCAGCAGCTGGATGCAAAAGACGCAACGATTGCGCAACTCAACAGTGACAAGGCAACACTCGAATCCAAGCTGAGTGAACTTGAGAACACCATCGCCACGCAGCTAGCCACGATCACCGACTTGTCAGGCAAATCTGGTAACAACCAAGCCCTCGAGCAGCGCAATCGAGAACTTCATAATCGCTCCGAGAATATGAAAGAAGAAGTCGCAACGGTGAAGAGCCGCATCAAAGCGCTGCAGAAAGACCTCGCCGCCGACCGTACCGAGCTGGCGGAGCTTAAAAAATACGATCCCCAACGTCTGCGCAAGAATCTGGATGCCTCAAAAAAGAAGCTCGCCGAAAAAACCACCGCTGCAGACAAGCTCCAGAAGCTTCTGAATCAGGCGCGCACAGAAAACACCCAGCTTGAACAAAAAGTCAAAGAGCTGGAAGCGCAGCTGGAGGCGCTCAAGCCCGAAGACTCAGCGCAAGAAGAATCAGCTGAGCAAGCGGCAGCATAAACCTCGGCTAGCCGACACTAAACTGCGGGCGAGCACGCCGCGGTCATCCGCCCGGTGCTGCTCGCTACTCCACCCCATCCCTAAATCCGTATTTGCGGCGAATGTCGCTGCACACATCTTTGCGCATAGTAAACTCAGGAAAACGGGATCAGGAGTAGTGCCATGAGCCTTTTGGATCTTCATTTTTGGTACCGGCAGCAACGCGTTCTGGGCGTCATTAGCATCGTCATCGGGCTGGGTGCCTGGGGCATGGAATTCGCGGGCGCTGTGTACGTGTGCCCGTACTGCCGAGTTCAGCGAACCGTCATCCTGCTATTGGGCTGCGTAATGTTGCTCCCCTCCCCGCGGCACTGGATTGCAAAATATGTGGCTTCGGTGGTGGGCTTCCTGGGTGCAGTGGTTGCGGTCAACCAAAACTTCATGGGATGGGCCAAAATCTCCAAGGGAGAGTTTGCGTTCAATGAAAACCTTTTCATTGATCCCTTCCTGCTCTCGACCGGGTCGCTCTTTATCATATTGGCGCAACTCTGGCTCATACTGGGCAGCTCTGCTGCGCCTATCCAAATACGCACCTGATCAATTTATTCCCGCGATGCCCAGACTACTGGGACAGCAGGTCAACTTCGGGCAGCACTTTAATGCGCTTACGCGCGCCAAGTCGTCGCCACCACTAACCCGAAAGAACGTATGTCTACCACCGTCGACCACATCATCATTGCCGTCACTGATCTGCTGACAGCCACAACTGACTACACCACGCTTCTGGGTAGATTGCCCAGTTGGCAGGGCTCACATCCCGATTACGGCACCGCCAATACCCTTTTCCAACTGGAAAACACGTATATCGAGTTGCTGGCACCAGCCGGGCAAGGACTGGCGACTGAACACATCAATAAGGTGCTCAATGGCCGGGACACACGGTTAGGAGGCCTCGTCTTTGGCACTGAAGACGCCGCGGCTTTTATCGATCACGCCAGGAAACAGGGCTTGGCGGCGTCCGACCCGGTACCCGGTCACGGTGTGGATACCCTTACCGGTGCTGAGCGTCGGTGGCGGAATATGTTTTGGGACGCTAACGCCGCGCGAGGTATTTTTTCTTTTTGTATCGAGCACGAGACGGGTTCATCACTGCGCGAAGCCCCGCCCACCGGCGCAGGCGCATTGACCGGAGTAGATCACGTTGTGGTCAAAACCCAGAGCGTCGAGGCGGCAAAGCGGTTTTACGGTGAACAGCTGGGGATTCGCCTGGCCCTCGAACAGCACGTTCCTGAATGGGGCGGTACGCAACTTTTTTTCAGAACGAGCTCGATGAGTATCGAGGTGATCGCCTCTGATAAAGCACCTGCGCAGGATGAGTTGTGGGGACTCGCACTCACATCTCCTGATCTCGACGCGACTCAGGCTAGGCTCATTGAAGCAGGTGTAGATGTGTCTGATATCCGGGAGGGCCGAAAGCCGGGTACACGGGTATGTACCGTCAAATCCCACGCGTTGAATGTGCCGACGCTACTTGTCGAGCACGAAACAGTCTAAGTTAGGTTGATGCGGGCCGACTGACGGATAAACAGCACTCGCCCTGTAAGATCCCTCATCAAACAATCAGGCCTTGTGGAGGCCACTACACGCCCCGGGGCTCAACCATCTATACCCAAACAAAGACCGTGATCACCTTACCGGGCTTCCTTTGGCTGCAACCACGCACTCACCATGGCACCCAGCAGTATCAGCGCGCCCCCGATCTGGGTTGCCAGGGCTGGGACCTCCGCAAAAAACAGCCAGCCGAGGAGTGCAGCAAAGACAATTTGAATGTAGCTCAGGCTGGTCGCCCGGCTCGCCGAATCCACTTGCATGGCTTTCGTTAGGGCCAATTGCCCCAGCTGGGTAAAGCAACCGACCCCCAGCAGGACCCACCACCCCATCGCATTGGGCCACACGAAATCGGCGCCACCGAGTAGCAGCGCGCCCGGGATGCACACCATTGGAAAATACAAAACAATGACAGAAGGCTGTTCCGTCGCCACCAGTTTTCTCACCAGGGTGTAGGCAATACCACTGCCCAGCGCGCCACCCAAACCCGCCATTACCGGCCAGAACGCAAGACGGGTGGGCGCTTCTGAGAGCCATAGGGGGGCAACCATGAAGCCAAGGCCGATCAGGCTTAAGACAATGCACATCAATGTGGCCTTCGTGGGTCGCTCCAGCAAAAAGATGAAGGCCAGCAGCGCGGTGAATACGGGATGCATGTAATGCAGCATGGTGGCGGCCGCGATCGGCAAATGAATGATGGCGTAGAACACACTGGTCAACGCGATAAAACCCGATACACCGCGAGCGAGCAGCAGCCCGCGCCGATGGCCCAAGGGGTGCGCCCCGACGCGTCGAATATCGGCCAAGGACAAAAGCACCGAGATCACCGCACGAACAAAGATAATTTGCAGCAGCGGCACGCCGAGCAGGCTGGCTTCTTTGACCAGGGCAGACATCAGCGCGAAGGCAAACGCGCTGACAAACATGTAACGCGGCCCTGTCACTTCGAATAGCGCTCGCGCAGCTGCTTCACGTCGTAACGCTCGTCCCCTTCTTCTCGCGGCGCCGACCGCGTGTAGGCATCGCGCATGGAGTGGTAACGCTCGTCAATGCGCACCTGATTGTAGCCATGGGACACCACGTAACGCTCCCCCGCGAGTATCTGCGGCAAGGTGATCGCGGCAAACTCATCAACCGGCATCCCTAAATCGCGCATGGCCTCCGGTATCAGTTCCGTTGCAACAAACCCCGGCGCGATCATACCCACGGCGATGTGCGCAGGCATCTCGCTACGCAGCGCATCAGTCAGGCCCAATACCGCGTGCTTACTCGCTACGTACGCAGCCGCGTTGTGCACCGCAACAAAAAAACTGTTCTCGGATCCGGTGTTGTAAATAGCCGCTGGACGGCCCTGCTCAATCAAGCGCCGGCCAAACACCTGGCATCCCTGCCAAACCGCCTGAAAGTTCACGGACATGACGCGCTGCAATTCTTCGAGGGGTGTGTCCAGCACCGAACCCGGGCGCTGTCCGACGCCGGCGTTATTAATGACCAGCGCAACATCACCCGCGGTGTCGAACGCCTCCCCGGCAAGGGCTTCCAGTTGCTCAGCCGACGTGACGTCGACCACCACACCGTGGGCGGAATAGCCCCTGTGCCTAAGCGCGCTGACGGCCTCGTCGAGCCGCGCGGGCCGCCGCTCGCCAATCACGACTCGCGCGCCCTTCTCGCCACAGGCTTTAGCCAACCCTAATCCGATACCGGTCGCCCCCCCGGTAATCACGACGGTTCTGTCTTTGAGATCAAGCATCATTCATGTCCTCTGCAACGCGAGTGGGGTCTGCTGCCTATCGGCGTCATATAACTAAAGCCCCTCGCCCACGGTATTGTCGGCAAACAGCGCACATCACTCGTATGCAAACCTCAGCTGAAAACCGAGATTAATTTTGTCGTCGCCAGCATCAGCACGACTCCGATAACCGCCGTCACGATCAGGTTCTGCCGCCACCCGTTGCGATAGTCATTGGGAATCAAAGGGCTGTTAACAATCGCGAGTAATACCAGCGCAACGAGGGGCAGGAGCAACGCGTTGGTCGCCTGCGCCAGCACAATCAGTGAGACGGGTCGTGCAGTAAAAATAGCGAAGGACATGCCGACCGCCAGCACGATAAGCGCGACAGCTTTGAAAGCCATGCTACCGGATGAGGCATTCCAACCCATCACGCCGCACACGGCCCAGCCCGCTGCTACCGGCGCTGCAATGGCTGACGTCAATCCGGCGGCAAACAAACCCAATCCAATGGCCCAACGCCCTACCCCGGGGAAGCGTTCGTCAATACCGAACCGCAAGGCCTCCAACGCTGGCTGCGAGTTATCGCCCGCGATGACAACCGTGGCAACGACCATGATCGCTACCGTCACAACGCCCCCGGTAACAATCGCTACCACAGACTCAGTACGTGCCTGTCGCAATGCCTCTGGCAAGGCGATTCCCGACCATCGATGCCGCACCGCTGTCGCATGCAGAAACAGGTTGTAAGGCACGACCGTTGTACCGATCAGTGCGAGTGCCAACGTGGCGTCAACCGACTCACCGCTCGCTACCACCTGCCGATGCACTGCCGCTAATTCCGGCAGGCAGGCCACCGCCAAACCCGTGAGCACACAGGTCATCAAGCCCACCAGTATGAGCATGACCCGTTCCAGCAAGCGGTAGCGGTCGATCACTATCAGCACCGCAGCGAGAGCGCCCGTGACCCCCACGGCATAAATAAATGTGATAGGCGTGGCGCCCGTCAAACCGAGCGCCGCACCGACTAAATTCCCTGATTGATACGCGGCATTGCCAAGACCGACGGAGCACAGGATGAGGAGTGCAATCGGCATACCCCATCCACGCGCGTGACCAAACTGGCGAATCAAAGGCGCCAAATCCTGATTGGTCGACAAGGCGCTGCGAATAGACAGCTCCTGAAGTACGATCGTGGCGAGCACAGAAATAACGACGGCCCACAGCAAAGTCATACCCGAACTTGCACCGGCCACGCTGGCGGTGGTGACAGTGCCAGGGCCTACAAAGGCCGCTGCGACCATGACACCCGGACCCAAAGTAATGCGCACGAATAAAGCCCCTACTCGGTCCCAGCGTCCGTCACAGCGGCTTCGGGTTGCAGGTGAGGTTCAAATTCGTGCTGGGGCGCACCATCGGCAATGTGAACCCATCCCTGCTTAGAGGCGGTCCAGCCGTGACATTTGGGTGTCAGATCATGGGTATCATCGAGAGTACCCACCGCGACATAGGCCGTGTTCGGCGCTGCCTCCACAACCACGTATACGGGCGATCCGCAGTCACCACAAAAGTAACGCGCGACGGTGTTGCCGCTCTCTGTGTCGTCGTCCATAAAGGCCTTGGGTGATCCGTTGAGGTGCAGTTCTGCCATGGGAATAGCCAGAAACGGCACAAACGCGGCCCCGGATTGCCGTTGGCAGTTCTTGCAGTGGCAGACATCCAGGGCGGATGACGGATGCTCAAGGGTGTAGTGGATCCGCCCGCATAAGCACTTCCCCGTCGCTGACATGCACCACCTCCTGTTCGATTCCCTTGATTTCCCGCTCGCCTTGCATCGACCCTTAGTCGAGAAGATACCGCTCCGGCTCGCCCACCGTATGTATCCTGAAAATCACCAACTCGACGCCCTCATCAGCCGTATGCCCGGTATGGACAATCTTTGGCGCGATGCTGTGGGCATCACCCGCTTGCGCCGCCACATCGGGCAAGCCCCGGCGCTTCAGCGTCACGGCGCCCGACATCACATAAAAAATTTCTTCGCCCGGGTGCCAGTGCCATGGCAGCTCGGTATTAGGGGGAAAGCTCACGCGACTAACGATCACCTCTCTATCGGCAGCGCCTGCAATCGCTTCGCGAAGTAAATTTTGGGCGACGACTGTCGGCTCAGAGGCCTCGCCCTCAGCTTGCGCGAGACCAGGCGGCGAGCCGGACCAGACGAAGGCCAGAATAAGCAATAGCAACAGCCGATAGGCGCGTAAAGAGCGTGTCATAACGTCTGTCCCTGAGCTGCGATACTGTCTCCAGCATAGCCGCTCAGGTTCTGGAGGGACAGCGCTACGGCCAGAGTTGGCGTTACGCGACACCGCACAGATTCATTACGCATAGCGACACTCTTTGACACGATTCATCGCCACTGCACATCGCCCGTGTAAGTACTGTCCGCCGGGCAATCAGTGTTTTCACATCCCGACTGACTGACTTAAGATGCGAGCGACGCGACACCAATTGGTCCAGAGATCAGCGATTGTGGCATCAGCATTCACTTCTTTAGGGCATCAGCCGGCGGCGGCAACAGTAGCGGAGCACTGACCCCATGGAACAACAGGAAATTAAAACCCTACGCGCGCTCATGGAATACGAGGCTGCGCGCACGGAACCGCCCGAGGCTTTTCCTCACCTGCCGGACATCCCGGCGGGTCGCTACACCGACCCGCGATTCTTTGAGCTGGAGCAGGCGGAGATTTTTAAAAAATCCTGGTTGTTTGCCGCACACTTCGACGAGATTCCCGAACCGGGTTGCTATATGACCTGGGAGCAAGCCGGGGAGCCGGTAGTTATTGTGCATACCGAAAAAGGTGAGGTGAAAGCGTTCTATAACGTCTGCTCCCACCGCGGCGCGCCAGTCGTCACAGAACCGCGCGGCAAACGGCTCCGGCTCACCTGCAAATATCATGGCTGGAGCTACTCACTGGACGGTCAGCTGCAGGCTGTGAAAGATCCGGAGGATTTTCGCGACTTGGATTTCAGCTGCCGCAGCCTGCCACCGATTCGCTGCGAAACCTTCGGCAAATTTATTTTTGTGAATTTCGATCCGGAGGCAATCAGTCTGCTCGACTGGCTGGGCCCCATTGCCGATGAATGGCGGGAGTTCCAGTTTGACCAGTGCCGACTCTCAGCGCGCCATAGCTTTGATTTGGACTGCAACTGGAAGATCGCGATGGAGGCGAATACCGAGGTGTACCACGTACCCAACATTCACCCCACTACCGTTGCGCCGTTGTTGGACCATCGCCGCAATGTGAATACGCTCTACCCCAACGGGCATGGCCGTATGGTGGCACCCCCACCGCGGGTCAGTGAAACCGAAAACGCAGAGTCGACCCGTGACGTCGGCGCGCGCGCCGAGATCGCCACCGTGAGTGAAATAGCAAGAACGTGCATCCAGTCCTACGGCATCTTTCCCAACTGGGTGTCGCAATTGACCGAGTTTGTGCTTGCCCCACTGCTGTTTTGGCCTAACGGCATTAATAAGTGTCGGCTGGAGTGCTGGACGATTGCGCCTGACTGGGGCGACGGCCCGGGCCCAGATTACTGGACCCTGAATAACGGCGAAGAGCTCTGCAAGATCCTGCGGGAGGACACCGAGTTCGGCACCCAGATACAGAAATCGATGGAATCACCGGGCTTTAAAGGGGTGCCGCTGAGTTATCAGGAAGCGCGCATTTACCACTGGAACCAGAACGCAGATCGCATGATCGGGCTCGATAAGGTCCCTGGAGACCTAGGTGTGCAGCAGGTGATTGGTGATGATTGGGTTCACCCAAATGATCCCCGACTCGCTCACCTAAACTGACGCAACGGCAAGAAGCACCGTTGCTCATCGAACCGGCAGTGGCACCTGCGTCGGCAAAAACACATGCGCTCGCCCAAATGGGTCTTTAGCAGCAGAGGTTGCCGACAAGGTCACCCATCGATTTCGGGTCAACAACCTGCTCAGAACGTTATTTAGACAAACGCCTCGTTCCAAACCATCCTGTTAGCGCCACAAAAAGCCATATGTAATACCCGGGCAGGACTGGCACAGGTGTCGCTGGCTCAGCAACCTCTGCCGGCGTAAAAGCGACAGTGGGAGAGTCAGTGCCGGCGCCATTTGCGTTAACCGCTTTGAGACGAACCGAGGTTTCGACGCCATTGGTGAAGCCGCTGACTACGACGGGACTCGTTGCATCTGCGGGCGACAGCGCGACATAGACCCAGTCCTCTTCTTCTTCGTCATAGAAGCCAACCTGATAATTAGTAATCGCACTGCCATTGTCTGACCCCGCCGTGAATGCAATGGAAGCACCACCACTGATTGCGGTAGCAACTAAATCAGTCGGCGGTGCTGGCACCCCGGAATCCTCACCAACTATGCGCCCGGTGACCGTTTTTGTACTGCCAGCCGCCTCGCAATTGGCCACGCTATTACCGTATCCACCCCAGTAACCCGACCAAATATAGACACGCGTGCCCGCCTCAAGATAAACCTGCCCTGGCAACTCAAAAACATTTGCGCTGCTCGCAAGCGATTGAGCAACCAGGGTTTGATTGGGATCGAAGGATTCTACGGTGATGAACCAATAGGGGCTGAAGGCTTCGCTGTAATCTTTAACGCTGTAATAGCCAGCAACACTCGGTATGAACAACTGCCGGTCAGTACCGGCGTACCCGTTCTGGCTTACCAGAGCACAACTGCCCGGTGCATAGGCCGGATCCAGAGTAAGATTCGCCGAGTACACCTCTGCGGCATCCGCGTGAAAAGAGAAACCCAGTAGCGGCAAAAGAAGCCATCGCTTAGACCACTGACTCTGCATCACCAGACCCCTATACCCTATTAAGCCTGCGCGCCAGCTTAGCATTTATCGCGAAACGATGCGGGCGAGCCCATTCAGTCCATCACTTTGACCAAAATATCATCCCGGTGGGATTGAATCATGAGGTGTGCGGTGTTCAGCCGCTCGCCAAAGATTTTCATGACGCGGTTAACCCCCGCCGCAAAGTCCGCGTATTTATCAAAGCCGCAGGATGCATAAAAAGCCAGTTCTGGCCCCCACGCATGCTCATACCGGTTGCAGTTACCAAACGCTTCGTCATAAGCGCTGTAAAACTCCTCCGCTTTTTCCTGCATCTCGGCGTTGGACAGCTGAGGCGCAAAAGACGTGGCGGCGATGAGGACATACTGAGGCGCCTTGGTCATCTTGAGCTGCGTCGTCATCACAAGGTGATCAGAGTGGCCCCCAAACAGTTGCGGCTCGTCTGGCGTTGGCGGCGGTGGTGAGCCATCCATGATGCGCGCGAAATGATCAATATCATCGAAGGTGCAGGTGGTATAAAACGCCCGGGGCGACCCGAACTCGTGCTTGTAGAGAGAGCAATTATTAAAGCCCCGCGCTTCCTCCGCTTTTAGGTATTCAATGAGCGACGCCTCGATCTCACTGGGCTTCGCGCCCGCCGGAATCTCATATGTCGACCACAGCGCCATGGGCAAAGCCTTGGGCGGCTCGCCGTGGTTATCAGCCATTGCAAAGAGCGAACAGCATCCTGCGATCATAAGAACGATTATTTTTGAGTATTTCATGCCATCCCCCTTATCAATATGGCATGAGAGACCCTAGCACATTTTTTTTGGCGGCCTCTAATCGGCCGCTGGCGTCTAGATTCGCTTCGCCGCTATCACCGCGAGCGCCGAACCTGCCCCTACGACCGCACACCAAGCGCGCAACAAAATGCCGTGACGAGGCATCGCGAGCCGCGCGGCCTCGTCACGGTGGCTCACCTCATCGGCCTGACACTTAAGGAGCGTC
>VMDB01000024.1 GCA_008081075.1 Halieaceae bacterium
ACATGGTGGTGGGCTACAGCATCATGTACGGCGGTGACATCTTCCTCAGCACGATTACGGGATCCGGCGTGGTTGAGGGCGGCGAAGAAAATGCAACCTATGCGCCTTCCGCCGATTTCTTCTTTCAGGTTGTTTTCGTTGCAACCGCGATGTCCATCGTCTCTGGCGCGGTGGCCGAGCGAATGAAGCTGTTCGCATTTTTGGCCTTTGCTGTTGTCATGACCGGATTTATCTATCCGATGGAGGGAAGCTGGACCTGGGGTGGAAATCCCGTGTTCGGCATGTATACCCTCGGTGATCTCGGGTTCCTCGATTTTGCAGGGAGCGGCATTGTCCACATGGCGGGTGCTGCTGCAGCTCTTGCCGGGGTCATACTGGTCGGTGCGCGCAAGGGCAAGTACGGTCCCAATGGCGAGGTCAACGCCATTCCGGGCGCTAATCTTCCGCTGGCGACGCTCGGTACCTTCATCCTGTGGCTTGGCTGGTTCGGTTTTAACGGCGGATCAGTGTTGGCCACTGCGTCCGTGGATTCTGCCAACGCCGTTGCCGTTGTGTTCATGAACACCAACCTGGCCGCAGCTGGCGGGTGCATTGGCGCGCTGCTGTTGGCAAAGCTGATGTTTGGCAAAGCCGATTTGACCATGGCTTTAAACGGGTGTTTGGCCGGTCTGGTAGCAATCACCGCGGGCCCCGACACGCCAACTGCTCTGCAAGCCACCATCTTTGGCGCGCTGGGTGGTTTACTGGTGGTGTTCTCTATTACGACGCTGGACAAGCTGAAAATCGACGATCCAGTCGGTGCTATCTCCGTACACGGCGTAGTCGGTCTACTGGGACTGCTGTTGGTACCTGTCACCAACGACGGAGCGAGCTTCTCTGGCCAGATTATTGGCGCGCTGACGATCTTTGGTTGGGTTTTTGTCACCTCCCTAGTCGCTTTCTTTGTCATCAAGATGGTGATGGGTCTGCGAGTCTCCGAGGAGGAAGAGTACGAAGGTGCCGACCTCAGCGAGTGTGGAATGGAGGCCTATCCCGAGTTCGCCAAGTAATTACCCTGTCCTCTCATGGCAGTTTGGGCCCTTCACGGGCCCTTTTTTTTGTTCAGATTGTGCGGAGTGTCATCGCACTATTGTTGTCCGGTTCTTTTGACGCACGGCGGTTGTAAATCTCCCGTGTAGAACGGTCGACGCCGCTTGCTGAGATCTGGATGAGACGGGCAGACAGTGTCTTTCAAGCACTACGGTCAAGTCTTGCGCTATAAAGGCGGGCTGAAGCATTGCGAAAAAGTTTCGGAAGATCATAATACAGGTTCAATTTTCCGGGACGCCCTTATGAAACTCGTCACAGCGATAATCAAACCCTTCAAAATGGACGACGTGCGCGCTGCGCTCTCTGACATAGGCGTTCAGGGCGTCACCGTGACGGAAGTAAAGGGTTTCGGACGGCAGCGAGGCCACACTGAACTTTACCGAGGCGCCGAGTACGTGGTGGATTTTCTCCCCAAGCTCAAGTTGGAAATTGCTGCTGCGGAAGATCAGGTCGAAGCGATAGTGGAGGCAATTATTTCCTCGGCGAGCACGGGAAAGATTGGTGACGGCAAAATTTTTGTGGCGCCGCTGGAGCAGGTTGTCAGGATTCGGACCGGTGAGACCGGCGAGGAAGCCATCTAAACATCAGGTCATTCAAGCGATGCCACCAGCCTGTGAATCGCATCGGGTAGTCTCTTCAGGTCAGTAACTACGTCATGCGCAACGGTGCTGGGTTCTCCCGCCGGGTTGTACCAAATGGCGCGCGCTCCTGCGTTAACCGCCCCTGAAACGTCGTTTTCGTGGCAATCCCCTATGTGAATGACCTCTTGCGGCGTCACCCCAGCGGCGCGAAAAGCCCGAATAAAAAACTCGGGGTCAGGTTTACTAACGCCAAACTGCTCAGCGCGCCAGGCGTAGTCGAATCGGCAACCGATCGGCGTTTGCGTCACGTCGGCATTGCCATTGGTCAGGGCCGCCAGTAAGAAACTGCGTCCTAGTGTTTCAAGTACATCAGGGGCGTCTTCGTAAACGCTTACCTTATGTCGCTCGGTATAAAACGCCGCAAATGCCTGCTCTGCCGCGTCTTCTGCTTCGACTCGATCGACCCCTTTAGCTCGTAGCAAGCGCCCAATAAACGCCTGCCTGAACTGACTGATGTGATGTGCCAGGGCGGGCTGTTCGCTGAGTAGTTGATGCCGGATAACACTTATCTCATCTTTCGATATGAGGCGTAGTGCAAGTGCCGGATAGCGTTTCTCAAGGTAGTGCCACTGGGCCGCTTCAGCCGCCTGCAGGGCGGGTCCGACATCCCATAGGGTGTCGTCGAGATCAAAACTGATGAGGCGAATCGCGGAGCTCACGTTAGCCGCCACAGTTCGGCCCCGTTAAGCGATGACGCTGTCGCGTCACTGGCAAGCGGGAAGCTGTCCGATGACCTCAGCGATGTAGTCCAGAAACAAGGTGCCATCTTCGCGTCGGTAGCGCTCGGGATCTGAGGCGCCCACGGTGAGTGCGCCGATAATTTCCTCCCCCTTGCGGATGCAGGATACGGCGGCCGAGCCTTTAGCAGCGCCACGGCCAAATAGCTCATCCATGTCGGACGCTGAGACCGGTCCTGAAAAAGTCCCTTTGTCTTGAGTCAGTTGACGTACCACCGACTCAGCACCTTCGCCCTGAGGCGCGCTGCCAAACCAAACCAGAGTTCCCATTTCTGCACCGAAGGTACCGCAGGCTTGCTCACTCCAAATGAGCGTGGCGTGACCTCTATCCACCGTGTTCAGTAGCGCCAGAATCGTCTGGCGAGCGGCCTCTAGTAAACGATCGTTTTCCCGACCGATCTCAGATAGCTCCACCAGCTTTTGTCTGGAAGTAATGTTTCGCTCGCGTAAAATTGCCACCTGTCTCTCCACTAGCGACACGGCGCCTTCCCCGCCATGGGGCAGATTCAGGGCGGCCAGTAGCGCCGGTCGATTTTGAAGAAAATCGGGGTTTTCGCGGAGAAAGAGCTCCACATCTTCCGGGTTGATTGCTGGGTTCATAAGCGCATCGCTGTCTTGGGTTTAAAGAGCATTGATAATCCATTGGGTCGGCGGCGTTTTGCTCGGTTGCCGCCAACAACCCGTGTTGTCAGTCAGACGTATCTGTCAGGTATTGATGTGGATGGTACCCTCAAAAACAGTGCTTGTGGGGCCGCCCAACCAGACCCGCTCCTCGCCGCCCTCCCAGCTGACAGAGAGCTTCCCGCCAGGAAGGTGAACTGTCACCGCTGAATCTAACAGGCCCGCTTGTATTCCGTGCACCGCAGCAGCGCAGGCGCCAGAACCACAGGCCTCGGTTTCTCCGACGCCGCGCTCATAAACCCGAAGCTGTATCTCCGAGCGGGACAGCACTTGCATAAAGCCGACGTTGGCTCTTGCGGGAAAGCGTTCATGTGACTCGAGCAGGGGCCCCAAGATCTGCACCGGAGCGCCTTGTGCGTCATCCACGATCAGCACCGCATGGGGATTACCCATTGAGATGGCGCCAATCGAGAGTACTTGCCCTTGTACTTCAATGTTGTACTGCCGGTGAGTCTGTTCCGCCAAGAAGGGGATGGCCTCGGGTGCAAATTGCGGGGGCGCGAGTCCGGCAAAAATGCGTCCGTCTTCATTGAGTGACAGCGCCAGTGACTCTCCATCGGTGAGCAATATCAAATCTCGCTTGCGAGTCAGCCGTTTTTCCCTGAGAAAGCGACCCGCACACCGAGCACCGTTGCCACATTGACCCGCTCGCGAGCCATCGGCATTAAAAATGGTATAGCGAAAATCCGCATCGGGGTCATCAGGCGGGGTTAGCAATAACACCTGATCACAACCGATACCCCGCGTCCTGTCGGCGAGACGCTTGATCATCGATTCTGTGAGGTCAATTGACTGGGAAACGCCGTCCAGCACAACAAAGTCGTTGCCCGCGCCATGCATCTTGGTGAACGACAGCTTCATTGTGATCGCCTTGTCGGTATCGATTCTCTTTGCCACAACGTCTCGAGAGATTCCCGCTGTCCGATCAGATGCACCGAATCGCCGTCAACCAGCACTTCCGCAGCCCTTGGACGGCTGTTGTAGTTTGATGACATCGAGTATCCGTAGGCGCCTGCTCCCATGATCGACAGCAAATCACCCTGAGCCAGTGCTAAAGGGCGAGCTTTACCGAGAAAGTCAGCAGTCTCGCAGACGGGCCCAACCACATCCCACTCCACTATTTCGCCCGAGCGGGGTGTCACCGGACAAATTTCTTGCCAGGCGCCGTAGAGGGCGGGTCGCAGTAAATCATTCATCGCGGCATCGACGATCGCAAAATTGCGGTGAGACGTGGGTTTTAAATGCTCGACTTTTGTCACCAGTACCCCCGCCATGGCCACAATCGATCTGCCCGGCTCTAGCACCAGCTCGACGTCTAACGCCGAGAGGCGATCGAGTACCGCGGCAATGTAGTCAGCAATCGGCGGGGCGGCGGCCTCGTAGCTCACTCCCAGACCACCACCAATGTCCAGATGGGATATGAGTATGTCTTCCTTCCTCAGGTCATCGATCATGGCGATCAGAAAATCCACGGCTTCGAGAAATGGATTGACGTCCATTATTTGACTGCCGATGTGACAGTCCAGGCCGATGGGGTTGAGCGCGTCTGTATTGCGGGCTATGCGATACAGGCGTCGGGCCGTGGTGGCGTCCACCCCAAACTTATTTTCCCGCAAGCCTGTCGAGATGTAGGGATGAGTGCCGGCATCGACATCGGGGTTGATACGGATAGAAACCGGCGCGGTTTTTCTCAATGCACTGGCAACTTCTGCGAGCTGCATGAGTTCAGACTCTGATTCGACATTGAAGCACCGAATCCCTTTCTCCAGCGCCAGCGCAAGCTCGGTGCGGGTTTTCCCGACGCCTGAAAATACGACCTTGCCCGCATCTCCCCCCGCGTGAAGCACCCGTTCTAACTCGCCCGCCGATACCACGTCAAAACCCGCACCCTGTTGGGCCAGTCGATTCAATATAGCCAAATTGGAGTTTGCTTTGACCGCATAGCAGATAAGATGTGACCGGCCCTGCAGCGCACGCTGGTATGCGTTGAATGCAGCGTCAATACTCGCCGCCGAGTAAACATAGGTAGGTGTTCCGTGGGTGGCGGCGATATCCTCCAGCGACACGTCCTCGCAATAGAGAACTTCATGTTGGCGTGTAAAGTGAGACATCAGTTCTCGGGTCGAACGGTTTCTTCGGTGTCAGCAGGACGCAAAGGTCCTTGTTGGCCGCAACCGCAAATGCACAGACACACAAGGACAGCAAAAATGACCCTCACAGTTTGACCTCGGAAAAACTGGCAGTATAACAGTGCGCTGAGGGAGACCCATGGCCGACAAGGCTAATCGGGGTTCTTGGCCATGGTAACTGAAACAAAGCATTGGGAATAAACGCATGGCGGCGAATGACTATTACGAACTCATTGACATCACTTTTGAGTGGGTTGAAACGGCATTGGAGGCCTTTCCGGAGGATATCGATATACGTAGCGCCGAGGGTGTGATCAACGTGACCTTCGAAAACGGCGTGGTGTTCGTTTTCAGCCGGCAACCCCCCACTCAACAGTTATGGTTGGCGACCCCAGGTGGCGGCTTTCATTACGAATGGCGCGATAGCGTCTGGACTGATACCAAGACCGGGGAGCGATTTCAGGCTGTCCTGGCGAGGGAGCTCGCCGAACACACCGGCTTGATACTCGAAGGGGTCTGACGGGTGACTCGTCAGCTGAAGGTCTGCGCACTGGGCGGGTTTGCCGCCTTTTGGAGCGCTTGGGGGTGCGCGGTGGAGGCCCCTCTGGCGGTATCCAACTTGTCGCCATTTTCAATGCTGAGAGCATTGCCCGAGCAGCGTACGGCGCAGACACGTGCCGGTTTGCAGTGGGAGCTTTCTGGCATGGTGGCGAACCATTTTATTCTGCAATCGACCGATGAGGACACGTTACACCTTGACGGTCAGACCGACCGCCTGACGGTGTCTTTGCGTTATGGATTCGCCAGATTCTGGGATATCGAGTTAAAAGCACCGTGGATACACCATTCAGGTGGATTCACGGACAACGCGATTGAGCGATGGCACAAAGCGTTTGGTCTGCCCAACGGTGACCGCGGTCTCTATCCCCAAAATCACTTGCTCTATGAGTTAAAGGAGCAAGGCCAGGTCAGTAGTCTGGAGCGATCAACTCAGGGTTTGGGAGATATCGAAGTGGCGGTTAGCCGTGAGCTAACGGCGTCAGCCGGCATTCACGTGGCGGCAAGCATTGGCGTAAAAAGTGCAACCGGCAAGGCCGAGGATTGGCTGGGCAGTGGCACTTCAGATGTTTTCGCTGTGTTACGGTTCAGTGGTCGGTACCCCGAGGATGGACCATTGTCTTGGCACGGACAGGTAGGCGTCACGCGAGCGGGAGAGACTCCATTGTTGGGGGAGAATCAGCGAAGAACTCTGGGTTTTGCCGGGCTTTCGCTGGCTTGGGCCCTGAACCCTCAATGGTCAGCGTTACTTCAATATGATGCTCATAGCGGCGTTGCGCGCGGCGACCTGGCGTCGCTCGAGCAGGCGGCGGGCATGCTGAGTGTAGCGCTGAGGTGGCGCCCCTCCGAAAGCTGGTCCATTGACGTGGGGTTTAGCGAAGACGTGGTGGTGGAGACTGCCCCCGACATCAACTTTTTACTGAATTTTCGCTTCGTACCTGGCGCTTAACGCGATGCCAGCGCCGCTCTTGCTCCACTGATGGCTTCACGCACCTGAGCGGGCGCGGTCCCCCCAATGTGATTGCGCGCGGCAACAGAGCCCTCCAACGTCAGTACCTCAAAAACGTCCTCCCCGATCTCCTCATGGAAACTTTTTAGCGTTTCCAAAGGCAGCGTTGCGAGGTCACAGTCAGCTTTGATGCAATAAGCAACCGCCTGTCCGACGATCTCATGGGCATCTCTGAAGGGAATGCCTATCCTGACGAGGTAATCTGCAAGGTCGGTCGCCGTCGAAAAGCCCTGCAGCGCCGCCGCGCGCATTTTCGATGGGTTGGCTTCAATCGCAGGAATCATATCGGCGAACGCCTTGAGGCAGTCGTTGAGTGTATCGACGCTGTCAAAGAGCGCTTCTTTGTCTTCCTGATTATCCTTGTTGTAGGCCAGAGGTTGCGACTTCATGAGCGTCAGTAAGGTCATGAGATTGCCGGTGGTGCGACCCGATTTACCCCTTACCAGCTCGGGAACATCCGGATTTTTCTTCTGAGGCATGATCGAGGACCCTGTGCAGAACCGATCGGGTAGCGTGACAAATCCAAACTGGGCGGAGGTCCAGAGTACTAATTCTTCTGACATTCGCGACAGGTGGTTAAGCACCATCGCCGCTGCGGCACAAAATTCAATGGCGAAATCACGGTCGGCAACGCTGTCCAGAGAATTTCTTGTGGGGCCGTCAAAGCCCAAAGCGGACGCGGTTGCCAGTCGATCAATGGGGAAAGTGGTCCCCGCCAGCGCAGCCGCACCCAAGGGGCAAACGTTCAGCCGCGTTCTGCAGTCCAATAGCCTTTGGTAGTCACGCTCCAACATTTCGTACCAGGCCATCAGGTGGTGCCCAAAGGTGACCGGTTGAGCAACCTGCAGATGTGTGAAGCCTGGCATGATGGTCTCTGCGTGGGTTTCCGCCTGCGTCACTAAAGCGGCTTGAAGGCGAGAGACCTCGGCCGCTGCGCGATCAATTTCACCCCGTAAATAGAGGCGAAGATCGGTCGCCACCTGATCGTTTCTGGATCGACCCGTGTGTAATTTCTTACCGGTATCTCCAATAAGCTCTGTCAGTCGCGCTTCTATGTTCATGTGCACATCTTCGCGCGCTACCTGCCATTGGAAAGCCCCATCCTCTATTTCGGTGAGGATGGTTGAGAGCCCTTGCTGAATGGCTGCGTTTTCTTCCGGCGTCAGTACCCCGGTATGTTGCAGCATATCTGCATGCGCGCGGGAGCCTTGAATGTCACAGGCAGCGAGACGTCGGTCAAAGGCTTCCGAGGCGGTAAAACGTTGAACAAAGGTATCGGTGGGCTCCTCAAATCGGCCTCCCCACATTTCTTGCCCCGTTTTTTGTTCTCGATCGCTCATGGCCCCGTGTTCCTCGCATCAGTGCGCAGATTCTAACAGTGGATGCAGGGTGAGGGCGTCGTCAGAGAGCGGTGAAATGTCGCCCCGTGATAGACTCTCGCGATAAACGGGGGAAATAGTGTGTCCGACGCGATTGTGATTGCTACGCGGGAGAGTCCGCTCGCATTGTGGCAAGCAGAGCATGTAAAGGCTCGGCTTGAGGCCGAGCATCCGAACCTGCAAGTCAGCCTCTTGGGTATGACCTCTCGTGGTGATCAGCTGCTGGAACAGCCGCTTTACAAGGTGGGTGGTAAGGGGCTTTTCGTCAAAGAGCTGGAGACCGCCTTACTCGATGGTCGTGCTGATATCGCGGTTCATTCGATGAAGGATGTCCCGATGGTGTTGCCCGATGGCCTGACGCTCGGGGTTATTTGTGAACGCGAAGACCCGCGTGATGCGCTGGTGGGGGTTAACAGCTTCGACAAGTTGGCCCAAGGCGCCCGGTTGGGCACATCCAGCCTGCGCCGCAGTTGCCAGATTGCCCAGCACCGCCCGGATCTCGACATCGGATTTCTGCGAGGTAACGTCAACACGCGACTCGCGAAGCTTGATAAGGGCGAATTTGACGCCATTATCCTCGCCTGTGCAGGGTTGATTCGACTGGGATTCGAAGCGCGGATTGGTAATGCAATTGATCCCGAACTCTCGCTCCCCGCCGCGGGGCAGGGCGCTGTGGGCATCGAATTTCGAGACAACGATGACCGGATAAGAGATTTACTGGCGCCGTTGCATCATGACCTGACGGCGAGGCGCGTTCTCGCAGAGCGCGCCGTGGTTCGGCGACTCGATGGTGGTTGCGATGTTCCGATTGCCGCTTATGCGGAGTGGGAGCAAGACACCCTCTGGTTGCGGGCGCGTGTGGGTTCGACAGAGGGTGCGCAATTGCTCGTGGCAGAAGCCCGCGGCGAAGACCCCGAACAGTTGGGCTTGGGAGTAGCGGAACTGTTGCTCTCTCAGGGAGCAAAGGACTTGATTCAAGCTGTTCGAGGATGACGACGGTCGTCCTGACTCGTGCGGCATCGGATAGCCAGCGATTGGCCGCACTGCTGGGCGAACAAGGTTTCAAGACACTCTGTTTGCCGCTCATGACGCTGGCCCCGTTGACCCCCCAAGAACGCCCCGATTTGCCAGAACCCAGTGATATCTGGATTTTTATTAGCGCCAATGCGGTCACATTTGGGCTTCCCTTGCTTGCTCCGCTACTCCATCGTGAGACGGGGACCACCGTTGTTGCTGTGGGTGCAAAAACCCGTGAAGTGTTGAGCCAACACGACGTTGCATCGATTTCGCCTGAGCGACAGGACTCTGAGGGACTGCTGGCGATGCCCGAGCTCAGCGGTGACTGTGTTGAGCGCGTGACGATTGTTAAGGGTGAGGGGGGGCGAGATACTCTGGCGGCCGAGCTCCGTCGCCGGGGCATCTCGGTGAACGAATTCCCCTGTTATCGCCGGTGCTGGCCGGAGGTCGATCTGTCTGTCCTGAGGGATAAAGCGGACCAATGGGTTTTTCAGGCCAGCAGCGGCGAGACCGTGTCGCGCCTGACAACCTTATTGGCCAAAGAAGACAGCCAGGTCCTGTCCCAATTTCCTGTTGTTGTGCCCTCGGATCGAGTGGCGCAGATTGCCACCCGCCTGGGCTGGCGTACTGTGCTTCGCGCCGATGACGCCAGCGATCAGTCGGTCATTCGAGCCTTACATCATTGGACGGAGTGCGGAACGTCAACATGACAGAATCGGCGAAGGCAGAAGAAAAAAAGTCTGCGGGCCCTGGGACGGATTCAACTCGGAGAGCGGGGGGCTTTTTAGCGTCCACGGTTATCTTCTTGGCGGCTTGTGGCGCTGTGGGCGCTGGCGGTTACTTTTTTGGCTGGCCCTATGTCTCTGAACAGTGGTCTCGTTTCACAGATCTCGAGCAAAAGGTGCAGGAGCTCACAGCGGCAGTCGAGCGGCGCCCCGATGACGTGGCTGCGGCGGGTGCAGTGGCTGAGCAACGCACGCAATCACTGCTGGATGCGGCGCGCAGAGAAAATGAGCAAACGTTAGGTCAGCTACGAGACTGGACCGACGCTGAGCTGGCCAAAGCGCGCAGCCAAACAGCAGAGCGAATGGGGCGGATAGAGCAACAGGTGGATCGTCTGCTGGCGGTGGATCGCAGCGCCTGGCTGGGTCACGAGGCCGCCTTTTTACTGCGTCTTGCGAGTCAGCGACTGTTGGTTGCTAGAGACGTTGACGCAGCGACGGCGCTACTGGCACAAGCAGACGCGCTGCTCCGCCAGACCGATACCCCCGCGTACGAAGCTGTACGTCTGGCAATAGCGCAGGATCATGCCAATCTGGTCGCCATGCCGAAGGTTGATGAAGTCGGACTCTATGGACGATTGGCCGCATTGATCGATCAGGTAGAGCGCCTGCAACTCTCCTATGAGGAGACAGCGGTAATGAAAGAGGAGGCTCAGGCTGAGGAGCTGAGCGGTGCGAACCAAAATTGGTTGGATGGTGCTGAATCAAGTTGGCATCGGGCGATCAGTAAACTGTCGGACTACCTCGTGATTCGCAGAAGCAATGAGGAAATAACGGCGCTAATGACCCCCGAGTGGGCAGCACTCGCGCGGCAAAACTTGCGCATGCTTTTGGAACAGTCCCAGATCGCGATGCTCACCGCCAACGCCAGTCTCTACCAGCAGTCTTTAGCGCGTGCGGCCCAATTCACGCGCGTATTTGTCGGGCAAGATCCTGACAGGGCGCAAGGTATATTGAACGAGATCGAGGCGCTGCAACTCGCTGAGATTGCGCCCACGTTGCCTGACATGGTACGTAGCCGCAGCCTGCTGGACACGGAGCTCAAAAGACTTGAAAGGCAGATGGCGCCCTGACCATGGCACGCTTTAATTTCTACCTCGTCATCGGGCTTTTGCTGGGCGCACTGCTGGCCAGTCTGATGGCGGACGATGCTGGCTATGTTTTACTTCGCTGGCGTGGCTGGCAGCTTGAGACGTCTCTCTGGTTGGCGGTCGGACTGGGGGTTTCATTAGCGGTTGCGCTGGTATGTCTGCGCGGGCTGTTCCGTTCGACCTTTCGCATGCCCATGAGGCTTCGCCATTGGTTTGGTCTGCGCTCCGTCCGCGGGGCTCAGCGCCGAGCCGACAAGGGCATGACGGCTTTTTTCGAGGGCAGATGGGATGTCGCGGAGCGGGCGTTGCGCAAGGTGCCATCCTCAGAAGCCAGAACCGGTTTACTTCCGCTGTATACCGCCATGGCCGCATTGCGAAAAGGGAATCATGAGCAGGCCAAAAATGTGCTCAACCAAGCGTATCACGACGAGGACGCACCAAAGCACTTGGTATCAATCGTTCTGGCCGAATGCCACTTGGCGACGCAGGATTATGAGCAGGCTCAACAACTTCTCGATGGCTTAACCGACGCTGAACAGGCGTTGCCGAGGGCTAAACAAATCCTCGCCCAAGTGGCCCACGCACAACAGGCGTGGGCACAGTTGATTCCCCTAATTGCGGATTTACGGCAGCACCGGCAATTGCCGGCCACGCTGATTGACCGGTGGGAGTGCGACGCCTACAGCGCGCTGATGAAGGATGACGCGCAGTCCGCGCAGGAGTTGCTTTCGCTATGGCGTCGAGTGCCATCCACGCAAAAAGCGGAGGGAAGTGTGGTTTGGGCGGCGTTGGTTCGGAGTCTGGTGGCTCGCGGCGAGTGGGATTTGCTGCACAAGGCATTGATGGATCGTCTGAACGAACACTGCGATACGGTGTCATTGGACGCAGTACATGCGTTGCCAGAGCGGCAAGCTGCCAAATTAGAAAAAGTGCTCCGCCGATGGGTCGACAATGATCGTGACGGCCGCTGTCACGCCGCCCTTGCTGCCATTGCTGCGCGGGAGGGCAAAACCCGTGAGGCGGGTGAGCTCTGGCAGCAGGCCTTTGCGCGGGCAAAGCGACCCCAGATCGGCGCTCAGTGGTCCCGGTGGCTGAGACAGCAAGGTGATGAAGATGGTGCCGCACGCATTGAGCAGGAATCGCTTCGTTTACTCGCCGAGCTGGATTAACTCCGCTCACTGGCGTGGCGCCCGTTCAGGTCAATCATCGTCCGGGCAATGAGATACCCAGAGAGTCCCATAGAGCGTCGATGCGAGATTGCACAGTTGCGTCCATAGCGATGACGCGTCCCCACTCTCGCTGTGTTTCGCCTTCCCATTTGTTTGTCGCATCCATGCCTATTTTAGAGCCCAGTCCCGCTACCGGCGACGCGAAGTCGAGGTAGTCGATCGGGGTGTTTTCAACAATGGTGCAATCCCTAGCGGGATCCATGCGAGTGGTCATAGCCCAGATCACGTCTTCCCAGGATCTCGCGTCGACGTCATCGTCTGTCACGATAATGAATTTCGTGTACATGAATTGGCGGAGAAAAGACCACACACCGAACATAACCCGCTTGGCGTGGCCCGGATACTCCTTGCGCATCGTGACAACGGCCATGCGATACGAACAGCCCTCAGGAGGCAGGTAAAAATCGGTAATTTCGGGGAACTGCTTTTTCAGGAGCGGCACAAAGACTTCATT
>VMDB01000152.1 GCA_008081075.1 Halieaceae bacterium
CTACTGTGGATCGCACTGCTACCGGCGGCCGTCACTGCGGCTTGGTTCCGCTATCGCCATGTGGTGGCCAGCACTGTTTATGCGCCACCCACCGCGCCCACCCTCACCCAAGCACCACCATCGGCGCCTTGGGGCACCCACCGGCACCAGCGCGGTGCACGCTGGCTGCACGAAATCTTTGAGCGCTCGGCGGCGCAATTCCCGGAACTTACTGCGCTGTCCGTGCCCGAGACGGAGGAGTCGCTGACGTACGCGGCGCTTGATCAACTGGCTAACCAACTCGCCTCCGTCATCAGCGAGGCGGTTTCCGAGGCTGATCAGGTGGTGGCGGTTTGCCTTCCCCAAGACTCCGCCACCATCGTTGCCCTGCATCTGGCGATTCTGAAGGCGGGGGCCACACAATGCTTCATCGACCCCGATGCCCCGGATGAACTATTCCTGCGGGTCCTGAACGACGCGAGGCCAGCCCTGCTGATCAGTGACGCGTTACCAGAGGGCTATACCGGAGAGTTCCTATCGCCGGACGAACTTCTCCGTGAGGCCGATTCCAGATCATCGCGCAAACCGTCGGTACCGTGGCTGGACGAACCCCGGGATAGACTGGCCTCGCTGTTTTACACCAGCGGTACCACCGGCCACCCAAAAGGCGTTGAGTGCCCTCATGCGGGCTATATCAATCTGGCCCAGTCCTACGCAACGTTTTACGACTTTGTGCCCGGTAGCGATGCCAGCTCGCTGACCTCGTCGCTGGGATATGACGGTAGTATTTCCGAAATGTACAGCGCCTGGGTCGCCGGTTGCGCGGTCGTGATGCTGAGCAAATCAGCGCTGAGATCGGGCCCTGACTTATTGCCCGTTTTGCGCGATGCGCAGGTCACGGCGCTCTTTTGTCCACCCGTGTTGCTGTCAACGCTGACCGCACACCCCGAGCGGGACCTACCCTTCCCCATCTGCCGCTATATCGTGCCTGCCGGCGAGGCCTTTCCCGCATCTTTGATCGAGCCCTGGTCTCGCGCCCGGCGACAAATCATCAATACCTATGGCCCAACGGAGGTGAGCACCGATACCAGCCGCCAACTGCTACGGCCCAATGAGCCCGTCACCATCGGCAGTCCTTTCTCCGGCGTCAGCTATACCATTGTTGACTCCGACACGCTGACGCCGTTGCCCCATGGCGAGGAGGGTGAACTCTGTATCGGCGGCGTTCAGCTCGCCCGCGGCTACCGCAACCTGCCCGAGATCACAAACGAGCGATTTATTGAGCATCCCGCGCTCGGGCAAATCTACCGATCGGGAGACCGCTGCCACGTCGATCCCATCAGCCTGCGGGTGCATTTTCATGGCCGCATCGACGCTCAGCTCAAGGTCAGGGGCTACCGGGTCGAGGCGCAGCCCATCGAATCACTGCTTCAGGATCAATTTGCCGACATTGAAACGGCTGTTTTGGATTGCCAGCACAATGAGCTCGTCGCCCTGTTGAGCGCGCCGGCCCTCTGGTCTGAGGACATCGCGGGCAGCAATATACAACCGCTGAATCATGCACTGGTGGGTAAAGCGCAACAGCTGATTTCAGCGCGATTCCCACCCTATGCAGTGCCCAGCCGTTTTTTTGTCGTCAAGCAATTCGAATTGGTTCCCGCTTCAGGAAAAATCAATCGTCGTGCCTTACCTTCCGTGACTGATATCGCGGCGTTCGACGTGCCAGCTACCGTCATGACAGCGGCTATTACGGCTGACGAAAACGCATCTTTACCGACTCAGCTGCTGGCCCTGTGCCGGGCTGAGCTCGGGCCCACACTGGACTGGCACGATGACTTCATCGACTGGGGCGCTCATTCGATTGCGATCGCGCGTTTAACCCAGCAGCTTCAGACGGCGGGCTTCCCCGTTTCAGTCAGAGGTTTACTCAGCGAGACCCGCTCCGCCGCCGCAATCGCTCAGCTACCGACTCACAGCGAGGATAAGCAGCAGCCAGTGGAATCGACCGCCGGAACCTATGCGGGATCAGAGGCACTCTCAGAGACACCCCGGCAAACGGGCGGCTCTTATGGTTTCCGGCAATTTACTGTGCTGCAGGCGATAGGCGCCCTGACACTCAGGTTACCGCTATTGCTCATGGCTGCCTTGGGCCTCGCGATTATCGACCCCGAAGAATTACTGCTGGTAGGAGATATCCCCGGATTTTTGAAGGCGACGATCATCGCCTACTCCGTGTACATGATCGTACCCTTCGTCAATCTCGGTTGGGTATTGCTCCTCCGCTCTCTTCAGGCAGTGACGGTGAGCGCACCCCCCATGATCCCCGGGCGCTACAAAAAATTTTCCAGCCACCACCTGCAATTGTGGTGGTTGGAACAACAAGCCGACTTTGTTCTCAAACCGCTGGTAAAAGGGCTACGAAGCCCGGTGCTGTTCAACTGGGCACTCAAGCGCTTGGGCGCCGACATTCATCCCAAAGCCTTTATCGCCCAGAGCACCGAGTGGTATGGCCCGCTCTCACTCATTTCAATCGGTCAAGAGGCTGTTATTCAAGCGGGCGTGCAAATTAGCAGTGCTCGCTGGCAAGGAGACGACTTAGTTTTGGATACGATTCGAGTGGGTCACAAAGCGCGGGTGGGTAGCCGCGCGATGCTCGCTGGTGGCGCCTCACTCGAGCGTCACTCATGGCTCACACCGTTGTCCAGCCTCGACACCGAGACCGAACCCAATAGCCAAATCAGCGGCGTTCCGGGGACCAAAGCGGGCAACTACCGACCACCCAAGACACCTGACCTTGCTCCGACCTCTGCACTCACAGACGCGCTGATAGACCTCCGCAATGTCGCGACCCAATTTGCACTGGAACTCGCGCTGGTGATTGTGCCCGGGGCGTTTATTGCGCTGCTGACCACCTGGTTTCTCGGATTCGATGCCCTCAGCAAAGTGAATTTAGATGCGAACATGCTGACCGGGCGTGACCTGCTGGTGATGAGTGGCGCGGGCGTGATCGGCATTTGGCTGGGGGTACTCGCCAGCTCGCTCATTCTCTGCACTTTTCTCCGTTTCACCCCCACACCACCGGGCTGGACACGCGCCGCCAGCTTCCGAGGAACGTTGGCGCGCTACCGGCAAACCAAGATGAATCAGGTCCAACAAATGTGGGGCTGGAGCCTCACTGGTCAGTACCTGCGAGCACTGGCGGGTGTGAAATTCTCGCAGGTGGGGGCCTCGGAGTGCGACGAGTTAGTGAACCTACTCCCCGAGCACCTCCATGCGGATGCCAACGTGTTCATCGCGCAGGGCTGTTTCTGCAACGTACTCGATGAGCACGGCGCTTTTCTGCTGGCGAAGCCGATCCACATGCCCGCGGGGTTCTTTGCCAGTAACAACGCCATGGTCGAACCGGGCCCCATTCCCGGCAACCTGCTTCTGGGGGTGTCGACACCGATCGGCCCCCACCTGTACCGGCCGCAATACACCGACCGCCCTGATAACAAGCGCGTACTCGCCGGCAACCCGCCCCTGGAGGTGGGCGCCACCGATGCGCAGAGCGCGCCCGTTCACCCGGTGCCCTCACTCGGCATTTTCCTGGCGCGGTTCATACTTAACGATCTTGGCTCTGTGGGCATCATTCCCGGTATCACGGTATTTCTGGCCACCGGCTTACTGGTCAGCCTCAATGTCATGGGCTTTAGTAATGTGGGCGCAGCATTGATCACCAGCACCGTCGTGCCGTTGTCCCTTCCCCTGCTCGCGCTACTCGTCAAGCTGATCTTGGTGGGCAATCGCTGGGGGCGCCATAACAGCGCGCCGTTTTGGTCGGTGCGTCACTTCACCTACTTTCTGGCGCAGGACTGTTTCTTCCGACTCATGGCGAGCTTTATGAGCACGGTATCGGGCACCGCGCTCGCAAATCCAATCCTGCGACGCTTCGGCTGCCGGATTGGCCGACGCACGCTGATCGGCTTGCCTTTACAGATGTCTGACTGGCACGCCGTCGATATCGGCGACGACTGCGTGATTAACGGACAAATGCAACTGCATAGTTTCGAGGATCGCGTACTGACGGTCTCGCGCACGACGATTGGAGACGGCTCCGCCATCAACCACGGGACCATGCTGATGGGCGGCGCGTATCTCGAGCCAGGCGTTACAGTCGATCCACAGTCGCTGGTGCTCAAAGCCATGAGCTTGGATTCTGGCGTTCATGCGGGTAGTCCGACTCAGCGCATAAGCTAGCTAGCTGCTACCGGTGGCAGCGAGAAATATCAGCGCCGCATCGGCTCCCACCGCCAGTAAGTCAAGCAGCGCCACAGCCACTCCAGGGGTCCGCGCCGAAATCGCTGCATCCAGCAGTGACAAAGGACTACCTGCAAGGCATAGACCCCAACGGCGAAGCCGACTACTTGCGCCGGCCCCCACTCAAAGGCGGCACCCAAACCGTAGCCATAAAAGACCGTCGTGAACATCACCGTCTGGGTCAGGTAGCCAGTTAAGCTCATCTGCCCGGCGCTGGCGATTAAGCCCCGCACTCCGACCAGCCGCCGGCTCTGCGCCCAGCACCAGACACTTAAAAACCAGGCACCTGTCAAACTGAGGGTCGCGACCAGATACACCAGATCGCCGCCCAGCACCTGCATTGACGTGGCGTCCGAGCGCTCAAAGGGCGCATAACCCATGGTGGCTGACCAATAGCCCTCTATCGCCATAAGAGACAGCCCCAAACCCCACAGCCCCAGCGCAATCTGCACTGATTTTGCAGGTGCGAGCCGCGCCATCACGCCCCAACCGCTGCGCATGAGGCAGTAGCCGATGAGAAAACAAGCGAGCACCAAAAATCCCGAGTCGGGATACTGCCAGTCTGCCCAGAAACGCTCGGGTAAAAACCCGGCGTGATATGCCAGCACTTCCGTAAAACTCGCGACGGCGAGTGGCGACTCGGCTCGATCTTCCTCAAGCCAAAACGTGGCTTCAGCTGCATTTTCTGCCGGCCAATCATCTCCCCGATCGCCACCGAGGAGATGACCCAGTGGAAAGCTCAGCGCCAATAAAATTGCCAGCGAGAGCAACCATTTTGTGGGCAGCCGATAGAGCAATAACAGCAAGACACCGAGCTCGGCGTAGAGCATTAGAATGTCGCCCTCAAACAGCAGGCCGTGCAGACACCCGAGGAGCATCAGGACACCGAGACGACGCAGCGAACGGGCAATGGTGTAGTCGGGAGATTGAGTTTGCAGTAAAAAACCCATGCCAAACAGCACGCTGTAGAGCATCCAGAATTTGGTTTCAAAAAAGACGTGTTTAACCTGCCACGCCAGCTGATCGGACACCCCCGACCAGGCAGGATAGTCCGCTCCAAAACTGAACACATTAACCAGCAAGATCCCAAACAGCGCCACGCCACGCAGCACATCAAGAAAAGCAATGCGGTTCGTTTCAACGACCTCAACGGTCAAAACAGGACGTCCCACTCCCGGTCGACCAACTGTATTGTCTGACCTAATCCCCGCTCGCAAGCCCGATCATAAACCGCGGACGCAACGGCGATATCTTCGATGGCAAGGCCAAAGGGATTCCAGAAAATACGTTCCTCGGGATGCTCTCGTCCCGGAATATGTCCAGCAACGACCTCTCCAAACTCGCCATGAATACTGTCTCTCGAGAGCAATCCTGCACGATGCATCCGGGCCAGTACCCGATCAGAGTGAACGCTCTGGTGCCAATCATCGACAACAATTTTGTCAGCCGCAGAAACCAGCTCAAAGGTAGGGTCCATCAAAGAAACATTCATGAACAACGAGCCCAGCTTGAATTCAGACGCCGTTACGTAAGGCTCGGACTCCGTGGTAGCCACAATACCAATATCTGCATCCGCCAAGGCCTCCTGAAACGAACTCACCGGTGTCACAGGCACTCCGAGCCCGGCCATGTGCTGCGCAAACGCGTCAAGCCGCTCACGACTGTGATCGTAAACGCGATAAGCGCTGACCTTGGGGAACCACTGAGCGAGCGTCCAGAGCGTCAAAGCCCCAATCCGCCCGGCACCCACCAACCCCACCACCTCTGCATCGGCGCGCGCCAGATGACGGGCCGCAATACCCTGCACTACCGCCGTCCGCACCGCGCTGATCAGGGCCCCTTCCATAATGGCGACAGGAAGCCGGTGCACGGGGTCATTGAGGATAATGACGGCATTAGCCCGGGGCAATCCAACCTCTGGGTTGCACTGCGCGCTCGCAATCCACTTTATGCCCTCTCTGTCGAAAGGCTTACCTACGTGAGCCGAAAGACCAATTATTCGATCCGCCACGTGCGGACATTCGGGACGTTTCAGGAAGCTACTGGGGGGCGCAGTGAATGCTCTCTGCTCGTGCAATTTGAATACCTGATTGAGCAGGTCGCCAACCCAATCGATATCGGTAGCGCCGGCGTCAATCACATCCTGCTGGTTGAGAAAGCGCGTTGCCTGGGGACTCACGGGCTGCAGCCACTGAAGGGCTGAGGCAGGGAGATGCCCATTTGATCCAACCACGCCGCATCAAATTGGGTCTGGGTATAGCGGCTACCATGATCGGGAATCAAGGAGAGCAGCCGCGCGCCTTTGCCAAATCGGGGGGCGACTCTCTCTCGCATCACGTGGCACGCAGCACCCCCAGACCCTCCCATCAGAACGCCCTCTTTGCGCGCGATATCGACCGACGCGGCGATAGCGGCACCAGCCTCAATGTATACCACGTGATCGACATAGCCAGCGAAGGCGTCGGCCTGATAGTTAGCTGGCTCGATACTGGTACCCATGCCATTGAGAAACCGTGGCTCTGGATCTTTACTGCCGGGCAACGCGAGCGAGCCCTTTTCGTCAACCAACCAAATCTCCGTATCTGGAGAGTACTCCCGTAGCCAACTCGCCACACCCATGGAGCTACCACCCGTACCCGCCACCATAATCATCGCGTCCAGCTGACCCTCCATTTGCTCGAGAATCTCTTTGCCGGTAGAGACACGGTGCGCCTCGATAGCTGCGGGAGAATCGTACTGATCAAGATAGATGGCGTCGGGCCTCTCTCTTTGAAGGCTCTGCAGACGCTTCAATCGAGTCAGGTGATAGCCGCTGGTATGGTCAAGCTCGTCAACCTTAACCAACTCAACACCCATCAGCTCCAGGCTTCGCTCCGTCGCGGGATTCAGCTTCGGATCGACCAAGCAAGTCAGCCGATAGCCCTTTACGGCGCAGGTCATCGCCATGCCAATGCCGAGGTTGCCGGAGGTAGAAATGATGATTTCAGCACCGGGCTGCAGGTCGTGCTCACGCTCGGCCCACTCAATCATACCCAGCGCAGCGCGATCCTTCATGCTGCCACCCGGATTGGTGAACTCCAGCTTCGCAAGCAATAGGGGCTCCACCCCAGCACCATAGCGGTTGAGCTCAACAATGGGCGTGTTGCCAATAGCCTCCAGAACCGAGGCGTGTACAGCTGGCATATCAGGATTGACACCCTCGCAACGTGTTCTAGATGCTAGGCCCGTGAGGTGTTATAGCGAAACAGCAAAAGGTGACACCCTCTCCCCCTGTCTGGCAGACAACCCTTTGCGCCTCATGCAGTGACAAATGCGATTTAGCTCAGCCTGAACCGGCGTCCTTAATCGCTTTAAACTGAATCGGTAACGGCATATTCTGCCGTCCGCAACTTTGATTGCAAACCGAGTGGCGTTGCTCCGACTTCACTCGATGGACTGCTTGCAGTTGGAGCGCGCAAACAGTTCAAACTATTCAAACCTGGGACCAACACTCGTTAATATGAATAAGGTAGTCACCTCCCCTTTCGCCCGCGGCTCGCTCGACGCACTGCCGCTATTTATACCTGCGATTCCCTTCGCGTTCGTATTTGGCGTTGTGGTGGCGAATGCGGGCATCCCCGGATGGCTTGGTTGGTCCTCCTCCCCCATCATATTTGGCGGTGCGATTCAGGTGACCCTTTTTACCCTGCTGGGTGAGGGGGCATCTGTCGCCGCCGCTGTCAGTGCCGCATTAATCGTCGGGGCACGGCATCTCTTTTACTCGTTGACGCTGGCACCCCGATTTCAGGACCAGCCGGGGTGGTTCCGGTGGGTCGGTTCTTATGTACTGATCGATCAGGTGTTCGTGTTAAGCCAAATCAAGCCCATTGAGGAGCCACAAACCTTCAGGCGCTATTTCCTCGCCGCCGGCTTTACCTTTTGGACGCTGTGGATGATGTTTACCGCGCTGGGGGTCATCTTAGGGCCTGCCATACCCGCAAGCTGGGGTGTCGAATTTGCCGCCCCCGTGCTGTTCATTAGTTTGATGATGGCGGCCAGTAATCGCAAAGATAAACTCGCCGCAGCCGCCTTGGCCATGGGTATCGCGCTAGCCTTCAGTCATCTCCCTCACCGCACGGGCATCCTGCTCGCTGTCGCAATCAGCGTCACCGTGATGCTGGTGGCGCGCCGGTGGTCCTCATGATTGCGGCTGCCATCATACTGACCGGCATTGGTACCTATGCCATGCGGGCTTTTTTTATCTTTGCGTTGGCCAGATATACCTTTCCGCCCTTGATGCTCCGCGCTCTGGAATACGTAGCGCCGACGGTTATGGCTGCCTTGGTCATTTCCATGATGACCAACACCAGGGGGGAGCTCACCGCAAGCTGGGCGGAGGCATTAGGGCTTGTCGCCGCCGCCGTGGTCGCCAAATTCACTGGCAACCATATTTTTGCCTTGCTCGCCGGAATGGGAACCTTCTGGGTCATCCGCTGGATCATTTGACCTTTTACGAGCAAACGCTCAAGCTGAACTTAGAAATGGCTATTCAACCGTCAGATCAGCGCTAAAGCCTTGCTGAGTCGCGTGATTGACGCCAACTAAACACCTTAATCTGGGGGTTACCATGTTCAAACAGTCGCTAATGGGTGCGTTACTGGTAGGCGCAAGTTTTTTTGCCAACGCTGAAATCTGGGAAGACTACTCACTGAGTGAGGAAGTCATTGAGCACACAGTAATTGCTGTGCAAGGAAATTACCTCGATGAGTATCTGGTGCGACTGGAACGCACCTGGGTACGCAGCATGGAAGTACAAAAAGAGCTGGGCTACGTCAATGACTATACGATCCTCGTCTCCACGGCCGCCGACTCACCTAACGTCTGGCTCAACGTCGAGTATCCCAACATGGCGGCCTATCAGCCCAGCGAGGAAAAGTGGAACAAGGTCAATGAAATTTTGGCTGAGCGCTACGCCGATGATGAGGATGAATTGGATGCGATAGCAAAAGGCTATGAAGAAATCCGAACGATGGTCGATCATCAAATCGTTCAAAAAGTGACCTATAAATAGCACTCACGTTTTGACCCGATAAACCGCCCCCAGCCGCTTCGATCGGCTGGGTGCTTAAGATACGCTTTTTCCTGCCAGCAGCGCGCAGCGGTTCCCTCGCAGACGCGTCTGGTTGTCACCAGGCCCCCGAGGTTTCTACCCTGTCGCACTATCCTCCCAGAGTCGCTGCTGCAGTCGTCATTGCCAACATGATAGGCACTGGTGTATTTACCAGCCTCGGCTTCCAATTGATCGACATACAATCTGCGCCAGCCCTCATGATGTTGTGGCTGGTCGGCGGCATCTCGGCACTTTGCGGCGCACTCAGCTATGCCGAGCTGGGCGCCGCTTTGCCAAAGTCCGGTGGCGAGTATCATTTCCTTAACGAGATTTATCATCCCTGCGCTGGGTTTATCTCCGGCTGGGTCTCCGCCACCGTCGGATTTGCGGCACCCACTGCCCTCGCGGCGCTGACCTTTGGCAGCTACCTCAATTCCAGTGGTGTACAGGTAGATCCTGTTTGGCTCGCTAGCGCAGCAATTTTGACGCTGACCGCAGCCCATTGCAGTAATCACCGTCGCAGTGGCGGGACTCAAACTGGTTTCACTGCGCTAAAAATTATGTTGATTGTGGGGTTCTCTGTCATGGCTCTCACGCTAGGCCCTGCGGAGCCGCAGGCTGAATTTGCGTGGAACGACGAAGCGACCATTGCAATCGGCAGTGGTGCATTCGCCGTATCTCTGATCTACGTGAACTACGCCTATTCTGGCTGGAATGCCGCCACCTATATCAGCGGCGAGCTCGCTACCCCTCAACGGAGCTTGCCGTGGGTTCTGGGGGTGAGTACAACATTGGTCGCGGCCCTGTACTGCCTGCTTAATTTTGTCTTTTTATCGGTGGCCCCGATGGAGGCCATGACCGGGAAAGTGGAGGTTGGCGTTATCGCGGCTCAATATGCGTTTGGCCCCACTTTCGGCGTATCAATGGGGGTGTTGCTCGCGCTTCTGCTCATTTCCACCATCAGCGCGATGATTTTGGCCGGGCCCAGGGTGTTGCATCGCATCGGGCAGGATTACCCGCGCTTTGCACCGCTAGCGAGGGAGAATCAAGACGGCATTCCCGTCACCGCCATCGCGATGCAATCGGGGGTGGCACTTGTATTTCTCTGGACGGCGTCCTTTGAGCAGATTCTCGTTTTTTCGGGCGCCACAATGGCACTCAATACCTTCGCCACGGTATTGGGATTGTTCGTATTACGTTGGCGACAGCCGGCGCTACCGAGGCCCTTTCGCGTCAGCTTGTATCCCATAACCCCACTCATTTTTTTGGGTATTACGGGCTGGACGCTGATTTACGTTGTCTTGCAGCGGCCGCTCGAGGCCCTGATATCTGTCGGGGTTATCGCCAGCGGTGGCGCGTTATACCTTCTTAGCCGCCCCAGTTTCCCTTAAAACACGTCATTACCCGCCAAAAAATCGTTGCTTTTTTGCAACGCTCCTCGTCACTTATGCGGCATCCCTGAAAGGCCCAACTATCTGGTAGCTTTTAAGTCGAAGTGGCCTTATTCAGGGCAATTCAACCCAGCCAAATGACAACCGGGGGATAAATAATGAAGAAACTCATTGCTTCAAGCATGTGGACGCTTTTACTCACACTCTATGCGGGTTCGTCCGCGGTCGCTAATGACCACATGATCGACAACATCAATGTGACCCAGCCATTCAATGTGCAGGCTAATCTGTGCAAGCTCAATCCGGGCATCGACCTGAGCGACTATCAGGAAATGATCGATGACTACTTTACATGGGCAGAGGAAAATGAAGTCGACCCAGTTTTTGTTCGTCAGTTCCCACTCTTTTCCCACCAAAACCTCGCTCGGCCCTGGCCCTATGACTTTGTTGAGTTTTTGGTGAGCGACTACCAGCGCTGGGGCGCTGCATGGGATTTGTGGCTCACCACTGAAGACGGGATGGCACTCAACGAGCGATGGCAATCGCTGGCTATGTGCCACGTCAAACAAGCACACGCTTTTATGCTCTACGCCGATCAGGAACAGATGGCCAACGATGACGAGAGATACGTGACATGGAACTGGTGTACGCGTAAAGAGGGCGTGACATTCGAGGAACTCTCAGCCAAGCATCGAGAATATGCTCAGGATATGCAGACTGACTCGGGCGGTATTATTGGCTGGCTGGTGATGCTACCCCATACGGGCGGTGCCGACGCTGCTGGCGAGTTTGCCCACGTAGCGATTTATCCCGACATGGAAAGCTTTATGGCGAGACGATCCATGCTGGCAAATGGCGGCTGGAAGATGACGCGAGACTATTTCAATCTATACGCGGATTGCACCGGAGAGATGCTCAATACCGAAACCGTATTACACCGCCCCTAGCTTATCCACTCCAGCAACCCCCGCTCACTTCAGCCCCATGGGGTGACCGAAGTGATCGGGGGTTCTACTTATGATTGCGGCATTTTCTGAGCGGCAACGTTCAATAACTTGATCTTGCCCTCTTGCAACAACACATCTACGGTCTCGTAGGTCCTTACTGGCTCACCGTCAGTGCCTTGCGTTGTGACGACATTACCGGTCGCCAGCCACTCTTCCATCACGCCCTCACTGTTTTCGCCATCATTGGCGATGACCCACCACACCCGCCAGCGTGGTTCTTCGGTGGCGATCCAGTTTTGTAAAAATGCGGTGTGCGCCCTGGAGCCCTCTACCACTTCGCCGTGTGCGGCGATTCCCCGAAAATCTTCCGCATTCATTGCTGCAATTTTTTCGAAATCGCGATCGTTGTGCGCCTGAATGTAGTCGATCCAAATCTGTGCGTTGGCGCTGTCGCCTGCCAACAGCGGTTTCGCTGTGCCATCTTCAAAATATTGAGCGCCAATCGCGCCGGCACCAACTGCGTGAGACATCATAAAACCCGCGTCATCATAGACCTGAAATTCGGCGTATTTGCCATCTCTGATAACCGCTTTGTGGATCGAATCGCTGGTCTGCCCACCCGCTGTCATTTTGGTTTCGATATAAACGACATCGCCCGATGCACGAAAGGCGACAGGCTCTACCTTGAAGTCCGGCCATAAATCACTGATCGGCGTGAACACCCGTTCAATGACCTCATTGGCGCCCACGTAATTGCCACCGTAGGGGAAGCCCTTGGGCATTTTCCACTTAACATCAGGCGCCTGCGTTTGCGCCCATGCTTCCATATCGCCCACAGCAAAAGCCTCGTAGCCCGCCTTTGCCGCTGCAATGTTCGCTGCATCCTGATTAGATTCGCTCTGACACGACGCCAGCCCAATCACGAGCGCGATTGTCGTCAGCATTCTGA
>VMDB01000174.1 GCA_008081075.1 Halieaceae bacterium
GCGATTTCAGACAAGGAATGGGAAGGCATGTGCCGCGCGCTGAACCGAGAAGATCTCATTGATCATCCCGACTTCAAAACCGCGCAGGACCGGTTTACGAACAATAGCCAGCGTAAAGAGGTGACCGCGCAAGAGATCAAGAAATGGGCCAGTGAGGATATTCTCGCACGCTTTGATGCGGAAGGGGTGCCCTGCGCTCCGATCATTGATCGTTCTGAGTTGTTGGCGCACGAACAAGTGGTAGCCAACGGCTCTATCGATCGCCTTCAGTTCGACGATTTCGGCGAGGTACGCCAGGCACGACATCCGGCGCGCTTTGACAAAACCCCAGCGCGTGTTCAACGTCCCGCACCGCGCTTGGGCGAGCACGGGCGTGAGGTTTTGACTGCGATTGGCTATAGCGAATCGGACATTGACGCGCTGGTGCGGGCGGGCGCTGTAATCGATTAATGGATCGGAAGAGAAAGCAGTGAAAAAGAGCTGTGTAGTCATTGGTGCCGGTGCAGGAATTGGCGGTGCAGTCGGCAAGAAATTTGCGGCCGAGGGTTACCACGTTGCACTGTGTCGCCGGAGTGATGCCGACGGTCTCAGTGAGATGGTCGGGACGCTTCGCGCCAACGGGGGCTCCGCCAGTGGACATTTGTTAAATGCTGTTGAAGACGATGCCCTGGAAGATCTACTTCTGGAGGTCGAGGCTATCGCGCCCGTAGACACGGTTGTCTATAACCTTGGTGCCCAGATCGGAAACCGCTCGCTGGAGGAGACGCCGCTCAAGACCTTTGAATTGGGTTGGAAAATGGCCTGCTTGGGTTTATTTCGCGTGGCAAGGGTAGTGGTGCCTCTGATGGTGGCACGTGGTCACGGCACGATATTGGTAACTTCTGCTACGGCGGCCGTCCGTGGCAACAGCGGCCAACACTCCCACGCGGCAGCCATGGCGGGGCGCAGAATGCTGTGCCAAACGCTGAATGCCGAGTATGCGGCTCAGGGGTTGCACGTAGTGCACATTGTTATAGACGGTGCCGTTGATGCACCTGATACCCTCGGCAAAATGCTTGGCCCCGAGCGTTTCGAAGCTTTGCGGCGAACAAAAGGTGGAGAGAAAGACGGCCTCTTACTGCCAGAAAAGATTGCAGAAACCTACTTCCACCTCGCACAGCAACACCGTTCGGTATGGACGCATGAGTTGGATTTGCGTTCATACTCCGACACGCCATGGTGGAATCATGAGATCAATATCTGAGGGATCCAGTGATTGCAAGCGTTGATTTGCTTGGGAGAAACTGCGATAGGTGGGCCTGGCGGTAAGTTCAGAGGACGATGCTGATGGTGTCAATAAAACCCTCGGGTGCTTGTTGTGGCGCGACGATTACCGGTGTCAGGCTGGATCACCCGTTACCTGACGAACTGGTTGCTGAGATTAGAGCGCACTGGCTCGAGCACAAGGTAGTCGCTTTCCCCGACCAGAAATTGACTCCAGATCAGCTGGTCAGCTTTAGCAAGCAGTTCGGCGATATCGGCGAAGATCCTTTTTTTGGCCATATCGATGAGCATCCCCAAGTCGCCTCGATTCAGCGCAATGCTGACGAGAAAACCACGATTTTCGCTGAGGTTTTTCACACCGACTGGAGCTTCATGCCGATTCCTCCTGCAGGCACTGCTCTTTACGGCATTACAATTCCACCAGTTGGCGGGAATACGCTATTTGCCGATCAGGTGCTGGCCTATGAGCAATTGCCAGAGAGTCTTAGGTCTAGAGTGGATGGATTAACGGCGATTCACTCTGCTGCACTCGGTTACGCGCCTGATGGCGCTTACGGTGAGGCAGACCAGGAGAAGGGTCGGAGCATGAAAATCCTGCCCAGTGAAAAAGCATTGGCTACCTATCAGCATCCGTTGGTGCGCGAGCATCCGGAAACCGGGAAGAGGGCGCTGTTCTCTTCTGCGGCTTACATCAAAGGCTTCGTCGGTCTGGCGAAAGAGGAGAGCGACGCGCTACTGGGAGAGCTCTATGTGCATCAGAGCCAGTCGGCATTTATTTACTCTCATCGTTGGCAGGCTGATATGTTGGTGATGTGGGACAACCGCTCGTTGCTCCACGCGGCCACGGGCGGTTACGACGGCTATGATCGACTCCTTCATCGAACTACCATCGCCGATACGCGTTTTTGATCAGGAGGCCAGCGGTGCAAACCCCGATTGAGTTTTTATTTGATTTCGCCAGCCCAAATGCTTACCTCTCCTATCACGTGCTCAAAGACGTAGCCGAACGGCATGACGCTGCACTGTCGCTTACGCCCGTCTTGCTCGGTGGCCTTTTTAAGCTGACGAACAACCAGGCGCCCATGCAGGCTTTCGCCGATGTGAAGGGGAAACTTGACTATGACATGTTAGAAACTCAACGCTTTATCGCGGCCCATCGCCTGGATCGATTTCGCTTTAACCCGTATTTTCCCATAAACACGATTTCGCTCATGCGCGGCTTTATAGCTGCGCGACAAATGGGCGTTGAGCAGCGCTACGTTGATGCGAATCTGGTGGCAATGTGGGAACAGGAGAAGAATATGGGGGACCCATCGGTGGCGCAGGCGGTCTGGTCTGCAGCGGGGCTAGATGCTGAAGCGTTGCTTCAAGCGATTCAAACGCAGTCGGTTAAAGATGCCTTGCTACACAATACTGAACAGGCTGCAGCAAGAGGTGCCTTTGGCGTGCCCACATTCTTTTTGGGTGATGATATGTTTTTTGGTAAAGAGCGCATCGCGCAGATCGAAGCGATGATTCGTGGCTGAAACACCCCCTGCATTTCTCATTACTGATAAATTTCTTGCTCGAACCTATGCTGTTACGAATCGCACTACAGCACGCTGTGAAGTGCATCAAGCATGGCGTTGGGAGCCTCGACCATGATGGTATGACCAGCCCCCGGGAGTACTTTTACGTCAGGCGCGGGTATCGCCTCTTGTAACGCGCGGGTACCGCGAACAGGCGTAAGTCGGTCTTCTGCGCCCAGAATCAGTAGCGTGGGGCAACGCACCTTGGCAGCTTGTGCTACCCCAGCGGTGTACTCATTACACGCGCGCATGTCGTGGAACAGCACGCCGGGCTTTGATCGCTCATAGAGTCTCAGTGTGTTGCCAATCATCCAGATTCCCGAGTTGCGATTACCGCCAAATTGGTGCCGCTTGCTGAAGCCCCATTGGGTAAGCATATCGAAGGCGGCGTGATCATCTGCCTCTGCTGCGTCAAGAATGGCGTCAGAGACTGGCATAGGAGAGGTTGTGCCAACGAGAGCAATGGCTCTGATGCGGTGCGGTTGAGTCGCGGCGCACTCCAACGCGACAAGACTACCCAGGCTGTGTCCAACCAGCGCCACCTGATCAATTGTCAGCGTATCGATAACAGCAATAACCCAAGCAGCCATCGCCTCGATGGAGGTCAGTGGAGGGCCGTCAGAGCGCCCATGGCCGGGTAGATCAACCGACACGACGTTATTGCCATGGCGGGCAAAGTGTCGACTCGCGAGCGTCCACACCGTGTGGTCCATGCCTGACCCGTGGATAAACACGATGCTGGGTTTACTCGCGTCGATTGCTCGGGAATTGGTGTAGCAATAAACGCCGTGTCCATCGACCTCGATATGCATTAGGAATTCCCCGCGGCTTTTCGCGCGGCCCTTAAGCCTTGCTTCAGGTCGGCGATAAGGTCCTTCGGGTCCTCTAGGCCAATGGAAAGGCGAATGGTGCCCTCGCCAATACCACCTGCCGCCAAGGCGTCTGCATCCATACGATGGTGAGTCGTACTCGCCGGATGGATCACCAGAGATTTTGCATCACCAATATTGGCAAGATGTGAAAATACACTCAGCGCATCAACAAAGGCGATACCGGCCTCACGGCCGCCTTTGAGGTCAAAGCTGAAGACGGCACCGCAGCCTTTGGGCAGTAATTCTGCTGCCAAGGCCTGGTCTGGGTGGCCATCGAGTTCCGGGTAGCCTACACGGGTTACCTCGTCCTGCTCGAGGAGGAACGCGGTTATCGCACGGGTGTTTTCGACATGGCGGCTCATTCGCACGCTGAGCGTTTCGATGCCTTGCAAGATGTGAAACGCTGAAGTGGGTGACATACAGGCCCCGAAATCCCTGAGTCCCTCCTTACGTGCCCTTTGAATGAGTGCGGCGGGTCCAAATTCTTCCGTGAAAACCAGATTGTGGAAGCCTTTATAGGGTTCTGACAGGGTTGGAAACTTTCCCGATGTGTCCCAATCGAATTGGCCGCTGTCTACCAGCAGTCCACCGATAACGATGCCGTGCCCACTCAGAAACTTTGTCGCAGAATGCTGAATAATATCTGCGCCAAGCTCGAAGGGCTTTATCAGGTAAGGGGTCGTTGTGGTTGAATCAACCATTAGGGGCAATCCAGCCTGATGCGCGACCTCCGCGATGGCAGGAATATTGAGTACATCGAGACTGGGATTTCCAAGGGTCTCGCCGAATACCAGTCGTGTGTTGTCCTGAATTGCATTCGCAAACGCTTGCGGGTCTCTCGGGTCGACAAAGGTGGTGTCGATTCCAAAGCGGGGCAGGGTATATGACAACAGATTGTGGCTGCCGCCATAGAGTGCCGCCGAGGCGACGATGTGGGATCCCGCACCCATCAGCGTGACGATGGCAAGATGCAAAGCCGCCTGACCACTGGCGGTGGCAATAGCACCCACGCCGCCCTCGAGAGCGGCAATTCGTTCCTCAAGTACCGCGTTGGTTGGATTGCTCAGTCGGGAGTAAACGTGTCCCGCGCGCTCAATATTGAACAGCGAGGCGGCATAGTCTGAATCCGGAAAGCAGAAGGACGCCGACTGGTAAATAGGGGTTGCACGAGCTCCGGTTGCGGGATCAGGCTGCGAGCCCGCGTGTAATGCGAGGGTGTCCAGGCCAGGATAATCAGGTGCTGCCATAGAGGGTTCCTTGCTAACTTTCGTTTTTAAATACTCAGGCCGCCAAGCTTGGTCTCGAGATACTCCTCTATGCCTTCACGGGCGCCTTCTCGACCCAAGCCGCTCTCTTTCATCCCACCGAAAGGTGCTGCCGCGCTGGTGGGATTAATATCGTTAATGCCGATAATGCCAAAGTGTAACTGTTCAAATGCGCGGTATGCGCGGCTCAAATTCTGCGTGTAAATGTAGGCGGCGAGGCCATAAGTGGTGTCGTTAGCCATAGCAATGACATCGTCCTGATCGTCAAAGGGCACCACGGCGGCCACCGGTCCAAACGTTTCTTCCTGATAAATCAGCATTTCAGGGCTAACATTACTGAGCAGGGTGGCGCCGTAAAAACACCCGTTTTCCAAGCCATTGTCCGTAAGACGGCTACCACCAGCGAGTAATGTGGCTCCTCTGGCCACTGCATCCTGAACCTGTCGATCGACTTTGGCGATAGCGGCTTCGTTGATTAAAGGGCCGATGCTGTTTGCCGGATTAAACCCGTCACCCGCCTGCAATGCGGCAATACGTGAAGTCAGCGTGGCCAGAAAAGGGTCAATAATGCTGCGATGAACAAAAATACGATTGGGACTGATGCACGCTTGGCCTGTGTTCAAAAATTTCACCAAGGCGGCACCTTTGGCTGCATGCACCGGATCAGCATCCTCAAAGACAATAAAAGGGGCATGCCCACCCAGCTCCATTGAGACCCGTTTCAATTGGGGTGCACACGCGGTCGCGAGCTGTTTACCCACCGCGGTCGATCCGGTAAACGTTAATTTACGGACAGCCGGGTGGGTACAGAAAACATCGCCAATAGGTTTTGGATTGCTGCTGGTCACCAGATTCGCCACACCCGGAGGGAGGCCGGCTTCCTCGAGAATTTTAAAGACGGCAATGGCGCAGAGCGGTGTGCTCTCTGCAGGCTTCAACACGACCGAGCATCCAGCGGCCAAAGCAGGGCCCAGCTTACGCGTCAGCATCGAAATGGGGTAGTTCCAGGGTGTCACTGCAGCGACAACTCCGACAGGCTGTTTTTGCACGATAAAACGCTGGTCGGCGCGGGCGGACGGGATGGTTTCTCCGTAAATACGCTTGGCCTCTTCGGCGAACCACAATAAAAAATCTGCCGCGTATTTGACTTCATTCATCGCGGCCTTCAACGGTTTGCCTTGTTCTCGCGTCATCAACTCAGCTAGCTGGGAGTGCTGCTCCAGCATTAGCTGGTAGGCGCGGTACAAGTAAGCCGATCGTGCATAAGGGGTCTGTGCCGCCCATCCCGGGAGCGCTCGACTAGCGGCCTCGATAGCACGCTTGGCGTGGGTCGCGTCACCGTCGACCACGTGGCCAATAGTCTCTCCTGAAGCAGGGTTAGATACCGGAAACTGGCTATCGCTCGTGAGCCATTCACCATCGATATACATTATGTGGACTCCCTAGGGGGCGTTTCGCGTGTTACCGACCAACGACGGCAGCGGGGCCGTTGCTTTCGATGAGGAGCGACCGCACGTCATTGACAACAGTATCGGCGTGGAGAAATGAAGTGCTGTAAATGTTTCGGATGCGTCGCTCCTTATCAATCAGAAATACCCGCAATATATGAGACATTGTTCCCATGTAGTCGCCGTTCTGATCGTAATCTCGAATGACCCACTGGTCATAGGCTCGGAGGATGGGGTCGAGGCTGCTCGGCCCGTCGGTCGTCAAAAACTGCCAGTCGGCGTCGGGATCGCGAAACTGCGCACCATACGCCGCGATCACATCCGGCGTGTCGAACAGCGGATCGAAGCTGAAGCTAATCAATCGAACTTTGTTAGCGGTCTTTGGATCTGCCTGCAGGGCATCGTGAACGCCCCGCATCACATAGGTCGCCAAAGGACAGCCATTCACGTCGTCACACGTGGTGAAGATAAAGCTCAAAAGGGTAGGCTTGTCGCCCAGAAACTCGAAAAGTCGAGCAGCATTTCCTCGGCTATCGATAACGTCGCCGTCGGCGGCGTCGCCCATTGTGGGTAAAGCATAGCTGCCCGGCGCCGGCGGTAAAAAAGCCAGTGGGGCGTAGCCGGGCGCGAGCACGACAGACGTTTTGTGATCATGGGGAGCGCAAAGTGCCAACGCACTCCACGCCCACGCCAACAGGAATAGGCAGGGTCTCAAGGCTGGCTCAATACGCGGGCGGAGCGCCCAGCCCTGACGGAGATTGTGCCGACGAGCCTCCATAGAGCGCGCGGGCGCCAAAGCGCATTTGGTGAGGAGCGCCGAGGCCAAGCTCAATGAAATCGAGATTAAATTGGGGTTTTAGCGAAGCGCCATCCCATTGGTACAGCTTGAAATATTGCAGGTCATTTTCCCCCGTGACGGTAGTTTTATCCCAATTGGCCAAGAGCGATGAGGTGAAGTAAACGCGTTCTCCGTCCCAGCTTTGCGACACCATGTTGACCTGCTCGCCAATCTTCTCCTCCATGACCTGCTGGGGTGCAAATGGATCTGAAATATCAAATAGTCGCACCTTCCCATCGTTCCACGTGTTAACCCACAGATGCCGGTCATCTGCCGAGATGGAAATGTCCACTGGAAGAGGGATTTTGCTCGCATCGCCGATGTCAGCAACGGCTTTTGCCTGCCACTCACCGTCTTCATCTTCGTAAATCAGCCATACCTTAGATGTCAGTGCTGTGGTGGTGAAGCAGTAGTTCGACTGAGAACCCCAGGCGCAGCGAATCTCGAGAGGCGCGCCCGGCACGTCGAGAATTTTCTTGGGTGTTCTGGCATGAAGATCCCAAATCACAACGGTATTGCCAAATCGCTTCATAGCCTCGGCGTCGCCCATCATTTTGCCGAGGTTCATCATGTAATTGTTCCAGCCGGTGAACGAGGACGAAACCAAAACGTTGCGGCGGGGTAAAGCCCGGGCGTCGTACCCATAACCGTCGGCGTAATTTCCCGATTTGACAGCACCCTGCAGATTGTCATCGGTCGGCATCCACACGCTAGTAATGAAATCGCCGCCATTGGTGTACTCGGCCATACCTGTTCGGCCGCCGTGGTCGCGATTATTTGAGAGTCCGGTAATGAGCATCCGCCCAGGCAACGCATAATTGGTATGAGGGCCCACGATTCCGCCTGTTTTATCAACAAAGTCGTCGATGGTGCGGTGCAGGCGAGGGGCCGCCGGATCGGAGTGGACATCGAAAATAAAGATCTTGCTGGTATCGAGGCCGGAGGCCCAGAGGAAGCGACGGTCATCGGTGAGCCCCGAGTGGTGTGCCTCATTGCGGCCGCCCATCGATATGGAGTGTATAACCGTGCCGTAAGAGGCGGATTCGGGATTAACATCAACGGTGACCAACTTATCCTCACCGTCTCCCACACCCTCAAGACCCAGTGTCCAGATATAGACATAGTCCTCCTGGCCCACGATCTTAGCCATGTAGGGCGACATGCAGGTTTCGTCCCCGTAAGCTGCTTGGATGGTCAAAAGTGACGCCAATAGCGTCATTACGAATCCGCGTTTAATCATGATTTTTCCTGAGTTTTTCTGCCAGAATCACCCGATGCTAACACTGATGCATAGCACTGCGCATTTTTCTCAGGCGATTCGTTTTTGGCGCTGGTTCGTCGGTGGGCAGTTGATGGCCGCTTTTATGCTGCTGGGAACGATGCGGCCTCTTGCAACACCCGACGATGGAGTGGGGCAGCACCGAACCGGAGCCGCGGATTCCCGCATAGGGTATGAGACAGCAGGCTATGTCACTCAATCGAGGGTGATTGTTCAGCAACCGGGTTCGCGAGCGCTACATTACCTCTCGGAACAAGCACCCCTTGGGCTTCCACCCGCGCGATACATCCTGGACCCGATCGCTATCGATCTCGGTCGCCGGCTATTTTTTGATCGCCGACTGTCGCAAAACGACACCCTCTCGTGCGCGATGTGTCACATACCCGAGCAGGGCTTTACGCAGAACGAGCTGGCCACCCCGGTGGGTCACTTGGGCAAGGGCGTGCGACGCAATGTGCCATCACTGTATAACGTGGCGTATGTGGACAGATTGTTTCTCGACGGGCGAGAGCGGTCTCTGGAGGAGCAGGTCTGGTCCCCGCTTCTCGCGAGCAATGAAATGGCAAATAAAGACAGGGCGAGTGTCCTGAACAAGCTCGCCAACACTTCGGATTACGTGACCGTTTTCGCCGAGCTTTATGAAGAGGGACTTACCGAGGAATCATTGGGTATGGCGCTGGCGGCTTATCAACGGGCCTTGCTATCAGCTGACGCTCCTTTTGACCGTTGGCGCTATGGGACCGAAGTTGAGAAATCCGATGGGGCAGGTAATAACACGAACTATCCAAGTCTGGCGGCAGAGGGTTATGACATCTTCACTGACAAGGGCTGTGCGAGCTGTCATCAGGTGAATCAATCCTACGCGCTATTGACTGATGGGTTGTTCCACAACACGGGGGTGGGTTACCTAACCAAAAAGCGTCCCGCGCGCCCAGAGCGCATTCAAATTTCACCCGGTGTATTTATCGTCCCTGAGGTCGACGCCGAAACCGAAACCTTCAGTGATGAGGGTCGTTACGAGGTGACAGGGCAGACGTCTGATCGCTGGCGCTACCGTACGCCTAGCCTGCGCAATGTCGCCCTGACCGGGCCTTATATGCATGATGGTTCTATACCCACGCTTGAAGGTGTGTTGGCGTTTTACGGTGATGGTGGAGGCGCCGACCCGACACGAGATGCTCGAATAAAAAATCTGCGGTTGTCGCAGCGCGAGCAGGCGGCGTTACTGGCATTTCTGCGCACGCTCACATCTGACCATGTCGATAAACTTGTCTCTGATGCTCGAAGCACCGCGATTGGCGAGCGATTGGCGGACCGCACCGAAGATATGAGGAGTAATGAACGATGATTAAGTTAGTGACACTGCTGTCGAAAAAGCCCGGCATGTCTCGTGAGGCATTCATAGCGCATTACGAGACACATCACCGACTCATTGGTGAAAAATATCTAAAAGGATACGCGGCCAAATATCAACGCCGTTTCCTCGTTGCGCCCGAGCCAGAAGAATCGGCTTCGGTAGATCTTCCGTTTGATGTGTTGATGGAGATTTGGTTTCCAGATCAAGCCCGTATGGAGGCGGCGATGGCGATCATTACCTCTGACGCCGCGCAAGAAGAAATTGTCGCTGACGAGGAGCGTCTTTTTGACCGGGCACTCATCCGTAGTTATGTTGTAGAGGAACACGAGTCTGAGATGCCCGAGCCCGGACCACTTTCCTCGGCATGAGCCAGCTCCTCGCAAACTGCACCAGGGGCGCTCAGCAGCTCAGTCAAACCAGTAGAGCTGCACCTCCCCTGTTTCCGCGCCCTCGCGAGCGAGCCGCTCGGCGCTTTCACCGAATTTCGTCTCGATCTGTTCGCGGCGGATCTTCATCGTAGGGGTCAGAATCTCGTTCTCTATCGTCCAAGGGGTCTTGCTAAAAATGACGGCCCCTATTCGAGCATGTTTCTCAATGTTCTCGTTAATGTTGGCGACGGTGTCCAGCGCGGCGGCTTCCACCGCCTCTGAGGAAAGCGCGCGGGCTGGCTCAGTTAACACGGTCACCATCACCGTCTTCGAATAACCCCGTCCCAATAAGCACTGCTGCTCAGAGTGTGGGTTCTCGGCAAACAGACCTTCGATGGGTGGGGGCGCTACGAATTTGCCTTGAATAGTTTTGAAATAGTCCTTAACCCGTCCTGTAATAAAGATGAACCCATCGTCGTCAATTCTTACCTTGTCTCCCGTATGGAGCCAACCGTTTTGCCAGAGTTCGGCCGTTTTCTCGGGGCGGTTGTAGTAACCCGGGGTACATCCCTCCGCTTTAATGAGCAATTCGTCATCGGGGCCGATTTTGACCTCGACTTCACCCGCGGGCTTGCCAATCGATCCGATTCGACGGTCCTCAGGGTCGGTAATAATCAGTCCCATAGCCTCCGTTTGGCCAAATCCCTCGCACAGTGTCACACCAACAGCATCCCACCATTCGATCAAAGAGGGCGGCGTGGGCGCAGCGGCCGTAAGGCAGTACTCGACCTCATCCATACCCAGAGCGCCTCTGACCAATGTCTGCACCCCGGCCTGGTCACTCGCCAGCGCCGTCTCGAGTGCCTCGGCGCCCCCAAATTTTGCGGTAATGGACTGTCTCAGTTGTTCCCAGACCCTTGGCGGGCCAAAGAAAATATGCGGCCGGCACTGGGGGAGATCCCTTGCAAGGGTCTCAAGCGATTCGTTGAACCAGATCTCACCGCCTGTATTGATTGAGGAAAACTCAACGATTTGTCGCTCAGCGATATGCGAGAGCGGGAGATAGCTGAACCACCTTGGCTGTTCACGTTGGGTGAACAGGTATTGGCAGCGGCGCATAGGGATCAAATTGGTGGCGTGCGTCTGAATAACACCTTTGGGTAGCCCGGTCGTTCCCGAAGTAAACACCAGAGAGACGATGTCGTCAGCTGCGGGTTGATACTTGGGGGCCTCCTTGGGAGCCGCCGCAATGAGTTCTTCCCACTTTTTATGCGGTAAATCGCAATCAACGCCCGGGAGAGTGATCAAAAGGCAGTCGGTTGGAAGCACGCGCTTTACGCCCTCCCAGTTCTCGGTCTCTCCAAGAAATAGTGCTTTAGTATCGGTAAATTCCAGGATGTATTCGGCCGTAGCCTGGGCGTGGGTTGTGAACAGCGGCACGGTCACGTTTCCCGAGTGAATAATGGCCATATCGGCCATGATCCAGTGCGCGCGATTCTTGGAGAGCAGCGCCATCCGCTCGCCATGACCGAATTCCGCCTCTAACCAAGCCGCTACGGAGTCAATTTCAGCCACTGCCTCACGCCATCTGTACTCAGTGGCGCCGGCGCCGTGTAGATCACGCATCCATACCTTATCGGGCTGACTCTGCGCCCAATATCGGGCTTGCTCGGTAAGCGTGCTGCATTGCATAGCGTGGGTTCCTTTATGGGCGTATCGCGCATCCCTGCCAGCAGACAGGAGTCATCTCGTAAACTTAATTATCAACTTTATGCATGACTCGGCTCAAGTTTGGTGCCGACGTGACATTATTTTTTTGCGTTTGACGAGAGGCGGGATTTAGATGTCCAGAGGTTACCCTAAGGTATAGTAGTCGGCGCGCCATTTCGACATCGCACTGATAACCATAATCCGGAGGGCTTTCGATGACGCCATTACTAGAGATCACTGTGTACTTCACTTTGCTGACATTTTTCTCGGTCGTACTGGGTGCTGCGATCCGTAACGAGGAATGGACCAAAGAGGGTCGCAATATTGGACTGGGAAATCGTGACAACCTCAAAGACCCAACACCCATGGGCGGACGCGCAGAGCGAGCGGCTAACAATTCGATTGAGGCGGCGGTCTTCTTCGTCCCGCTCGCACTCGTTGCCAACGCCGCCGGCATGGATCAAGAGGCGTTAATGGGTGCTCAAATTGCCTTTTGGGCACGCGTGGCCTACGTGCCGATCTACATCGCTGGAATCAAGTATCTGCGGAGTCTGGTATGGATAGTGGGTGCAGTAGGGTATGGCATGATGGC
>VMDB01000215.1 GCA_008081075.1 Halieaceae bacterium
CCATCACGGCCTTCAGCTTGCCGTCCTTACCGACAATAAAAGTTGTGCGCAAAATGCCATCGAATTCCCGGCCCATGAATTTCTTAGGGCCCCAGGCGCCATAGCTGTCGGCCACGGCGTGGTCCTCGTCACTGAGCAGTTGAAAGTTCAACTCATCCCGCTCGACAAACTTGGCCAGCTTGTTGACAGGGTCGGGACTAATACCCAGCACCACGGCATTCAGCCCTTTCAGCGCCTTGGCTGAATCGCGTAATCCCTGGGCCTGAATCGTGCAACCGGGCGTCATCGCTTTGGGGTAGAAGTAAACCACCACGGCGGATTTACCCTTGAAATCCGTCAGCGAAACTTTATTGCCCTCGTGGTCTTGCAGGGAAAATTTGGGCGCAAGGTTGCCCACCTTCGGAAATGCCATAACAACCCCTGTGTCGTTAATTAAATACGATGGTACTTACGAGTGGCGCCCCGCCGAGGATCAAATCCAGGAGGCCAAAGCAGTGACGTCAGAGCTCAGTTGGGGGCTTGCGTCCGTAAGAAATCACCGTATTGCGAACGGGGAAGTCACCGGTTTTACGATCTACCAGATACTCCTGAAGCATCTCACGCACCACCGGGAATGCCAGTTCATCCCAGGGAATCTCCTGTTCGGTGAAGAGCGCACTCTCGAGCGACTCCGGGCCAATGCCAAAAGAGTCATTCTCAAGATGGCACCGGTAAAAGAGATAGACCTGACTAATATAGGGCACATCGAAAATCCGGTAGAGCGCCAGATCAATAGCCTTTGCGGCGGCCTCCTCCCATGTCTCTCGTGATGCGCCTTCAGCTGAAGTTTCCCCGTTTTCCATAAAGCCGGCGGGCAACGTCCACTTGCCGTAGCGCGGTTCGATCGCCCGCTTGCAGAGCAGTATCCGGTCCCCCACCGTTGGTAAGCAGCCCACGATGACCTTTGGATTAACGTAATGGATGGTCTCGCAGGCACTACACACATGGCGCTCGCGATCATCATCAATAGGCACCTGCAAGCTCACTGTGGCGCCACACTGGCTACAGAATTTCATATTCCCTCACTTCGCTCCCAGCGCGCCCGGCGCTCGCCATCCTGCGCGCGGCTCGCCACCCAACGAGCACCCTCGGGTCCTTGCTCTCGCTTCCAAAACGGCGCATCAGTTTTGAGTGTGTCCATCATGAATTCACAGGCGCTGATTGCCTCCCCACGGTGATCTGCCACTGCGCCTACCCACACAATCGTCTCGCTCACAGGCAATAGTCCAAACCGATGCACAATGCGCCAATTGATCAGTCCAAAGCGCTCAACCGCTTGCCGCCCCAGGTCTTGGAGTACCGTGAGCGCCATTTCCGGATAATGCTCAAGTTCCAATGCGCCCACAGCGTCTTCCCCGGTATGGTCGCGCACATACCCAGTGAATGTTGTTACTGCGGCACCCGACGCTTTGCCCACCAGGGCCGCGTATTCGGCAGCGATATCAATCGGCTCTGCCTGAAGTGATACGGACATGTCAGCCGCCCGTCATCGGCGGGAAAAGCGCCAATTCATCGCCGTCTTTCACGAGAGCATCAAGGTAAACGACCTTGTGATTCAGGGCATGCACCAGATTTGGCTGATTGATCGCATCGCTCCAATCAGCGCCTCGCGCCGAAAGCACCGCTTTGATCGAGTCTACCCGGATGGCGCCATCGACCACTTCGGCTGGCGGCAAGGCACCTAGTTCCAATTGCAGCTCGGCCTCACCCAACGCCTCTCGAAGAGACGCAAACAACTTAATCGTGATGCTCACGATGCCACTCTCCGCTGGCGCCACCCACTTTGGAAATCAAACGGGTGCGCTCGATGCTCATGCCACGATCGATTGCCTTACACATGTCGTATAGGGTCAGCGCAGCCACTGACGCCGCTGTTAACGCCTCCATTTCAACACCGGTCTGACCGGTGACCTTGCAGGTTGCCGCGATTCGCATCCCTGGCAGCTCAGGGTCGGGCGTCAAGTCAACCCGCACCGAAGACAGGGGTAAGGGATGACAGAGCGGGATCAAGTCTGCGCATTTTTTAGATGCCTGAATGCCGGCAATGCGCGCAACAGCCATCACATCACCTTTTGGCAGGGTGTTGTCGGTAATCGCCGCAAGAGTCGACGCCTGCATGCGCACGCACGACTCCGCTACTGCCTCCCTCGCGGAGACGGCTTTTTCAGTGACATCAACAATTTGCGCCCGACCCGCGTCATCGAGGTGTGTCAAGCGATCCGTATTCTCTGGCATATCGCCAATTCTAACATTCCGGTGCGATAAACGGCATAAGCTGGCATCATGCACCCGCCACCTCTGAAGATGTGAACGTGCGATGACCCCGGAACCACCAGTGGCAGAAACCACCCGCTACCGCTGGACCGTGCTCGTGATTCTGACGCTGGTCTATACGTTCAACTTCATCGACCGGCAGATACTCGTCATTCTGCAGGAACCCATCAAATTGGAGCTGGGGCTGAGCGACGCCCAGCTGGGATTATTAACCGGCTTTAGTTTTGCGCTGGTCTATGTCACTGCCGGCATTCCGATTGCATGGCTCGCTGATCGCAGCAATCGACGCAACATCGTTGCGGCATCTCTTGCTTTTTGGAGCTTGATGACCGCGTTCTCTGGTCTGGTACAGAACTTCGCGCAACTACTGGCCGCGCGCCTGGGCGTGGGCATCGGCGAGGCCGGTGGCTCACCGCCATCCCACTCCATGATTAGTGATTATTTTCCTCCGCAACATCGCGGTACAGCGCTGTCGTTTTACAGCATGGGAATCTACGTTGGCATCCTGTTCGGCTACGCCGCCGGAGGCTGGATTGCCGAAAGCTTTGGCTGGCGCGCGGCCTTCTTCCTAGTGGGAATTCCCGGTATCGCGTACGCGCTTCTGGTTTTCTGGATCGTCAAAGAACCTCGACGCGGGCAATGGGATGAGCGCGGCACACCACCAAAATCTTCCTTCAAACAGACCTGGGATTGCCTGCGCCAAAGGCCCACCTTCTGGTGGATATCGATAGGCTGCGCGTTCTCGGCCTTCATCTCATATGGTAACGGCAATTTCATGCCGTCTTTCTTGATACGTAATCACGGGATGTCGCTGACTGAAGTCGGACTGGCGCTGGGGCTCATAGCGGGCATCTCGGGAGCGATCGGTACATTTTTAGGTGGTTTTCTGGCCGACAAATTAGGCGCTCGCGACGCCCGCTGGTATTTATGGATCCCAATAATCGGCGGACTGGGTTCGCTATTACCGGCGTATTACACGCTATTGGGTAACAATAAAATCCTGATCATCGCTGCCATGGTTCCCGCGCAAATCCTGAGTACGTTGTATCTTGGCCCCTGCATTGCTACCTGCCACAACCTTGTGTCACCCGGGATGCGCGCAATGGCCTCCGCGATTCTTTTTTTCGTGCTGAATATGATTGGACTCGGGCTGGGCCCGCTGACGGTGGGACTTTTGAGTGACAGTTTTGTCGCGCCTTTTGGCGAGGAAAACTTGCGCTACGCCATGCTGACGACGCTGACTATCAGTCTGGTGGGTGTATTCTTCCTCTGGCAAGGCGTCACTAGGCTCAGGGCTGATCTGGACGCAAATGCAGCTGAGAGCGCTCGCATATGATCCCAAGGCGAGCGTGGAGTTACACTTATCCTCACCCGCCGCTGGTGCTACGACCACGCGGGAAAATGCGGAGATAACATCATGCGTGCTGCGGTCTTTCATAAACCTGGCAAACCCCTGACTATCGAAGAAGTCGATGACCCAACCCCGAAATCTGGGCAAGTCGTTATCGCCGTGCGCCGGTGCGGTATTTGCGGCACCGATTTACACGCCACCGAAGAGCATGACGGACTCCTGGTACCCGGCACTGTAATGGGCCACGAATTTGCGGGGGAGATCGTCGAGGTCGGTGCGAACTGCCCGAGTGATTGGAAGCCAGGGAGAAAGGTCACGGGTCTCCCATCACACAGCTGCGGCGAGTGTCTGCCGTGTAAGACCGGCAAGCCGTTGCAATGCGCCAACAACACCATTGTTGGCTTACAGCGCGCCGGCGGCTTTGCCGAATACATGACCCTTGATACGCACAACTCAGTTTTATTGCCCGACAGCATCGACTGGGTCGAAGGGGCGCTGATTGAACCGCTCGCAGTTGGCCTGCACGCCGTCAACATGAGCAAAGATATTCGCGGCAAGCGCGTACTGATTCTGGGCGCCGGCCCGGTGGGATTAGCGGTGTCGTTCTGGTGCCGTTTTATGGGGGCTTTTCATATCACCGTTACCGAGCCAGAGACCCTACGCCGAGAAAGTGCCACTCAATTTGGCGCCGATGTTAGCTTGAGCGCTGGCATCCCCGCTGAGGTCATGCCGGAAATCGTGCGCGCTGCGGGTGGCCCGCCCGATGTGGTATTTGAATGCGTGGGTGTTCCGGGCATGATCGCGGAAGCGGTCGAATATTCCAGTCAGAACGGTGAAATCATCGTTGTCGGTTTTTGCGCCCGGCCCGATTCGCTGGTGCCCGCCGCCGCTATGATGAAGGAGCTTGTTGTCAGATTCGTCGTGGCATACGACAAAGCTGACTTCGACATGATCGCGGGCCTTATGGCGCGGGATAAACTTGACGTCACTCACATGTGCACGGGCACCGTCGGGTTTGACACGTTTTCGGAGGCTTTCGAAAGCCTGCGAACACCCAACGCACACTGCAAGATTATGCTCGACCCGGGCGGCACCTGAAGCAGTCACACGGGGCGCTCCGCCCTCCCTCCAGAGCTAGTCTTGGGGTAATGCGTCGACCTCTCGACTGATATTGTCAGACTGGAGAAACTTGAGCTTGAGTCTACCCTCTTCACTCACCAGGTAAGCGCTCTCCAGCCAGACATTGCGCTCAATTAGCGATTGCCCCGGTGCGTCTGGGTCTGGATAGACAAACTCCCCGGTGTTCACATAGCTGATATGTGCCGAGTACTCTGCCGAACTCACACGCACCTCTGAGAAACGCCACTTCGTGGAGGTCCACGTGCCGTACCCAGCTTGATTCAAAAAATCTTGAAAGCGCGCCCAACTGAAAGACGTGCCCATTTCAAAAATCAGAAAGTCATGGGTTATCCAGTCGTTCATGCGTGGATTGGGATGATGCTCTACCGACAACGCGTCAAAGAAGCCCTGCAGGGTGACCATCGCCGCGGCGTCAGTCACGACTTCCTGCGCTTTTGGCTGACACACCATAAGACACAGTAGCAACAGTATTATCGAACGAAACGTTTTCATGTGCGCATCCTCGCCGAGCAGTTGACACCCGCCATCTTGTCACAAAGGCAAGCGCCAGCGTCATCCCCGACGCGCCTCACCAACAATCCCAAGGCTTGCATCACCGTTGTCATCAGGGTAATTTGTATGGTGCGCTTTGGCGCGACAATAACAAAAACCTGGGGGAAAAAAGATGTCCGAACTCGACGTTTTCGGCTTCATTGGGGTTAATCGATCGGTATTTTCCACGCTGTTTTTGTGTGGCGTACTGATGCCATTGTCCGTAGTGGTGGTGGCCTACCTTTTCAGAAATTTCTCAACCACGATCAGGGGAGCAGCAATGGTGTCTGCGCTTATCGGCGTCGTGATGCTGACCTTCTTTACCATGGGCTCGCAAAATGCATTCTTTATGATGCTATCGACGCTCAGTGAAATGGCTGGGAATGGCTCTGAAATGGCTACCGACTTTCTTAACGGGGCCAATCTGCCCATTGGAGAAACCATCAACCCACCTGGCTGGATGATGGCGTTATCGTTAGTGCAGGTGGTGATCAACTTTGCTCTGACCGTCTACGTTTTTCTGTTTGCCCAATGGGATAACAGCTGACCTTCAGACTTCTGTGCAATGTATTCCAAGGGGGCTTACGCCCCCTTTTTTTATTTCTGATGGTCGGGGCGTCATCAAAATCCGCCCCGTACTGCTATTTGAGAGACTACTTGAGAGGCGATACCTTGAACGTCATCGTCTTGCCTACAAAGTCTGCCTCTCCTGAAACAATATTAATGATGCCGTTGGATACCATATCGAGGGAGTACATCTGAAAAATAGTGCCTTTTCGGCGATATACGCCCTGCAAGGTTGCGGTGGCAAATTCCTCCCCATTTTGCGTCCAGGCAAAGCCGGTGAATTCTCCCGCGTCACCCATACCCAACTTGTCGGTAAATTCATAGGAAAGCCAAACGCGACCGTAGTCACCCGCTTCGCCCGACGCTGAGATTTTGTAATTGGTGCCGTCAGTTGTATGTGCGGAATCGATGTCAAAGTTCGCTACGAACCCGCCCTCTCCGTAATCCAAATCCTGCGCTAACGTGAGCGGCAACCAAAGCACTGCGATAACAGCAACGACCCATCTCTTGATCATTTTCATCCCCTTTTAAAAAAACAGTTAATGCGGGGCAGTAATAATCGACTCGACCCCCACTCCGCCACCTTAAAGCAGAGGCTCTCCGGGTCAACAGCAAGACTCTAAAAATCAATGTGCGCTGTCGCGATTTGCACCACGACCCAGCAAAAATCCTGATAGCCTTTGTTTGGCATTTCACTTTTACGGAGCTCCCCGATCATGCGGCGCTCAGCAACCCCCGCGCTTCTCAAGATTATTGGCGTACTTACCGCATCAGCGATCATTACCGCATGCGCAGACAAACCCGGTAGCGAGGGGTGGTGTCAAACCATGGGCGAGAAGAGCAAAAGCGAGTGGACCGGTTCTGACACCAAAACCTACGCCACACATTGCCTCATTGAAAGCACGACCATCGGCAGCGAGGCTTGGTGTGACGATTTGAAAGAAAAACCCAAGGGTGAATGGATGACGCAGGAGGTCGCCGACTTTGCCCAATATTGTGTGGTTGAGGCCGTGCAACAATAAGAACTCTAGCGATGAGGCTGAATCCAACGCGCGGGCACTGAAACGGCCGCTACCCTCGATGGGTAACTATCTCGGTTAGGCGATCTCCAACGGATGCACCCACAGCATGGTCACACCAGCAGTGAGTGCGTTCAGCTCACCCACCGCCTCATCCTCTGTCATGCCTCGCGCCTTGAGTTTTGATATGACGCTCGCACTGCTATAACAAGGGACAGGGGTTCCGTCCTCCTCATAAATACATCCAAGCAAGCAGTCTTCGAAGCCATCAATCAGCTGTATTTCAAACTCATCATCATGGGCATCGAGCTCCTGCATTTCTGTATCCCTCTCTGCATTCACGGTATTTCCGCCGATTCTTGCCGCCGTGGACCAATCTTTACGACTTTCACACTAACACGATATGCAATCTTCCTGCTCAGATCGGCTCTCCGATATGCGTGACGAGATCCGTAAGACCGGCGATTGAGGCCACTATCTTATCTCCCACCTCGACCGGACCCACCCCCTCGGGCGTCCCCGTGTAGATGAGGTCGCCCGGTTTCAGCTCCATGGAACGCGAAAGTATCGAGATAATTTCCCTCACGTTCCAAATTAACAGCGAGAGATCAGACCGCTGCTTGGTCTCTCCGTTGACAGAGAGTTTGATCTCGCCCGCAGTCATCTCTCCCGTATCAGAGATGGCGTGAATAGGGGCGCAAGGGGCTGATCGATCGAACGCCTTGCCCCAGTCCCAGGGCCGACCCACTTCGCGCGCGACGCACTGCAGATCGCGACGCGTTAAGTCGTTACCCACCGCGTATCCAAATATATGATTCGCCGCGTCAGCCTCTCCAATGCGGAAGCCGCCTTTGCCAATCGCCACCACCAGTTCAGCCTCGTAATGCAAATTCGCTGTGTCAGCTGGATATGGAATGGTCAGCTCACTGTCTACAACCGCGTCGGCCGGCTTGGTGAAGAAGAACGGTGGCTCTCGATTGGGATCGCCGCCCATCTCGCGAGCATGTGCTTCATAATTGCGGCCTACGCAGAATATTCGCCGAACAGGGAACCGCGCGTCGCTGCCGTTGACGGCGACTGATGGTGTTTTTGGTGGTTCGATAATGTAGTCCATGTTGCCCCACTAACTCAGTTAAGTTTGTGGCAAAGAAGCGTCTTCAAAGCGCAATTCCACAACAGAAAAAATAGCCTTGCCTCGGCTAATCGAATCGCATGGAAAGATCGATGGCTCTGCAGTTTTTGGTGAGCGCACCGACAGAAATGTAGTCTACCCCGGTCTCCGCAATCGGCCGTAGCGTCTGATCATTGATGCCGCCCGAAGCTTCGAGCTTAGCTTTACCAGCGGCTCGAGACACCGCTAAGCGCATATCCTCGAGGGCAAAGTTATCCAGCATAATGATGTCCGCGCCCGCGGATAATGCTTGCTCGAGCTCAGTCAGATTCTCAACCTCCACCTCCACAGGCTTGTCCGGCGCCACCGCTCGGGCGGCAGTAACAGCTTGCACGATTGAACCGCAGGCAGTGATGTGATTTTCCTTAATCAAAAAAGCATCGTAGAGCCCGATCCTATGATTCGAGCAACCGCCCACTGCCACTGCATGCTTCTGGGCGACGCGCAACCCAGGGAGCGTTTTTCTCGTATCCAAAAGACGTACTTGGGTATCCGCGATGCCGTCACTGAGCAACCTGCTCTCGGTCGCAGTTGCGGAGAGGGTCTGCAGAAAGTTCATCGCTGGACGCTCTCCGGTGAGCAGAGCTCTAGAATTCCCCTCGAGCACAACAATGGCTTGATCTGGCTCTACCCAGTCCCCCTCTTGCACCCGCCAATCTATCTTTACCGCCGGATCCAAGCGCTGGAATACAGCCTCCGCCCACAGATGACCGGCAATGACAGCTCTCTCGCGCGCGATGATGCGGGCAACCGAAGACCCCCGCTCCGGGATCAACAGCGCGGAGATATCGCCGGCGCCCACATCTTCACTTAGCGCTGCATCGACGTTCGCGCGCACAGCCTCCTGAAGCGTTTTTGCATCGAGCATGGAACTTGTCCCCTAAGTCTAAAGTGCGGCACAAACGCGGCCTGTAGCCTCTGACGATGCTGCAGACCCCGACCCGCCAAAACCGCCTTATTATTGCTCAAAACGATTAACCGCTGGAGAAACCCAGCGAATAGGCAGGCAACCCGAGGCTGTCAGTCAGCGAGTTGTGCCCCAGCGAATGCGCTGCTTTGAGACCTCAACAAGGCAACGGCAAAAGCCGCGCAAATCACGCCTGACGTCATGATAAGAGCGACCGTTTTGATGGTAAATCCAGCTGTGAAGAGAAAGCCCGGGATCAATGGACCCAGAACAGCGCCACCTCGACCGATAGCGAGAACCAACCCCGAACCTGAGCCCAGCAAAGAGGAGGGAAAAGAAACCGCAAACAGGCCGAAATATCCCGAGAGCGCCGCAAATATAAAAATACCCGCAAGAAAGCCGACATATCTCATGCTCTCGAGCGTATCGGTGAAGTAAGGAAACCCAACGATACTGATTGCGGCCGAGACGAGACACACGATCAACACCGGCCTTATCGATGCCACCCTGATTAATAGCCCCACACCAACCGAGCCCACCACACCACCAAGACTCACGAACCCGAGAACACGGGTTGCCTCAGAAATGGAGTAACCCAGATCGGCAATAATGGTGGGCATCCACTTCACAAAATAATAGTAGGTCCCCACGGTACCGAAATAAGCAATACTCAACAGCACGGTAATCGATATCAAGCTTGGGGCGAATAGCGATTTCATGCCGACCGGCTGGAGCACTCCCCCACGATGAGTAGCCAAATTATCTGGAGTGGGATGCCCAAGAGACCGCATAACCCGTCGCGTCTCCGATTGAGCGTTTACCCCCCCCGCCCTTTCCAGATACGCAATGCTCTCAGGTATCCAAAAATACACCGCCGGCAAAGAGATCAGGCTCATAGCGCTACCAAGGTAAAAGGTAATGCGCCAATCAAAGCTTGCTAACAGTGGTGCGAGAAAAGTTGCGCCAATGTAAACGCCAAGCGGAAAGCCACCCGCGACCAGCACTACCGCAACCGCACGATACTTGGCATTACAGAAATCCGAGGACGTAGCGGTGGCCGTTGCCAACAGCCCCCCAATACCCAAACCGGTGAAGACGCGCGCCAGTCCCAGCACCCATACATTGGGCGCAATGCCCGCCGCGGCCATTCCCAAAGTTAAAATCAACAAGCCCAGTAACAGGGTTGGGCGACGACCACGGGAATCCGCGAAACCGCCGAGGACAACAGAACCGAGCGCCATGCCCACCAACTCAAGAGGCAAAATAATGCCGAGCGCCGCCTTCGATAGCCCCCACTCCTCGGCAAGGCCAGGCGCCGCAAAGGCGATTGAGAGCACGTCGTAGCCATCGAGTGCGAGCACACCGATGCAAATGACAACAATCCCCCACTGCCTAAATCCCATGGGAGCTGACTCAATGATGTCAGACGCGGTCTTGGTTGCAGTCATCTTCCTTCCCAGTGCCTTCGTGTTTGGCCCACTGATAAGCCGCAATGTTCACAAGGTTTAACCCGGACTTCTTTCAGAACCCTGGTCCTTTTAGAGGTCTAAATTTCGGGCGGCGCCCTAATGAAAAGGCTATGACGCCACGCTGGACGACCTTACAACGGCAAGAGGAAGATTCACAGCCAGAAGGGATAGCGCACCACTCAGACTGCAACGCTCCACTCAAACTACAAGGAGTGGAACGCGCCCATGATCACGCAACCCGCACTAGGATTGGGTAAGCTTTGATCTTGCTGTCGTCCCTGTTCGAGGCACACGGATCGCGACCGCTTATATTTGCCGTGATGATCAATAAAAATGAATGGGCCACAAACCGAGCCCATCTATCCTGAGCGGACAGACCGGTTCGATCATTTCGAATATGCCCACCGCGGGGGTGTAGACTTTGCAAACACGCGGGTAAAAGGAAATGGCGATTGCAACAATTCATCTGGTTAATTGCCGATATGCTTATCGTTCTGGCGTTTATCGCAGGGCCCTGGGTGATTTTTGCCAAACTCGGCATTGAGCGGCCCGGCTGGTTACAGGACGGCATCGCCCTCGTAGTGCTTTTTGTCATCTGGGCCGGCATCGCACTTTTCCTCGCGACTCAAACGATCCTCTGGCTGGGCTTTGTGCCGTGAGCATTACCACGGGATTACGTCGCGCCTAAAAAGCCAAGGTATTCAGCACCGAGCGAACCCTCTCACCTGCCTTCGAATATCGAGTGCGCCCAAGGCCGACACTGCGTGAAGTGCATCGCTGGCGACAAAAAAACCGATCGCATTCTCAATCTTAAACCGCCTCATATTCTGAGCGGCGGTGGCACTGAACATGTGATTCAGATCTCGAATCACGGCGCCCTGTGTCGCCGGCAAATCATTGAGCTCCAGCGAGGCTGCATGTTGCTGTGGGTCTGTCGCTATGGCTAGATAGCCGTGCGCTGGTGCCCTTGGACGATGCTGGGCTAGATGTTTCAGATATGCCAGACACACCAGATATCGAAGCCGAATATAATGAGGAAAACCCAGCCCGAAGCCCGATGAATACCTCGACTGACGACAACCCGCATACGCCCATGATGCAGCAGTATCTGGCGATCAAGCGCGCCCACCCGGGCGAGCTCTTGTTCTATCGTATGGGGGATTTCTACGAGCTGTTCTACGACGATGCTGAGATTGCCTCCAAATTACTGGACATCACCCTCACCAGCCGCGGCAAATCAGCGGGCGAAGCAATCCCCATGGCCGGGGTGCCCTACCATGCTGCGGAGGGATATCTGGCACGACTAGTCAAGGCGGGTCGGTCGGTGGCCATAGCCGAACAAACCGGTGACCCAGCCACAACCAAAGGGCCGGTCGCGCGCGAAGTTGTTCGTATCGTTACGCCCGGCACATTGACTGAGGAATCGCTGCTCGACGCACGAAACGATGCGCTTCTCCTCGCCATCGCCGTCGCAAAATCTAGCTATGGCCTCGCCTGGCTGGATATCAGTAGCGGTCGATTCCTGATTGCGGAAGTTGAAGACGACAGCACGCTCGACGCGGAATTGGCGCGCCTATCGCCGGCCGAGATTCTGATTCCCGAATCCAGTACATTCGAAGATGCCTCCTGGCCGGGCGCAATTCGCCGGCAGGCCGACTGGCATTTTGACGAAACCAACGCGCGGGAAGATCTGCAAAGACAGTTCCAAACCCATAACCTGGAGGGCTTTGGCTGCGCTGACATGGGTCTGGCCATTACCGCTGCTGGCGCGCTACTCACCTACGTCAAAGATACCCAGCGCGGAGAACTGCCGCATATCCGCGCCATTCATCCCGAATCACAGGTCGACGCCGTCATTCTCGACGCGGCCACGCGCCGTAACCTCGAGATCGATGTCACCCTGAACGGCGGTGAAGAACACACGCTCTATGCCGTCTACGACAGCACCATGACGGCTATGGGAGCGCGCCATCTCAGACGTTGGTTGCATCGTCCCATCAACGATCGGCTCGTCATTGAAAAAAGACTCGACGCCGTGCAACGACTGGTCGA
>VMDB01000172.1 GCA_008081075.1 Halieaceae bacterium
GAGTTGAACGCTATCAAGCTTTATATTTATTGACAAGCTTACTGGTGATAATTACTTACGCACTTAACACGCGCAAAATCGCCTGAGTGATCTCATCGACCGCTCCCACACCGTCGAGCTTGTGATACTTCACGGCATCAGCGTTACGATAAAAATCTACCAGAGGCCGAGTTTGGTCGTGGTACACACCCAAGCGATTTCTCACCGTCTCCTCACGGTCATCATCGCGCTGTACTAACGGCTCACCCGTCTCATTGTCCAGACCAGATTGGCGTGGGGGGTTGTAATCAACGTGATAGACACGCCCTGAACCCGGATGAACACGCCGCCCACTCAAACGCTTGATAATCTCCTCGTCAGAGACCGCTATTTCCAGAACGTAATCAATAGCGATTCGCTCATCGATCATTGCCTGCGCTTGCACCAAAGTGCGGGGGAAACCATCGAACAAACACCCCTGAGCGCAGTCTGCATCCAACAATCGCTCTTTCACCAGAGCAATAATAATGTCGTCAGATACCAATCCTCCCGCATCCATGATCGCCTTGGCTTGACGACCTAATTCAGAACCTGCAGCGACTGCTGCTCTCAGCATGTCGCCAGTAGAAATTTGCGGAATTCCGAACTGCTGGCAGATGAACTGGGCTTGTGTGCCCTTACCTGCGCCTGGCGGGCCGAGAAGAATAATACGCATAGGGAGGATTCTCTTTTTTGTTAAACTGGGAGCTGACCAGATCACTTGCGCTACGCTACACACGCTAGCGCTAAGTCGCAAGCTCAGTCAGCCGCTAGATGCGCTTTCGCCTGTTGCCAACGTTTCTCGAGCTGCTCAAGGGTTTCTTCTTTCAAGGAGGTTCCCTCTTCCAGCGCCGCCTGCTCCATCACCCTAAAGCGATTTTCAAAACGGCTGTTAGCGCGTCTCGTCGCCGACTCCGCATCAACGCCCAAGTGCCTCGCCAGGTTCACGACAGCGATGAGCACATCTCCCAACTCTGCCTCAATGTGACTGTCATTCTGTGAGACGATCGCCTCCCGGAGCTCGCTCACTTCTTCATCAATCTTTGCCCACACCCCTTCCGCACCGAGCCAATCGAACCCAACCCGAGCGGCGCGCTTCTGTAACTTCTGTGCCCTTGAAAGCGCGGGTAGCGCGCGCGGTACATCATCCAGAATCGCACTTTGCTTTTTCTGCTCTCGCTCCGATTGCTTAAACCGCTCCCAGTTTTCCTTTACCTCTGCCTCGCTGGTAACGGCCTCGCTGTTATTGGAAAAGACGTGGGGGTGCCTTCTGATAAGCTTGCTAGTGATACCTGCAACAACATCATCAAAATCGAAGCGGTTTTGCTCTGACGCCAACTGCGCGTAAAAAACTACTTGAAACAGTACGTCACCCAACTCTTCACGGATCTGCTCAAAATTCTCGGCTTCAATCGCATCCGCCAGTTCATAGGTCTCTTCAACGGTGAAGGTCACAATTGATTTAAAGTCTTGCTGGAGATCCCAGGGACAGCCGTACTCGGGGTCACGTAAACGTGACATAACATCGAGCAACTTCGCCATGGCGTTGGCAGCCACTGCAGTCTCAGCCTCCATAATTGCGACCGCAGGCAGTAAAACCGGCATTCATCACTTGTCCTGACCCTCGGCATCAAATACACCCGTGGACAGATACCGGTCGCCTCGATCGCAGATAATCGCGACGATAGTTGCGTTCTCGACCTCCCGATTCAGTCGCAACGCGGCCGCGACAGCGCCACCTGAGGACACGCCGGCAAAAATTCCCTCCTCGCGCGCCAAACGGCGCATCATATGCTCAGACTCTTTCTGGCTGATATCCATCACGCGATCTACCCGCCGGGCATCGAAAATCTTGGGCAGATAAGCGGCCGGCCATCGTCGGATACCCGGAATCTGAGAACCTTCCACTGGCTGCAAACCAATAATCTGAATAGCCGGATTCGCCTCTTTTAAATAGCGCGACACCCCCATAATGGTGCCCGTGGTGCCCATTGAGGAGACAAAATGGGTCACTCGCCCACCCGTCTGCTGCCATATCTCCGGTCCCGTCGAAGCGAAATGACCCGCAGGGTTGTCAGGATTGGCAAACTGATTCAGAACAAGCCCCTCGCCTCGTGCCTCCATGGCTAAGGCTAAATCGCGCGCGCCTTCCATGCCCTCATCCGCCGAGACGTCGACAAGTTCAGCACCATAAGCCCGCATGGCGCCTTTGCGCTCCTCACTCTGGTTGGCGGGCATAATCAACCGCAGTCGATACCCCTTGACCGCCGCCGCCATCGCCAACGCAATGCCCGTATTCCCGCTGGTGGCCTCTATCAGCGTATCCCCCGGCGCAATCCTGCCCTCCGCTTCGGCCTGAGTGATCATACTCAAAGCGGCACGATCCTTGACGGACCCCGCAGGATTATTTCCCTCCAGCTTGCCGAGAATAATATTAGAGGTGTCACCGGGCAGTCGCTTGAGACGGACAAGAGGGGTGCCGCCCACAAGATCTTCGACGGAAGCGTATTCAATTGCTGAAACCATAAAAGCGCTACTCAACCCCAGGCGTTATTTAATTGTGCCTGATCTAACCCCACGGCAATCATTCAGCTGCCGGCGCCGATGGGCGTCGCAGAGATCGAAAAATCGCGCGGCTGTTCAGGCTTCGCCCTTGAGTGAGCTGCGCAATAGCTGCTCGCGTCACTTCCTTTACCAAATGCAACTCCGATTTCTCAGGAATGACGCCATCATCAAGCCAGCTTCTGACCGCCTGTATCACCCCACCGGGAATCCGTTTGTCACTCGCCGCAACGGATTGCGGCAGCGTAACGGGCATGAAACCCTGAGATGGATGATACAGATAGTCCATAGGCCCCTGAATGGGGTCCTGATTACCGTCCAGCCACCAATCAATACGGTAGCCCAACTCTGACAAGAGGATCAATTCAAAGCGTCGCAATGCAATTTCGCCCACCGCACTTTGCAATGACTCGATGGCCTCACCGTAGCCCATGAAAACGACGGGATAAGGATCAAAGCGAGGCAGCACCCGAATCATTAGCTCGTTGAGGTAAAGACCACTGAGCAAATGATCCCCATGGAGCACATACGCTGGGACAGGCGACTCCACCGTAACCAGCGTTTTTAACTCTCCTCGACCGGCGAGTCGCACTAGCAGCGGATGAAAAGGTTGCAATAATGAGGCGAGACTGCCTCCCGCTTTGCGTCTGAAAACGCCTTTCGCCACGGCACTGCTGCGACCGCCATCAGCCATAAAAAGCTCGACCAGTAGGCCATTATCACCATAGTTTCGGCGCCCTAGCACCCAAGCGGGTTGCATGGTGTTCACGTGCCGCTCTGAGAATCAAGACCCAGTGTTTTTAAAGCCCGCAAATCGTCAGACCAACCCGCTTTCACTTTGACCCACAGCTTCAACATCACTTTTTGGCCGAACATGCGCTCCATATCTTTCCTGGCCGCGGTTCCGATTGATTTAAGTCGGTCACCTGACTCACCAATCAGAATTTTCTTCTGTCCTGACCGCTCTACCAATATGAGCATGCCAATGTGCAGAACACCGTTACTATTTTCTGCGAAGCTCTCAACTTCTACCGCAGTTGAGTAGGGCAACTCATCTCCCAGCTGACGCACAATTTTTTCGCGCACTAATTCTGCCGCGAAAAAACGCTGGCTCTTGTCAGTAATCTGATCTTCGGGAAATAGGTGCGGAGCAACAGGTGCCCTGCTCTCAAGATACGCCAGTAACTCTGATAACCCTTGACGGCGCAGCGCTGAAATGGGCAGTACAACATCGAAATTACATCGATCTGACAGCGCGGTAGTAAACGGTAATAAAGCGTCCGGCTCCGTCAGGAGATCGAGCTTGTTAATGACAAATGCAACCGGCCCTTTTTGCTTTGACGCCGCGGCTAGCGCCAACTCGTCCTCGTCAGTCCATCGCGTCCGGTCACACAGTAACAACGTCACATCTACATCCATGAGTGCCGACAACGCCGATTTGTTCATCATGCGGTTCATCGCGCTGGCCTGGCCAGTGTGCATTCCCGGCGTATCAATGAAGACAAGCTGAACATTGCCGCTCGTCCTGACACCCAGGATTTGTTGACGGGTTGTTTGCGGCTTGCGCGAGGTGATGCTGAGTTTTTGGCCTAAAAGATGATTCATTAAAGTGGATTTACCCACATTGGGCCGCCCTACAATCGCAACCAGGGCGCAGCGCTTCTCAGACATTTTGGCCACCGGCCAAGGCATCCAGCATCAATTCGGCGGCCGTTTGCTCAGCACGCCGCCGCGCAGATCCGCTGGCCTCAGTCGTGAGGCCTCGCTCGCCAAGCTTGCATTGAACCTGAAAGCATTGTGCGTGATCTTCGCCTGAGACTGACGTCACAACATACTCGGGTAGCGGCTCCCCCCTCGCTTGAAGCCACTCCTGTAGCCGTGTTTTTGCGTCAATAACGATATCAAGGGTCGACCCCTCAATCATCGACTGAAGCCACCCAGAGACTACCGTACGCGCGCCACTCAGGGAGCTGTCCATCATAATGGCACCCGCCAGCGCCTCGAGCGTGTCAGTCAGGATTGAGTCTCTGTTTCGCCCACCACTTTTGCGCTCGCTCTCGCCAAGAATCAAACATTCAGAGAGCTTCAGGGATCGCGCTATCCCTGCCAGGGACACCCCACTGACAACCCCCGCTCTGAGTCGACTCAGCTCACCCTCGTTGGCTTGCGGAAAGCGGTCAAAGAAAGCGCTGGCGACAACCACGCCGATCACTGCATCTCCCAGAAACTCCAGCCTTTCATTGTGATCGCGTGCGGCACTCCGATGTGTCAGCGCTCGGGTGAGCAAACTTACATCGACAAAACGGTAACCGAGGCGCTTCTGCAAGGCATCGAGCGCTTGTTGCGAAGGCGCTTTCACGGGCCGTCCGCTGGGGAGGTCTCGACGATCAAGTCATCGAAACTCATCACTCCATCGAGAATCCAAAACAGCGGAAAACGTTTTTCGTAGGTTGCGTCGATAATGATAACGCCGCCCTCTCGATAAATTTGGATATCGTCAATCGTGGTGTCGTAAACCTGATTGGTAGTCAGCAGCTTTGCCAGGCGGGCGCGCAGCTCTGGAACCGTGTCGCTACGGGCATCATGTTCCGCCGCGGCTCGAGTAATCAGATCCTTCACCGTCATGTATTCGAAGTAGCCAGGAAGCAAACGGAGAAGCAGAACGAGAGCGGCACCCAATACCAGTAAGTTGAGGGAGAACGTCCAGAGACCAAATCCTCGACTGTCAGCGCTCTCTGCAACGGAAATCATTTGCCTGCCCACAATAATCTCCCTCGTCTCGCTAGTCGATCGCGCCTGCTCTTGTAAACGAGGGCACGCTGAGCCAGCTCTCCCAGTGCATCCATATTGAGACGGCCTTCCCAACAATGTCACGCTCGGGCACCTGCCCCCACACGCGGCTGTCGCTGCTATTATCTCGATTATCACCCATCATGAAATAATGGCCGGGTTGCACCACGACGGAGAAATTACGCGCGCCTCGTCGATCATCGGTTTGCATGAGATAACCGTCTGTTCCGGGCAACTCCTCCCTGCCCATCTTGACCGTGAACCGGCCAGACGGTAACTCCGCCAGCCACTCTTGCGGCACCCGCTCGCCATTCACGAAAAGCTGTTTGTCGCGATAGGAGATCCTATCTCCTGGAGTCCCAATAACGCGCTTAATGTAATAAGTATTATTTTGATGCGGCGGAAAAAATACCATGACATCGCCGCGCTCGGGCTCACCCAAATCCAGAACCTTCGTTCGCGTGACCGGCAATCTCAGTCCGTAGGCGTATTTGTTCACCAAAATATAGTCGCCCACCTCCAGTGTCGGCACCATGGACGAGGACGGAATCTGGAAAGGCTCGTAGAGAAACGAGCGCAGCACCAAGACGATGGCCAAAACGGGGAAAAAAGATCGAGCGTATTCAACAACAGCTGGCTCACCGGCTTCACGGTCACAGGCGTCAGCGTATGCCAGGGCAGCCTTGGAGCCCGCCTGTTCCCAGCCTGGGAAATTCCTTCTCAGTTGCTCTCGGCGCGAGCGCCTCCCGCCAGCGAGCAGAAGACTATCCACTAACCAAATCCCGCCACTACCAAAAACGACAATCACCAGAATCAACGGAAAATCAATAGTCATGAGAAACCCGATTTCGATACATGCTCACTATCTCTCCATCATACCGACTGTGCATCTGGCCAAGGTCAACCGTCGACTTGGAGCACTGCAAGAAAGGCGGATTGGGGGATCTCCACATTGCCAACTTGCTTCATCCGCTTCTTGCCTGCTTTCTGCTTTTCGAGGAGCTTTTTCTTCCTCGTCACATCCCCACCGTAACATTTTGCGGTCACATTCTTACGCAAGGCCTTGACGGTTTGACGCGCCACGATTTTTCCTCCGACCGCAGCCTGAATCGCAACATCAAACATTTGGCGTGGGATCAATTCTTTCATTTTCTCGGTCAACACCCGACCGCGTGACTGCACGTGATCGCGGTGCACAATGATCGCAAGCGCGTCCACCCTGTCGCCATTAATCAGCACATCCAGACGCGACAGTGGCGCTCCCTCAAACCGCTGAAAACTGTAATCCAAAGAGGCGTAGCCGCGGCTCACGGATTTCAATCTATCAAAAAAATCGAGGACCACTTCCGCCATAGGAATGTCATAGATAACCTGAACCTGCTGACCGAGAAACTGGAGGTCCACCTGTGCGCCACGCTTCTCCACGCACAAGGTAATAGCTGCGCCGAGATACTCCTGAGGTGTCAAGATAGTGCACCGCGCAATGGGCTCGCGCATGACTTCAATATCGCCGACATCAGGCAACTTTGAGGGGTTGTCTACGTACACAACTTCCTGATTCTTTTTGACCACCTCATAGATCACAGTCGGCGCCGTAGTAATGAGGTCTAAGTCGTACTCCCGCTCTAATCGCTCCTGAATGATCTCCATATGGAGCATGCCCAGAAAGCCACAGCGGAACCCAAAACCGAGCGCATCGGAAGTTTCCGGTTCATAGAACAGCGACGCATCATTCAGCGTGAGCTTGCCCAACGCGTCTCGAAAATCTTCGTAGTCGTCCGAGTTAACGGTGAAGATTCCAGCATAGACTTGCGGTTTAGCCCTCTGAAAACCCGGCAGCGCCGGCGTGCTCTGATGAGAGGCGGAAATCAAGGTATCTCCGACAGGCGCACCCTTGATGTCCTTGATACCCGCTACGATGAATCCTACCTCCCCAGCCCTGAGCACCCCTGTCTCGGTTCGGCGGGGAGTAAATACCCCCACCATATCCGCCTGATGCTGCTTACCGGTCGAGAAAACAATGAATTTATCGCGCTTACTCAGCTCACCCTGCACAACGCGCACCAGCGACACCACGCCCAGATAATTATCGAACCAGGAATCAATGATGAGAGCCTGCAATGGCGCGCTCCGATCCCCGGTGGGCGCAGGGATTTTTTTGATCAACTGCTCCAGTAGGGCTTCGATTCCCATACCCGTCTTGGCACTTGTTGCGACGGCCTCTGTGGCGTCTATGCCAATAATTTCCTCGATTTCCTGCTGTACACGATCTGGATCCGCTTGGGGCAGATCCATTTTGTTGAGAACAGGCAGCACCTCGAGGCCCTGCTCGATCGCGGTGTAGCAGTTAGCCACCGACTGGGCCTCAACGCCCTGTCCTGCATCGACCACCAACAGCGCACCCTCACAGGCGCTCAGTGAACGCGATACCTCATAGGAGAAATCCACATGCCCTGGCGTATCGATGAAATTAAGTTGATAGGTCTGCCCATTCTCGGCCTGATACTGCAGGGTGACGCTCTGGGCCTTGATGGTGATCCCGCGCTCGCGCTCCAGATCCATAGAATCGAGCACCTGAGCGGCCATTTCACGTTCAGATAGACCGCCGCAGTGCTGGATAAAGCGATCTGCAAGCGTCGATTTACCGTGGTCAATGTGCGCGATAATCGAAAAGTTTCGTATGTGACTGAGCTCAGCCAACGCCGGGACACCTCTGAAGAGTAGAGCGAGTAGCTGATACGCTACCCGCATGGACATCGCCTATTTTAGCATGTCGTGGCCGCCGCTTTACGGCAGTATTTCATGCAACCGGCGCCGCTGACATACCGCCGCTTGGCAGTGCCTGCTATCAGTCATCCGTTGCGGGAACCCGGATACCAATAAACAGCGGACTTCCACCCCGAATCAGACGCGCCGGAATCGACGCGCCGGGGACTAGCTCTTCGCTGACGCCCTCTAAATCGCGCATACGGCCGATTGGCTTGCTACCAAGGCGCGTGAGGATATCTCCTTCGCGCACACCTGCGTCCGCCGCTGGAGAGCCTGAATCAATGGCTACCACTCGCACGCCACCAGAGAGACCTAGCTCTGCCAGCGCCTCTGGCTCTGCCGGAGCCATCCGCATGCCGAGTATCGCCAGAGTGCCATCAGAGACAACGGCTGATCCCACTCGCGCGACTTGAGCCGCAGCGAGACCACCAACCTCAACTTCGAGCGTCGTCTCGGCGCCCTCTCTGACGATCACAACCGGACAAAGTGTGCCCGGAGCAATCAAACCGACTACGTGGGGCAGATCTGCCGAGGTCTCGATGTCCTTGCCGTCGAATTGGATAATAACGTCCCCGGACAACAGCCCGCCTCGCTCTGCCGGCGAATCACCGCCCACCTGAGCGATCAACGCGCCACGGGGCCTATCCAAGCCGAAAGAGTCAGCAAGATTACGATCGACGTCCTGAATACTGACGCCCAACCAGCCGCGCTCAACAACACCATTTTCCTGTATCTGCGCGACTACATTACTGACTACTGAGGCAGGAATTGCGAACGACAGTCCAATAGATCCGCCGGAGCGCGTAAAAATCTGCGAGTTAACGCCAATCACCTCGCCGTCGAGATTGAACAGGGGCCCGCCGGAATTGCCCGGATTAATGGCAACATCAGTCTGGATAAAAGGTACGTAATTATCACCGGTTTCCGTTGGCAAGCTTCTTCCAAGCGCACTGACGATGCCGGCAGTAACAGAGAAATCGAGGCTAAAGGGAGAGCCAATAGCCAGCACCCACTGCCCCACCTTCACGTCTCTTTCATCAGCCAACGGAAGTGCTGTTAAGGCTTCTTGAGCGTCAATCTTCAAGACCGCCAAATCTGATCTGGGATCAGTCCCTATCAGAGTTGCGTCATATTCCTGACGATTTGGCAACCGCACCAAAATTTGACGGGCGTTTTCTACTACGTGATTGTTGGTCACTACAAAACCATCTTCGGAGACAATAAAACCGGACCCCATACCCGCGCGGTCACGGGGAACTGTCGGTCCATCCCTGAAGTCAAAAAAACGGCGCAGATACTCGGGCAGCTCCTCCATCTGCTCCTGATAGCGCGGATTCTCTGACTCGTACTCGACGAGGATTTTTACCACTGCCGGGGCGGAGGCCTCCACGATCTCCGTAAAGTCGGGCAAAGCGAACGCCGATGCCCTCGCAATGAAAGTGACACCGATCAAATACACCAATGCACGTACCATCATGGCCGAACTCCAAACATGAAATCAATAAATATCAGTTGCTTAAGGAAATAATATCGGGCTGAACCTCAGATTCGGTTGCCCTGCCCGCCAACTCCGGCTCCGCGAACCCGGGAATCGCTCCCCCGAACAACGCGATAGCACCGTGAAGGATAGCAAACCCCGAGGCAATCCCCAGGCAAAAACCGCCGGCTGCCCACAGGTCGCCCTGAGATGACAGGAGAACCGATAGTCCCGTGCCCAGCAGCAGAGGAAATCCGTAGAGAAGCGCTGTACCAGTGAGCACCGTGACCTCTGGCACTCGAATCCAGACCTGATCGCCGAGCTCACAGTGTGCAGCGCATAGCTGGGCACCCGATAAAGCCCGGACACGACCTTTGCCCTGCTGTAGGAGTTTAGACAAAGCCCCCTGACCGCAACCCGCTCGCGCAGCGCAACGACCGCAAGCGCTACTCCGATCAGCCTCTATCCAAACGGCGTCGGCCTCCACCGCGACAACGCGGCCCGTCTCCATCAACCAGCCCATCAGGGAGCCTCATTCATAGGGCGAATCGCGTCCGCCAGCAACCGCGCCGTCACCAAAGGCACCTCTCCGAGGACGCTAATCAACATCCCGGTTTGCCCCACCACAGGGACGCCTCGGGTATAGGTCAGCGTCGCCCCTTTTAGGACGCCCGCCTCGCCGGGGGCCACGCCACTGGGCAGAGGCTCAAGGAAAATAGACGCTGTCGCCAAACCATCACTGACGACAAAAGTAGCGGGTGTTGCATGCCCGTCCATCACATAAAATCCGGGCAGTACATTCTTGCCCCGCACAACACCCGTGGCGTCTCTGGGGGCGGCCTCGGATTCCGTAACGGCGGGGCCAAGAACTATGCTAGCGAACTCATAGCGCTCAAGTACCTTGCCGTCCGGATCTACCGTCACCATCGCCAGCGGCAAAGCGATTTCGCTGTCGACTTCAACAATATAGCCGAGACGAAGCGTGTCCTTTGGCTGGAGCGCGAGCCGTTGAGTCGTCCGCCCGGCAATTACCCTCCCTTGCTCCACGCGGGGAATATAGAACTCGAGCAAATCGCAAAACCGACCGGCAGTGAATACCGGGGGCGCCCAAGTCTCAGTGGAGGGATCCTCAATGCGATTCAGCCGACGTAAACGTGCCTCGCCTGAGTCTGCCGACCAGTCGACATCGATGAACTGACGGCTTCCCTCCCGCTCGTAGAGTAGTGCGCCACGAAAAGAAACACGTCGGTGGGCGTCCAACAATCCCAACAGTGCTTTCTCTGACTCATTGGAAGCGACACAGGCAGCCTGAGTGGATTGCGACCAACCGGGTGTCGAGCAGCAGAGCGCCGTGAGCAACAGCCAGGTTACACCGCACAATCTCATTCTGAGGGGACGGGTATATCCGGCGCGCCCTCTGTCCGCATCCGAGCAATGTACGGAACAGGATGATTTTGATTGGACACGGCGGCATGGTGCTCACTCAACAGCTGATAACGCTCATGGGCCCAACGCTCGTAAATTGCAGCGACTTCAGGCTTTCTGACATCGTCACGAGCCACCTTTTTGTTGGTCAGCGGCACCGCGCCTGTCTCCAAACTCGCCCTCACTGGCAGAGCCCCGGACACCGGCACCACATTGCCGCCCAGCTGACTCACCAGTGCCCTTGGAACTACTTGCTCGGCCGGCATCAATGTCTGCCCACCCAACACGACTACGATAGTGACGGAGGCCGCAACCGCCATGCTCCACAGGGGATTTTGGGACAATCGAGGTTGGTCGCTGATAGCCTGTTGGACGCCCGCCGATACGTCAAATTGCGGCAGACCCCCTCGCCTATCGTGCAGTACGTCTCTGACAAGCTGCTGTCGGCGCCAGCGAGCGCGCAATTCAGGATCTGATTCCGCCGATCCCAGCAGTCTCCGCAGCTCCAGATCCTGGGTCTCACCATCCATCAAGGCCGAAAGCGCTACCAAGTCCTCTTCTCTGGTCGTCATCTAAATCCTAACTCCTCACTCATCTGCTCTCTCACCCGATCATCAATTGCTTCTCGGGCGCGAAAAATTCTGGATCTCACCGTACCCACCGGGCACTCCAAGACCGCGGCAATATCATCGTAGCTCAGCCCTTCAAACTCTCGGAGGGTGAGTGCGGCACGCAACTCCTCGGGAAGCGCGTCCATAGCCTCGGTCACTACCTGAGCAAGCTCTTCACTCATGAGCACCGCTTCAGGGGTACTCGACTCAGAGATTAAGTCCGCTTGCTCGAAACCCTCGGCATCTTCAATGGTGGCATCTGCTCCAGGTCTGCGTCCCTTGGCAACCAGATGATTTTTTGCCGCATTGCTCGCAATACGATACAACCATGTATAAAACGCGCTGTCTCCCCGAAATTTGTCCAGTGCTCGGTAGGCCTTGATGAAAGCCTCCTGGGTGACATCCTCCACCTCACCGGGGTCATTGATGTAGCGACTTACCAACGCGCCAATCCGCCCCTGATATTTGAGCACCAGCAGATCAAAGGCGCGAGGGTCTCCTCTCTGTGCCCTCTGAACCAACTGCTGATCTGTGTCAGAGGCCGTCACAACCGCGCCCTATTCCGCTTGCAAACCCCGGGAATTTGCCTCCCCGAACCCGTATTGCCCTGTATGATCCTGATCAAGGCAAAAAGTTCCCGATACAGTAAACTTGACTGCGTCACTATACCCCACACCCACCCCTCTGATGGCCCGACAAAATGCCTACTATTAACCGATATGATGTGCTGATCG
>VMDB01000125.1 GCA_008081075.1 Halieaceae bacterium
GCAAGCGTCTCCGATGAGGCGCTCGCATTGATGGTCAAGCAGAAAGGCTTTGCCGAGGTTGCGTCATGAAAGCCGTGCGCCTGTGGTCTGTGCGCAATGCGCGGTGGCTCAAAAAAGTCTACGACGGGCTTGAGTGGATCCTCTCTCTGCTGAATCCCATCCTCCGGCGCATTGGTTACGATCGACTCGACAAGCCCTTTGCCGCCGTGGAAGGTGTAGTCAAAGGGTTTCTATTCGACTCACAGTCCTGTGGGCAATGCACGCTGGGCGAGACCGGCATGGCCTGCCCCATGAACTGCCCCAAGACCCTGCGCAATGGCCCCTGCGGTGGCGTCAGACAAAATGGCGGCTGTGAGATCAAGCCCGAGATGACTTGCGTGTGGGTCAACGCCTGGGAAGGCAGCCAACAAATCGGGGCGGAACAGACCATCCAAATCATTCAGGCCCCGGTCGATAATCGACTCAAAGGCCGCAGCGCTTGGCTACGAGCGCTCCGCATCAAGGTGGGGAGCGCCTCTTGAAGTTCGACGACGAGCCCACCCCCGGAGAAGGCCTGCCGATTCTCCCGGGGCACACCTCCCCCGGTCGCTTTGAAAGGATTCTGCGCGCGGGGAAGTTTGCCGTGACCGCTGAGATCGCGCCGCCAGATTCTGCCGACCCCGCCGACGTCTTCGCGCGCGCCGCACTGTTTGACGGCTACGTGGATGCGATCAATGCTACCGACAGCTCGGGCGCCAACTGCCATATGTCGAGCATGGGGATCTGCTCTCTGCTGACACGCAAGGGCTACGCCATGATCCTTCAGCAATCCTGCCGGGACCGTAATCGCATCGCCATGCAAGGGGATATTCTCGGTGCTGCCGCTATGGGGGTCTGCAACATTTTGTGCCTCAGTGGTGACGGCGTGCAGTCGGGTGACCACCCTGAGGCCAAGCCTGTTTTCGACATGGACAGCATCTCGGCGCTGAGCATGGTGCGGCGGATGCGTGACGAACAGCAGTTTATGAGTGGCCGGCCAATCAGTTCACCGCCGCGGTTGTTTCTCGGCGCCGCGGCGAACCCCTTTGCCCCGCCGCTGGACTTCAGGCCCCACCGCATGGCAAAAAAAATCGCCGCCGGGGCGCAGTTTATCCAGACCCAGTATTGCTTTGATATCGAGCGCTTCAGAACCTTTATGGCGCAAGTACGCGACCTCGGTCTGCTCGAAAAAGCCTATGTACTCGCGGGCGTCGGACCCCTCGCCTCCGCCAAGGCCGCCGACTGGATTCGCAAAAATGTCGCCGGCGTGCATATCCCCGATGCGGTCATTGATCGGCTCGCAGGCGCGCAGGATCAAAAGCAGGAAGGCGTTGATCTGTGCATCGATTTGATCGAGCAAGTGCGAGAGATCGAGGGCGTCAGCGGCGTCCACATCATGGCCTATCGCATGGAAGACCGCATTGGCGAGATCGTCACGCGCTCCAACGCCCTCGATGGCCGCGAACCCTGGCGCCCAGCGCTCTAGAACCTCCCTACCCCAACAACATAAACCCATCAGGCAGCACGCATGACTATCACCACTATCAGTTCGGCCACTCGTGAAGTCCATATTGGCTTCGACCAACCCTTTGTCATTATTGGCGAGCGAATTAACCCCACGGGCCGAAAAATTCTCGCGGAAGAAATGAAAAACGGCGATTACAGCCGCGTCGAAGCTGACGCCATCGCGCAGGTCGAGGCGGGTGCACATATGCTCGACGTCAACGCCGGGATCCCCTTGGCTGATGAGCCGCGTATTCTTGCCGAGGCCATTCAGCTGGTGCAGTCGATTACCGATGTGCCACTGAGCATCGATTCTTCGATTGTCGAAGCGCTTGAGGCCGGTCTCGCGGTCTATCAAGGTAAGGCACTGGTAAACTCCGTCACTGGGGAAGACGAGGTACTAGAGCGGGTGCTACCGCTGGTCGCGAAACATAAAGCCGCTGTGGTGGCGATTTCCAATGATGAAACGGGCATCTCCGAAGATCCGGACGTGCGTTTTGCAGTCGCCAAAAAGATCGTCGAGCGCGCCGCTGACTTCGGCATCCCCCACAGTGATGTGGTGGTGGATCCGTTGGTCATGCCGATCGGTGCCATCAACACCGCGGGGGTACAGGTGATGGCTTTGGTGCGTCGCCTGCGCGACGAGCTCAAGGTCAACACCACCTGCGGCGCATCCAACGTGAGCTTCGGCTTGCCCAATCGCAACGGCATTAATTCTGCGTTTCTCACCATGGCGATGGGCGCCGGCATGACCTCGGCCATCACCAGCCCCTTGCATCCAGAAGTCATGCAAGCCGTGCGTGGTGGCGACGTCATGATGGGGCACGACCCCGATTGCAGCCGCTGGATTCGCGCCTACCGTGAACCCGTGGCCGAGGGCGAAGGCCGTGGCGGTCGCGGTGGTCGTGGTGGACGTGCCGGGCGTCGCAGGAGCAGCTGATATTGGCTGACGCTGACGTCAAAGTCCTGTTTATGCCTTCGGGCCGTCGTGGGTTTTTCCCGCGCGGCACCCCGCTGCTGGAGGCGGCGCGTAGCCTGGGCGTAGATATCGACTCCGTCTGCGGAGGACGCGGGCTCTGTGGTCGCTGCCAGATTAGCTGTGTCACCGGCTCTTTTGCAAAGCACCAGATCGAATCCGACGTCGACCACCTGTCCCCTTTCAGTAAGACCGAAGAAAAGTTTGTTGAGCGCAAAGGCCCACTCAAAGACGGCCGCCGACTGAGCTGCCACACGACGCTGCTCGATGATGCGGTGATTGATGTCCCCGCCGAGAGCCAGGTACATCGGCAGATTGTGCGCAAGGAAATGGAAGCGCGTGATATTCACCTCGATACTGCAACGCGCCTTTACTACGTCCAAATTGCCGAGCCTTCCCTCGAGGATCCGCGCGGCGAGGTACAGCTGTTACTCGAGGCACTGGAGCGTGACTGGGGCGTGGCCGGCGTTGCACTGGCGCACTCCCAATTACCTGCGCTGCAGGCTGCGCTTAAGCGAGAAGATCGCGGCATTACCGTTGCGGTCTACCAAGAGGAGCGGATTACCGCCATCTGGCCCGGCTTATTTGAGCGACCCCGCGGCATTGCCATCGACGTCGGCTCCACCACGGTAGCCGCTCACCTGTGTGACCTGAATACGGGCGAGGTTCTGGCCTCCGCCGGCGTGATGAATCCGCAAATCCGCTACGGCGAGGACCTGATGAGCCGCGTGTCCTACGTCATGATGCACCCCGAAGGTGCCGAGCTCCTGACCAGCGCGATTCGCGAAGCCATCAACGGACTGTTTGCCGAACTCAGCACCCAAGCCGATGGGGAAGTCGCCGATATTCTTGAGATCGCGTTGGTGGCGAACCCGATCATGCACCACATTGTGTTGGGCATTAATCCGGTAAACCTCGGCACCGCGCCCTTTGCGCTCACCACCAGTGACGCCGTCGATACCCGCGCGGCAGAGGTCGGACTGCAGGCCCACGCCGAGGCGCGCCTGTATTGCCTGCCCTGCATCGCCGGTCACGTCGGCGCCGACGCCGCAGGGGTAATTCTGGCCGAGGCGCCGGACCGAGGCGACGACATGACCCTGGTGGTGGATGTGGGCACCAATGCCGAGATCGTCCTGGCCAACAAGCAACGACTCCTGGTGTGTTCAAGCCCGACCGGACCAGCATTCGAGGGCGCACAGATCAGTAGTGGTCAGCGAGCGACCATGGGTGCCATCGAGCGCGTAACGGTTGATCGCGACACCCTCGAGCCACGCTTTAAGTGCATTGGTAGCGAGCTCTGGTCTGATGAAGCGGGATTTGCCGAGGCGATGGAGAGCACGGGCGTCACCGGCATTTGTGGCTCAGGCATCATCGAAGTCGTCGCCGAGATGTATCTTGCCGGTGTTATTTCTTCTGATGGTGTGGTCGACGGCGCGCTCAGCGAACGCAACGCGCGCATTCGGCAAGAGGGCCGCACCTGGTCCTATGTACTACATCGCGCCGCAACGCCGGAAGAATCCGACGTGGTGATCACACAAAACGACGTGCGGCAAATACAGCTGGCCAAGGCGGCGCTCTATGCCGGCATACGGCTGTTAATGGATGAAATGGGCGTTACCTCGGTAGACAAAATTCGCCTTGCGGGGGCATTTGGTAGTCATATCAGTGTCAGCCACGCCATGGTTTTGGGGCTGATCCCCGACTGCGACCTCGACCACGTCACCTCTGCGGGCAATGCCGCGGGAGTCGGTGCGCGCATTGCTCTTCTGGATCGCAAAGCTCGCTTAGAGATTGCAGAGACCATCCGCAAAGCCGAGCGCATCGAAACCGCAGTGGCCGCCGATTTCCAGGCCCACTTTGTGGGCGCGATGGCGCTACCCCACCAAAGCGATCCGTTTCCCAACCTGTTCGCGCGTGTTGCACCGCCGGCCCAAAGAATGGTGGAATCAGAAGACACGCCGAGACGCCGTCGACGCCGCACAGGCAGCTCGGAAACCTAGCCTAGAGTAGCCTGCGAGCCCGCCATGGACCCTACTGCAGCCACCCTCGCCTTCCCCGAAGGCAGACCCGGTCCCTATCAACCGCTGCAGGATGAACCCCCCTTTGATCCGGGCCACCACCTCGCGCTGGAAATGCCCGCCCAGATCCGGCACCTCGAGGAACTCGGCTATGGCGAGACAGACACACAGCAATGCGCCTCTACTTTTGCAGTCAGCGACGCCTTTCGGATTCTGTCTGCCGAGGGCGTCGCCGCCATGCGGCATGTTTGCAATCAGATCTATCACAATCGCAACGCCAGCGAGGGCACCGGGGCCAATCGCCTAGGAAGTTACGCCCGCGGCGCCGGTTACCGATCCCAGTTTGTTCGCGATTTTTGCGACAGCCCCGAGCTTACTCAGCACCTTTCCGCTATTGCGGGTGTGCCATTGGGGCGGCATTCGGTGCCGGCGGTTGCCTGTGGCATTAACTACGCGCCCGAAGATATCAACCGCTCTGTAGACACGTGGCACGTCGACTCCGTCGCCTTCGACGTCGTCATGATGGTCACCGACCCGACGGTTCTCAAGGGCGGCGAATTTCAGTTCTTCCATGGCACCAAGCAAGAGGGACAGGCGCTCTTGGGGATCACTGGCGAGGAAGGCAAGGACGAGACGTTGCCCGAAGATCGGGTGGTGACTATTGCGTTTCCCGAGGCAGGCTTTGGCTTTATGCAGCAGGGCTCGATGATTTTCCATCGCGCATGCCGACTGCTCGAGCGCGCCGAGCGCATCACGGTAATCCCGTCCTTCGAGGTACTGCCTGCGCACCTACCCGACAGCACCAATACGCTGAATATGGCGGACTGGGAGGACCCGGGTATATGCCCCGAGCTGGCACGCTACGAAATCTGGCGCACAACCGCCCGACTGAAACACCTGCTCAACGAGATTGATCTGGAAGACGACGCGGCGGCGCTGGCGGTCCGCATCAATGGCGCGATCCAGCGTCTTGTCGATTTCAGTCATAAATTAGCGGGGAAATCGAAATGAGCGCGGGTGCCGCACTCTCAGGGAAAGCCGTGTTGGTGACCGGCGCCGCCGGATGCATCGGTGCCTGGGTGGTCAAAAGATTACGTGAGTTAGGCGCTACGCCAGTGGTATTTGACATTGCCGAGCACCGCGAACGGCTGCATCTGATCATGCCCGACGCGGACGCGGTGGCTTGGGAATTGGGTGATATCACCGACTTCTCTCGATTATGCGAGGTCGCCGATCGCCACCAGATCGAAGCGATCATTCATCTCGCTGCGTTGCAGGTGCCATTTTGCAGGGCAGACCCTGTCGGCAGTACCCACATCAATGTGATGGGCAGCATTCATATGCTGGAACTGGCTCGGCTGCGTGGGATCACCCAGCTCAGCTATGCCAGCTCCGTGGCGGCGCCCGCCATGGGTGACAACACGTGGCTGGCCACCCTGTATGGCGCGCACAAGATCTGCGGCGAACAAATGGCGGCCGTCTATTGGCAGGACTGGCAGGTGCCCAGCGTCGGTATCCGTCCTGCGATTATTTACGGACCCGGTCGGGATCAGGGCATGAGCGCAGCACCGACGATTGCCCTGCTGGCGGCGACGCTGGGGGAAACCTACACCATTCCTTTTACCGGCGACGTTGGCTTTGTCTATGTCGAAGATGCCGCCGAGCGATTCATTGCGGCGGCGAGTCGCTCCTACGAAGGGGCACACGTATTCGACCTTAACGGCACACCGGCGACTGTACATGAGATGCTCTCACTCCTCGCCACTCACTATCCCTCAGCATCCATTGATGCCGCCGGCGACTCCATGCCCTTCCCCGCCGATCCAAACAGCGGAGACTTGGAACGCTTGCTCGGCTTGCCAGATTGCCGCCCACTCGCTGACGGCATTACCGCCACACTCGCCTGCCTGAGAGAAGCCGGCGCAAGAGGCATGGATCTGGCGGAGATCTACCGACAAACGCTGGAGAAAACGCCATGAAGCTGATGCGGTGGGGAGCGCCCCACGCCGAGCGCGCTGGGCTGGTGGACGGCGCCGGCAGATTACGCGACCTGAGCGACCACGTTGCTGACTGGTCGTGGCAAACCCTCACGCCGGAAACACTGGCTCAAATCCAGCAACTGGACATTGAGTCACTGCCAGCGCTGCCGACCGATACACGATTGGGCGCACCGGTTTTTCGTCCGGGAAAGATCGTCGGCTCTGCCCTCACCTATGGGAAGCACGCTGCCGAGGCCGGGCTTGAACCACCGGAGGAACCGATGTTCATGCTCACCGCGGCCAGTGCTATCAATGGTCCAGAGGACCCGGTCATGATGCCCAAGGGCGGGACACAACTGGATTGGGAAGCGGAGCTGGCCGTGGTGTTCTGCAAAGCCGGTGCCAATATCCCCGTCGATACCGCGATGGAGTATGTGGCCGGTTACTGCGTGGGTAACGATGTATCAGAGAGAGTCTTCCAGCTTGAACGCGGCACACAGTGGACCAAGGGCAAAAGCGCCGACACGCTCAAACCGCTGGGTCCGTGGCTGGTCACCCGCGATGAAATCCCTGACCCTAATCAGCTCGATATTTCACTGTCGGTAAATGGTGAGATCATGCAGGACAGCAACACAGCCGACATGATGTACAGCATCGCCGAACTGGTATCGATTATCTCCCGCTACGTCAGCTGGCAGCCCGGCGACATCCTTATGACCGGTACACCACCCGGCGTCGGTTATGGCATGAAGCCACCGAGATATTTAAACCCGGGAGATGTGATGGAGGCGCGCATTGAGAAACTGGGCGCACAACGTAGCGTGATTGTGCCCTACAGCGGCCGCTACTGACGCGCACGATGGAAACTACTCGCATTGTGATCGTCACCGGCGGCGCACAAAATATTGGCGCCGCGATCGTCGCGCGTTTCAAATCAGCGGGCGATACCGTCATATGCGCCGACCTGAATCCCCCCGTTGCCACCGGCGTCGAGTTTCACCGGACCGACGTGACTGAGGAATCCAGCGTCGCCAATCTGATGGCGTGGATTGCCGAGGAATTTGGGCATCTCGAGGTATTGGTCAACAACGCTGGCATCTCCATTGAGGCGCCTATCGCCGAGACTACCGAGTCGGACTGGGATCGGGTCATGGCGATCAATGTAAAGGGCGCATTCCTGACCACCAAGCATGCCCTCCCGCTGATGCGAAACAGTGCGGCTCAGGGCCCGGCGATCGTCAACATCAGCTCTATCGAAGGTTTGGGCGCTAATCCCCTCCACAGCGCCTACGCCGCCTCCAAGGCGGCCATCGCGGCGTTCAGTCACAACACTGCACTGGAGTATGGCCCCTACGGCATCCGGTGCAACTCGGTTGCGCCGGGCTGGATTAATACGCCGTTTAACGAGCAATTCCTCTCGCAATATCCGGATCGCGACGCGGTCGACGTTGCGATCGCGGCGCTGCATCCGATTGGTCGCTTGGGCACGCCGGAAGACGTTGCCAATACGGTTTTCTGGCTAGCCAGCTCCGAGGCCGCTTTTATCACTGGGCAAGAAGTCATTGTCGACGGCGGCCGCCTCGCCAAACTCCCCCTACCGGATCTGGCGCAGGACGGCGCGCAACAATGACCGTTTCGTCTTCACATAGCGGACAGGCCCGCGACTTTGGCAACAAGGTGGTGGTGATTACCGGTGCCGGCAGCGGCGTCGGATTCGAATGTGCGATGGCGTTTGCGGCGCGCGGCGCCAAACTGTTGCTTGTCGGGCGCACGGCTGAAAAGCTCGACGCCGCGGTGCAACGCTTGGCAGCCGATCAGAAAGTCACCGCTGAAATTTGCTGCGGCGATATCACTGACCCCGGCTTCTCACAAATCGTAATGGATACGGCGCAATCACATTTCGACGCACCGGTCGAAGTCCTGGTCAACAATGCGGGAGTGATCGTCCGTCGGGACGCCGTCGACACCACTGCGAACGAGTGGCGACGGGTGATGCAGACCAACCTCGACGGGGCTTTCTATATGAGCCAGGCTTTCGCCAAACAACTGATGTGGGATGGCGCTATTATCAATGTCTCATCGACCTGCGGCGTCGTGGGCGCCGCGGGTTTGGCAGCCTATTGCGCCAGCAAAGGCGCGCTTAATCAGCTCACGCGCACCATGGCCCTGGAATTGGCGGACAAACAAATCAATGTGAACGCGGTCGCGCCCGGAGCGATTAATTCACCGATGCTGTTTTCTGAGCATACAAGTCAAGCCGCGGCCGACTCAGTCATCGAGCGCAATAAAACAAGTATTCCGATTGGCAACGTGGCCGAGCCCGAGGAAGTGGCTCGGGCCATTGTTTTTCTGGCTTCGGAACGTCACATCACCGGCACCATCCTGAACATTGATGGCGGCTACACGGCGACCTGAGCAATGAAGATCCGACACATCACTGTCTTCCAGCACGACCTTCCGGTAAAGGGAGGCGGCTATCGCATGGCCAGCAGCAACGTGACACAGCTCGACAGCACCATCGTGCGCATCGAATCTGACTGCGGCACTGTGGGTTGGGGCGAAACCTGCCCGGCGGGTCCGACCTATGCTCCCAGCCATGCCGAGGGCGCCCGCGCGGCGCTCTGCACCATGGCACCGGGATTAATCGGCGAGGCGCTGGATCAGCCGCTACTGCTGCATCGAAAGATGAATAGCCTGCTCAACGGGCATCACTATGCCAAGGCGGCCATCGACATTGCAGCCTTCGACGCCATGGGTAAAAAAAGCGGCCGATCAGTCGCAGATTTACTGGGTGGCGCCACCACCCACCGCGTACCCTCCTACTATGCGACAGCAGTGGGTGAACCCGATGAGATCGCCCGTATCGCGGCAGAAAAGGTGCGCGAAGGCTACCCGCGACTGCAAATCAAAATCAGCGGCCGCCCGGTAGAAATCGATATCGAGGTGGTGCAGAAAGTCTGGGAAGCGGTCGGCAATCGGGTGCGGTTGGCGGTGGATGGCAACCGCGGCATGACAACGCGAGACGCCATCAGGCTGAGTCAAACCTGTCGCGATATTCCCTTTGTGCTGGAGCAACCCTGCGACTCACTGGAGGAGATCGCGGCGATCCGGCCGCTATTACTACATCCGGTTTATCTCGATGAGGGCGGCACCGATCTTCCTACCGTGATGCGCGCGGCGAACGGCATCGTGGACGGCTTTGGTATGAAGATCACGCGCATCGGCGGCTTGGCGCCGATGGCAACGTTTCGGGATCTTTGTGAAGCGTGCCACCTGCCCCATACCGCCGACGACGCCTGGGGCGGCGACATTATCGCGGCGGCCTGCGCGCACCTCGGTGCCACCGTGAACCCAAAACTGTTTGAGGGCACCTGGATTGCCCAACCTTATATTGACACCCATTACGACACTAACGGCGGCGTGGCTGTGGTCGAGGGCCACATCTCACTTCCCGACGGCCCTGGCCTGGGTGTGAACCCCGACGAGGCGCTATTTACTAAGATGGTCGCGCGCTTTTGAGGTGCTCCGCGATGCGGGCGCGCCAGCGGTAAGGAAAGTCATGGGATAACGGTCGACGCGCTCGATCGAGCCGAGTGATCAGGGGCGCTTCCGACGCGCCTCACGATCATAAACGGCGTCATCGAGGCGGCTCCCGAATAGCGAATCCGGCATCATCTGATAGTACGGGTCTTGCGTCGGCGTGGTGCGGCTCCAATCGACGCGCTCTGAGCGATACGCCATCTTCCACTCACCGCCTCGGCGCTCGTATCGATCGAGATAACGGCCCGCCACGATCAGATCATCGAACCCCGAGTCGGACTTCACCTTGTGATAGGCGTGAAAGTAAATCTCACCGAAAGCCTCGTCGCCTTCGACCTCGATCAAGGCATTGCCGATCATATGCTGGTTGGATTCATGATCTGCGAGCGCGCCGAGCGCAAACTCAATAAAGGCAGCCGCGGTGCCGTTCATAAAACCGTATTCGCAGTAGGCGTCCTCCCAGAATACCGATTGCAGTGACTCGGCATCGAGCCGGTCAAGCCCGCGCATATAGCGGCAGGAGAGCTCATACAGGCTCTGCTTATCCAAGAGTGTCTGTAATGCCTGATCCATCGTGTGTTCTCCTGTGGGCATGAAACGCTATTGCAATCATCGTTATCCACATCATCCCCCAGATCAACCATCACGTGCATGCGCGCCACACCCAGCCAAAATGCGAGCCACTCTCACGGCAAGGCGGTACCGATGCGCTTGTGGTCTCAACGGTGCCTGCGCATACTCAAGCCATGCCACATTCACTCACCACGACTGACGATCAAGCGCATGACTGACTCACCCCAGCCCAAGGGCGTGGCCCGCGCCGGCGGCAAATCCATTGCCGACGTGCTGGCCTCTGATCAACACCCGGCGCCCGCGCCGCTGATCGCCTCCGAATATGCGTTTTTAGGCGATGCCGACCTACCGGCAAGTCGCTACACCTGTGGCGACTTCTTCAAAAAGGAAACCAGCGGCATGTGGGCCCATTGCTGGCAATGGGCGTGTCGGGAAGAACATATTCCCAGCATCGGCGATCATTACGTGTATGACATTGGCCCCTACTCGGTGATCGTCGCGCGGACCGCAGAGAGCGAGATCAAAGCGTTTATCAACAGCTGCACCCACCGCGGCACACGAATACTCGGCGAGGAAGGCCCCGGTTTTGCTGAGGGGTTCAGCTGCCCCTTCCATGGCTGGTCGTGGCATCTCGACGGGCGACTGAAGGACGTGCCGGGCAAGTGGGACTTTCCCCATGTCTGCGAAGCCAGCCACTCGCTTCAGGAAGTGGCCTGCGAATCTTGGGAGGGTTTTGTCTTTATCAATCTCGACCCCGAAGCGCCCCCGCTCAAGGAGCAGCTCGACGTCCTGCCCGACCACTTTGCGCACTTCCCCTTGCGTGATCGCCGCATCCGCTTACACGTGCAAAAAGTGCTGCCCGCCAATTGGAAGGCCGCGCAGGAAGCCTTTATGGAGGCGTACCACAACTTCACCACCCACGACTCCCCCACGGGCGCCAACACCCAGTACGACATTTTTGGCCCGCATGTGAGTCGCTTTATTCACAACATCGGCCACTACTCCCCCGAGGCGCTCGCTGACTACCCCGGAGACAAGTGGCGGGAGCCGGCTCTGACCGAGCAGGAATTACTGGCGGGGCTGCCGGTGACCCAGCGCACACTAGAGGACGGTGAGACGGCACGGGCTGTCGGCGCACAGCTATTGCGTGAGGAGATGGGCGCACAGCTGAATGTCGATTTCTCAAAGGTTTCCGACAGCGAGATGCTCGACTCGATCGAATATCATCTGTTCCCCAATGCGTTCTTTTTCCCCGGCACGCTGATTTCGATGGCCTATCGGTTCCGGCCCATGGGCGATGACGTCGATAGCTGTTTGTTCGAGATTTTGATGCTGGAGCCCCTCCCCGAGGGCGCCACCCATCCGGATCCGCCCGAACCCATTTACCTCAGGGTTGAGCAGTCCTACACCGAGATCGAGGAGCTCGCGTGGCTGGGCGCGGTTTACGATCAGGACACGGGCAACCTGCAGCGCCAGCAACAGGGGCTCAAGACCACCCGCAAGGGCATCACACTGGGGAATTATCAGGAGGCGCGCATCCGGCGCTTTCATCTGACGCTGGATGACTACCTTACGCGGCACAGCACCTCATAAAGCAAATTGGGGTGTCGGCACGCGCGCTGAGCACTTAAACTGGTTGACCCG
>VMDB01000016.1 GCA_008081075.1 Halieaceae bacterium
GGTGACTACCTCACGGAGATCAATGTCACCAGCCCGACCTGCCTGCGAGAAATCGAAGCAGAATCGGGGCTGGACATAGCAGGGCAACTGCTGGACACCCTGAACGCTGCCGTCACAGCAAAGGCCACGTCCTGAAACCTCGCTTCACGCTATTGGGCAGCCAAGATCAGCGCCTGCTCAGATCTGCGTTCGTCTTCTCTCTGGGTGCGCACCTGGTACTGATTTTCGGGGTTCTGGTCTCGCCGGCGAGTGAAGAAGCCATTGCCACAGCCAACCGTGCAGTGACAGTGCTCCTGAGGCGCGCCACGAATGCACCTTTAGCCGCGCTCGCTGAGGCCTCGGCGCATCAACAGGGAGTGACTGTCTCAGGCGATCGCGTTGCCATGGAGGACGTCAGCCAGTACCAACAAACTGCGCCATCTTTGAACAACAGCGCGCAGAAGGCTTCTCGAATGACATCGCGCTCCAACGCGCTTCCCCAACATCAATCGCCTGTGGCCGCTCGCGCCGCGCTCGAAGCAGAATATGTGCGCCGATGGCAAGTGGCCATTGAACAATTTGGTAACGCCCAGTATCGCGATACCGCCAAGCACCACGGTAATGGCGACGTCCGGCTACGCGTGAGGGTTGATTCGAAGGGCGGCCTACGAGGCATACAAGTACTCGCGACCTCAGGCGAAGCCGCTTTGGACCGCGCTGCCATCGAGACGGTGGAACGTCTCGCACCCTTCAGCGCATTCCCTCCAGCGCTCGCCAATTCCGTGGAAGAGTTGGATATCATTCGCACATGGCAGTTCAGATACTGAGATACAGACGGTAACCAATGACACGTGAGGCGCATCAACTGCTGACAGGAACCTGCGACGAGGGGTCGTATCAGGGGCAGTTACTGATCGCCACTCCGGTGATTGGCAGCGGGTTCTTCAATCGCTCGCTCACCTACCTTTGCCACCACGACGCCGATGGTGCGATGGGGATTGTCATTAATCAGCATCTCGATCTCGCCCTCTCTGACTTGCTGGAACATTTGGATATTGAGACTGTCAGTGACCTATCAGATTACCAGGTGCTGGCCGGCGGGCCGGTGGGCACAGAGCAGGGATTTGTCTTGCACCGCGGCGGCCCCAAATGGGAGGGCAGTCGCGCCGTGGGAGAGGATCTCAGTCTCACGACCTCCCGCGACATTCTATGCGCCTTGGCAGTGGGAGACGGACCCAAGGACTATCTGGTCGCACTGGGCTATGCAGGGTGGGGTCCCGGGCAGTTGGAAGAGGAAGTGTCGGGAAATAGCTGGCTGACCGTTCCCGCGGACCGACGCATCCTGTTTCAGGTCGCCGCTAATGACAAACTCGCTGCCGCGGGCCAACAACTGGGTATCGACATCGATCTGCTGACCGCCCAGGCGGGCCATGCCTGAGCATGGCGCGGCCGGCATGCGTCATCGCCCTCGACTTCGGACTGCGCAACATCGGCGTCGCCGTGGGCAATACAGTGACGCTTACGGCACAACCCCTGACTATTCTGGCGGCCAGAGATGGCGTGCCCGACTGGTCAACATTAGCGGCGCTCGTAAAGGAGTGGCAACCGGATCGCATTATTGTCGGTCATCCGCTGAATATGGACGGCTCAGCCAGCGAGCTGAGTGAACGTGCGGCAAAGTTTTCGCGTCAAGTAGAAGGCCGGCTGGGTCTGACCGTCACGCTGGTAGATGAAAGGCTGTCGAGCCGCGAAGCCAAGGCAATGGCATTCACCCAAGGCCACAAAGGTGACTTTGCGGCCGATCCCATCGATGATCAGGCGGCCGCCATCATTCTCACGACTTGGCTAAACGAACAATAGCCATCAAGCGGTGATGCTGTCTGGCTGTCGCGCTTTTTCTCTCGCAGCCTCAACCGAGACGATTCTTTTGTCTACCAGGTGCTGCAGACACTGATCCATCGTCTGCATGCCAACCGCCTGTCCTGTCTGGATAGCAGAATACATCTGTGCGACTTTGTCTTCGCGGATGAGATTGCGTATGGCCGATGTCCCACGCATGATCTCGTGCGCCGCGACGCGCCCCCCGCTTTTGCGCTTGAGCAGCGTCTGGGAAATCACAGCCTGCAGTGATTCAGACAGCATTGAGCGCACCATCGCTTTTTCATCTGCGGGAAAGACATCGATGACACGGTCAATGGTTTTGGCCGCCGACGTGGTATGTAAGGTTCCAAATACCAGATGCCCCGTCTCGGCGGCCGTCAACGCCAATCTAATGGTCTCGAGATCGCGCATCTCACCCACCAGGATGATGTCGGGATCCTCTCGCAAGGCCGAACGAAGCGCCTCAGAAAATCCCAGCGTGTCGCGATGCACCTCTCGCTGATTGACCAGGCAACGCTTGCTCTCGTGAACAAACTCGATCGGATCCTCGATCGTCAAGATGTGGTCGTACCGATTGTCATTGACGTAATCAACCATGGCCGCGAGGGTGGTGGACTTACCCGACCCCGTGGGTCCGGTGACCAGCACGAGCCCTCTGGGCAACAGTGATATATCGCGGAATACCTGCCCCATACCCAGGGCTTCCATGGTCAATACCTCTGAGGGGATGGTGCGGAATACCGCGCCGGCACCCCTGTTCTGGTTGAAGGCGTTGACTCTGAAACGCGCGACATTGGGCACCTCGAACGAAAAATCTGTTTCGAGAAACTCCTCGAAATCCTTGCGTTGCCGATCGTTCATAATGTCGTAGATCAGCGCCTGCACTTGCGCATGATCCTGAGGGGGGACGTTGACGCGTCGTATGTCTCCATCCACTCTGATCATCGGGGGCAAGCCCGCCGAAAGGTGGAGGTCAGAAGCGCCTTGTTCAACGCTAAATGCGAGTAATTCAGTGATATCCATTTCACCTGCTCCGCTATTGTCGGGCTATCACATGGCGGATCAACTTCCTTATGATGCTATCCATGATGCCGACTGAACTTCTCGCTAATATATCAGAAGTCACGCGCCGAATAAGGGCCGCTGAAGTGGCGGCTGGCCGGCCCAAAAATAGCGTCTCTTTGCTTGCTGTCAGCAAAACCAAGCCGGCCGAGCTCATCCGGATCGCCCACCAAAACGGGCAAATAGCCTTTGGTGAAAATTACGCCCAAGAAATGCAGGAAAAAGCGCTGTTACTCGCCGATCTACCCATCGAGTGGCACTTTATTGGCCCCCTGCAAAGCAACAAAACGGCGGTAATTGCCACCTGCTGCAGCTGGGTGCACAGCATAGATCGCCTTAAGATCGCGCGTCGTCTCAGCGAGCAACGCCCACCAGACAAACATCCGCTCAACGTTTTGATACAGGTCAACATATCGAGAGAGCCCAGCAAATCGGGGGTGTTGCCTGAGGCGCTTCCCGACCTCGCTTACCAAGTGGACACGTTACCGGGCATCTCACTACGCGGTCTTATGGCGATCCCGGCACCAGCCAGCTCGGCCGAAGACCCGCGCGCGCCCTTTAAGGCCTTGCGCGAACTGAAAGACAGTCTCGGTCTCGACAGACCCAATTTCGATACTTTGTCGATGGGCATGTCTGCCGACTTGGAGGCGGCAATCGCCGAGGGTGCCAACCTCGTCCGGATCGGAACAGATATTTTCGGTGCGCGGTATAATTAGGGCACTTTGACTTGGACACCAGTGAGCTCATGGCGTCTCAAATTGCCTTTCTCGGGGCCGGCAATATGGCCAGCGCCATCATTAATGGCCTGTTAGCGACCGGCTTCTCCCCTGAACAGTTGCGGGCGACAGATCCGAGCGAAAAAGCGCTTGAGACGCTTCGGGCAGCAGGCCTGGAGCAGCTCAGCACCTCGCCGGAGCAACTCTGCGAGGGTGCAGATCTGATTGTGGCGGCTGTCAAACCGCAAATCATGTCAGCGGCGCTAGCGCCACTCAAAAACAAACTGGGCCCGAACACGGCGTTACTGTCGATAGCGGCCGGGATTCCGATCGCATCCCTGCAGCGGGATATCGGGGACACCACCCCCATCATTCGCTGCATGCCCAATACCCCCGCTATGATCGGTAAGGGCGCGAGCGCGCTTTACGCTTCCGAACAGGTCACCGACAGCCAACGCCAGCTGGCCGAAGCAGTTACCAACGCGGTGGGCATGACCGTTTGGGTGGCCGAGGAGAGTCTGCTGGATGCCGTCACCGCAGTCTCGGGTAGCGGGCCCGCGTATTTCTTCGCATTGATCGAGGCTGTCACGCACGCGGGGACGCAACTCGGGCTGGCGCCAGAAACCGCCCTCGCACTGACCGTGCAAACGGCTATTGGGGCAGCTGAGCTAGCACAGCGATCTGACTTGCCCATAGCCACACTGAGGGAAAACGTGACCAGCCCGGGAGGGACCACCGAGGAGGCGCTCAGGGCACTTACAGAAGCGCAGTTCGACGCGATCGTGACCGATGCCGTAAAGCGCTGCGCAAACCGCGCAAAAACCCTGGGTGAGGAGTTTGGCTGAGATGGGTGCTGGCACAGAGATATCGCTCTATCTGATACGCAACCTGGGTGCGTTTCTGCTTTTACTGGTGGTGGTGCGCGGGGTATTGCACGCCTCACGGGTGAACTTTTACAACCCGCTATCCCAGCTAGTGGTGCGCCTGACCAATCCGCTCGTCGCACCGCTTCGCGGCATACTGCCCGCAACTGGCAGAGTGGACTGGGCGACCTGGGTACTAGCGATCGTCATTCAAGTAGCCATCCTGGCAGCCATCGCCCTGGTGGCAGGGGAGCGGTGGGCGCTACCCGATCCTCTGGCAATATTCGTGTGGGGAGTCGTCGGCGTTTTGGGTCTGCTGATTAATTTTTATTTCTTTACCTTGATTGCGATGATTGTGGTGAGTTGGATCGCGCCCGGAAGTCGCCACCCCGCCATCGAACTGATCTGGCAGATCTCGGAGCCGGTGATGGCACCATTCCGGGCGCTGCTACCCAATATGGGCGGCATCGACTTTTCGCCAATACTGGTCTTCATCACCCTCAACGTGCTGCAGATTGCCCTGCGGCATCTCGCCATGTCTGTGGGTTTGCCAACAGGTCTGGTATTCGGTCTGTAGATGATGGCAGCCGATCTGTCAGTCAATAGCGTGGGGGTGGTAACACCTCAGATGGCGCAATTCACCGCACCGTTTCAGTTTTCTAACGGTACGACTCTCGATCAGCACACGCTGGTTTACGAGACGTATGGAGAACTCAACGCGGCCGGGACCAACGCGGTGTTGATCTGCCATGCCCTCTCGGGCTCACACCACGCCGCCGGCGTCCACAGCGAGGCTGAAAAACGCCCTGGGTGGTGGGATCTTACCATTGGCCCAGGCAAGCCTATCGACACCAATCGGCTATTTGTTGTGTGCTCAAATAATCTGGGCGGCTGCGACGGCTCTACCGGGCCCAGCACCCCTATGCCCGGTAGCAATATCCCGTGGGGGTCTCAATTCCCACAACCTCAGGTGCGAGACTGGGTTCGCAGTCAAAAACTACTAGCAGAGTATTTGGGTATTTCACGCTGGGCTGCGGTGATTGGCGGTAGCCTTGGCGGCATGCAGGCGCTCCAGTGGGCCGTCGACTATCCAGACTGGGTTGAACATTGCGTGGCGCTGGCGTCGGCGCCCGGCTTAACTGCGCAAAACATTGCTTTTAACGAGATTGCGCGACACGCCATCCTCTCAGACCCGGAATTTAAGGGTGGTGATTATCTGGCAGAGGACACACTCCCCGCGCGCGGCGTGGCGCTGGCACGCATGGTCGGACACCTGACCTACATGTCTGCTGATGGTATGAGTGATCGCTTTGGCAGAGAGCTACGGGAAGAGAGCTTTTCTTCAGACGGCCATCGAGAACGGGTGTTTCAGGTAGAAAGCTATCTGCGCCATCAAGGCGACCGATTTTCTACCCGCTTTGACGCCAACACCTATGTGCTGATGACCCGGGCACTCGATCTATTTGATCTGTCCGAGGGGTATCCTGATCTTGCTACCGCACTGTCCCAAGCAAGCGCTAATTTTCTGTTGGTGTCCTTTAGCTCCGACTGGCGTTTTGCGCCGCAACGCTCAATAGAAATTCGCGATGCGCTCATGGCCACGGGAAAACCAGTGACCTATGCCAATATCGAGACGGATGACGGTCACGACGCCTTTCTACTGCCGCACCCCACCTACGAGCGCTTGCTGTCCGAGTGGATGCAGCGCGTGGGTCCGTCATCATGAATCGTCTGGACCTCAACACGGTGCTCGATTGGGTTCCAAGAAGTAGTAACGTGCTGGATCTGGGCTGCGGAGACGGCGCTTTTCTGCACCGACTCCGTGCTGAACGTGGCGTCACCGGCGTGGGCGTCGAAATCGATGCGGATAATTTGATCAGCGCGGTACAGAAAGGCCTGGATGTCATTCAGGAAGATATTAACGCCGGCCTGCGTTGTTTTCCTGCCGAGCGATTCGACGTCGTCATTCTGACCCACGCGCTGCAGGAACTAACCCATCCGCACATCGCGCTGCAGCGTATGGTTCAGATTGGCAAAGAGGCGATCGTGTCGTTTCCTAATTTTGGACATTGGTTTTGCCGCATGCATCTCGGGTTCAAAGGCCGCATGCCCATGTCCCGCGCGATGCCGCGCAATTGGTACGACACTCCCAACATCCACTTTTGCACCGTCAGGGACTTTGAAGCGCTGTGTTCGGAACTCAACATCGACATTATCGAGCGGGCGACCGTCGCCGGTCCCGCCCAGCGTTTATTGGGAAAACTATGGCCCAATCTTTTCGCCACCAGCGCGGTCTATCGTATCTGCCAGTCTGGGCGGTAGCGCTTTGTTTGTCGCTCAGCCTGGGGATTCACAGCGCCCACGCCCAGCAGTCCACGCAATACGATGAGTTCGAACTTCATCACAGCATCGTCTACACCACGTTTGTAGCACCGGAGGTCGCCGCCGAGTACGGCATCACCCGTGGGGCAGACAAAGCTATGCTTACCCTGTCTGTGCGCGACGCTGCCTCCGGCGACATGGCGGGCCGACCGATGGAGATTAGCGGTCGGTCCTGGGATCTGATCACAGGTGGTGAAATGGATGTGCGTGAAATTCGCGAGGGCCGTGCGACTTATTACATTGTCCCTTTTGAGTTTCTCGATCGCGAATACCGCTTCTTTGAGTTCTCTTTTCAACCTGAAGGCAGCGAAAAGGTCTACGAGCACAAAATGAAAGTCCAGTTGTGGCGACAGGATTGACGTTGACAGAAAACACCTTGCCAACCCTCGTCATCGCGAGCCATAACGCCGGGAAAATTGCCGAGTTCGAGCGCATTTTGTCAGGTTGGTGGCGCATTCAGCCCCAAGCCACACTGGGAGTGGCGGCCGTCGAAGAGACAGGGCTTTCCTTTATAGAAAACGCGATACTCAAAGCCAGACATGCCTGTCTTGAGACAGGACATGCCGCACTGGCTGACGATTCGGGGTTAGTTGTACCCGCCTTGGACGGCGCGCCGGGCCTCCATTCCGCACGCTATTCCGGCTCAGGAGATGACGGCAATAACACCCTGTTACTGAGCAATATGCGTGGCTTACAAGGCGAAGAGCGAGCCGCATTTTATATTGCCGTTCTGGTGCTCATGCGCGGACCCGAGGACCCGGCGCCGATTGTCACTGAGGGCCGCTGGCATGGGCACGTTGCAGAAGCACCGCGGGGTGATGGTGGCTTTGGCTATGACCCCCTCTTTATCCCTCGGGGAGAAAAGCGACACGCCGCGGAAATGTCTCCCGACGAGAAAGACAGGGTGAGTCATCGGGGCTTGGCGGTCGCCCAGCTGCTGAAACACTTTGGCGAATGATTCAATCCAAAAACGTACCCCTGTCGCTCTACATCCACCTTCCATGGTGCGCCCAAAAATGCCCCTACTGTGACTTCAACAGTCACGAGGGCTTCTCGGACAGTTATCAAGAGCCCTATGTCAACGCGTTGCTCGCAGATCTGGAAAGCCAAAAGGACTGGGCCTCAGGGCGCGCCCTGGAGACCATATTTATAGGCGGTGGCACTCCCAGTCTTTTCGCTGGCATGTGGATAGATCGGATTCTATCGGGTGTAGCGAAGGTCATTACGATTTCGCAGACCGCGGAAATCACCCTTGAGAGCAACCCGGGTAGCGCGGAGATAGCACGGTACAGAGACTACCGAAGCGCCGGGGTCACGCGGCTCAGCATCGGAGTGCAGAGCTTTGACGACACCTCTCTCGCCCGGCTAGGGCGGATTCATTCCGGAGAAGAAGCCAGAGCCGCGCTGGCACTGGCGGACAAGGCCGATTTCAGTCATTGGAATATTGATCTGATGCACGGACTTCCGGGTCAAGATGCCGAAAGCGCCCGTGACGACATCGGTGAAGCAATCCGCCTCAGCGCGGGGCATATCTCACGCTATCAACTCACCATAGAGCGAAATACGCGGTTTTGGTCGACGCCGCCAGCACTACCCGACGAAGACACGCTGGCACAGATCGAGGACACGGGACAGACCTTGCTCTCGGACGCCGGTTTTTCCCAATACGAGGTGTCTGCGTTTTGTCGTCCCAATAACGAGTGTCGTCACAACATGAACTACTGGACCTTCGGCGATTATCTGGGCATCGGCGCCGGCGCTCATGGCAAGCTGACTCTGGAAGACGGCACGATCATTCGAACCCAACGCACTCGATCGCCACTGGATTACCTTAATCAAGCAGGCGCAGCGCCCTTTGCCTCACCCGCTGTGCAAGTGATCTCGGCAGACGATCTCCCGGGAGAGTTTGCGATGAACGCGCTGCGGCTGCCCGGCGGCGTTCCTCTGGCATGTTTTACCGAGCGAACCGGCCTCGCGGCGAACGTGCTGAAACAGCGGGCACAAACAGCCCTTGAGCGGGGCTGGTTAGCGGATTGGGAAGGCGGCCGATTCGTTACGACGCCCCTGGGCTTTACCTTTTTGGACAGCGTGCTGGCCACGCTGTTGTAGCGCTACCCGCGATAATAAACCCAATCCCAAACCCCGTGTCCGAGCCGTTCACCCCGAGCTTCAAACTTGGTCAGCGGTCGGTATGCCGGTCTCGGCAGTGGCGCGCTCATGGTGCCGCCAGCACTGCTCATCTCGGGAGTCGCATCGAGCACCGCTAGCATGTGCTCGGCATAAGGCTCCCAATCGGTAGCCAAATGGAGGTAACCACCAGGGCGCAGCAGTCGCGTAACAAGGTCAATAAAATGCGGCTGAATCAGGCGGCGCTTGTGGTGCCGCTTTTTATGCCAGGGGTCGGGGAAAAAAATGTGGATGGCGTCGATGGATCCTGGGGCCATACACCGTGCGAGGACTTCGACGGCATCGTCGGCGTAGACACGAACATTGTGACACTCCGACCCCATTAATTGGCTCAGTAAACGTCCCACACCTGGGCGATGCACTTCGATACCGACAAACTGAGCCTCAGGATCTGCCGCCGCCATATGCAACAGGCTGTCACCCATGCCAAAGCCGATTTCGATCACCCGCCGGCCAGCAAAGCCAAACCGGCTATCCCAATCCAATAGCCCGTCTTCTAGATGCAAGCCAAAACGCGGCAGGCCTTCACGCCAGCCGCGCTCCTGCCCGGGCGTCATGCGCCCGGCACGCATCACAAAACTTCTGATACGACGAGAAATTTCGGGCTGCAGAGAAGGCATCCGGGAGCCGCCCTCTTGATTCGATGCGTTACGCGAGCAGGGCGGTACGGATTTTTTTCATTGCATTGGCCTCGAGCTGTCTGATGCGCTCAGCCGAGACATCGTAGCGCGCCGCCAACTCATGCAATGTCGACTTGTCATCGATCAACCAGCGTCGCTCCAGGATATCGCGACTGCGCTCATCGAGGTCCGCCAATGCTGACTGTAAACGCGCACTGCTGTCCTGGGCAAAATCAGCCGCTTCAACCAGCTGCTCAGGGTCGGCCGCTGTATCTGCAAGAAAATACTGCGGGGCTTGCCAGCTATCCTCGTCATCGCTCTCGGCCGGCGCATCGTATGCCAGGTCTCGACTGGCAAGTCGGCCCTCCATCCGCGTCACTTCTGCCTCGTCGACGCCCAGGTCTGCTGCAATAGCCCGGGTTTCTTCAGCCGATAACCAACCCAAAGATTTCTTTTGGCTGCGTAAATTGAAAAATAGTTTTCGCTGCGCCTTGGTCGTCGCCACTTTCACAATCCGCCAATTGCGCAGGATGTATTCATGCATCTCGGCTTTGATCCAATGGACCGCAAAAGAGACAAGGCGCACGCCCTTGGTGGGATCAAAACGCTTGACGGCCTTCATCAACCCCACGTTTCCTTCCTGAATCAGGTCCGCCTCTGCCAGCCCGTAGCCGGAATAACTCCGTGCAATGTGGACCACAAATCGCAGATGCGCCAACACCAGCTCCCGGGCCGAGTCGACACAATCATCGTAATAGAGCCGCTCCGCCAATTCCTGCTCGCGCTCAGCCGATAGCACCGCAATGCCGCTGACCGCCTGAATATAGGCAGACAGGTTAGCCCCTGGCGCCATACTGAGTACCGCGCTGTTTGGCACCGCCAGTGCCCGCTTGGTCTCTGTCATGTTCTCCCCTCCAACGAGGTAATACCCCTATTTTAGCACTCTAGGGGACAGAGTGCTAAAGCCAAAAACTAACGAATTTCAGTGGCTTAATGCCGCTCGAGCTGCCTCAGATGCCTCTCGCAGGCCGTCCAGGCGGCAATCCAACCCAAAAGCACCGCCACCGTCAGCAGGATCACGGGATAGTGGAATCCGGGCCATTGCAGGCGTTGCTGGCTCTCGTAAAGGGCGAAGAGTGCGTTGACAGGGCCCGCCAACCACCCACTGAAAACCCACAAAATCACCGCACCGAGCACGCCTCCACCCAAGCCGTACCAAAGCCCGGTATACAAAAAAGGTCTGCGTGCAAAGGCCCTAGAGCCACCGATAAGCCGCACGACCAGAATCTCTTCTTCTCGGGCGACAACCGTGAGTCTGAGCGTATTCCCCAGGGCTAGCACGGTCCCCAGCAACATCATGACACCCACGGCGAGCACCCATCGGGACGCGGCGCGCAGGCCCTCTTCCAGCCGGGTCAGCCAAAGCGTATCCAGAACAACCTGAGCAACCCCGTCGCTACCCTCCAATCGCTCTGCAACCCCCGCCCTGTCTATCTCTGTCGCCGTTTTTTTCAGCGATACCAGCAAGGTATGGGGTAGTGGGTTTCGCGGGAGAGACGCCAATAAGGGACTCAATCCGGTCAACGAGCTGAATTGCGCCAGCGCCTCTTCAGCAGGCAGGAGCGCTACCTCCGCCACCTGCGGCCAGCTTGCTATCGATTTTTGCAACTGCGCGGCGGCATCCAAATCGGTTTGCTCCGTGAGCAGCAGAGAAAACTGCGGAGGATGCTCAAAATGCGCCGTCGCCACATTGAGATTGCTCAGAGTGAGCCAGAGGCTCGCCGGCAGCGCGAGTGACAGCGCCACCAAAAGCCAAGTCATAAACGTAGAAAGCGGCCGTGCTTGAAGCTTCCTCCAACTGCTCGTCGCTGCAGAACGATGCTGAGCCAACCACACTGGCCACCAGCGCCACAGCGGCCCATCGCGAAACAGGGGCATTTTCACTGTGCTTCCCCCGCCACCAAGTTGCCCGAACTGAGGGTGATAATCCGATGACGCAACCGGCATATCAACGGCATGTCGTGAGTGGCGATCAGCACGGTCACGCCCACCTGATTAAATGCCTCAAACAAGGACATAATCTCGGCTGAAAGCTGGGGGTCGAGATTTCCGGTGGGCTCATCTGCAACAAGAAACTCGGGTCGCGCCACGACCGCTCTGGCAATGCCGACGCGCTGCTGTTCCCCGCCTGACAAACTGGCCGGATGCGCTCGCTCACTGGCAAGCAAGCCCACCTTATCCAACGCCGCTCTCACTCTGCGGGTAATGTCGCGCGGGGAGAACCCCGCGATCTCCAACGGTAGCGCCACATTATCGTGGACGCTGCGGTCAAACAGCAGCCTGTGATCCTGAAACACGACGCCAAATCGCCGTCGGTAGCGGGCCACTGCGCCCCCAGTCAAATGGGTTATTCGTTCTCCGCCCACCCTGATTTCGCCCCCCGTGGGGCGATCCAGTAGCAGCAATAATCGTAGCGCCGTGCTTTTTCCAGCGCCGGAGTGAC
>VMDB01000057.1 GCA_008081075.1 Halieaceae bacterium
AGCCTAGTGCGCGTTTTCGAATGCTTTGGGATAGCGTCCCAGCAACAGTATCAGGACGACAGACACCAGGAAGAGTCCCGAGGCAATAGCGTAGCCAATATCGTAGCTGCCGGTCGCGTCGTACACCGAAGCGAAGATCATAGGCGCCGTGCCGGAGCACACGGCCAACGTTGCGTACAGGATCGAGTAGATTTTCGCGTAGTGCGCCAACCCGAAATATCGCGCCGCGAGGAACGCCATCAGGTCCAGTTCCGCGCCTGCGGCAAATCCGATCAAGAAGGCGGCGAGCGCTGCGACTTCGAGGCTTTGCTGGCCGTGAAGTAGCGTGGCTCCCACTGCGGGTATGGCGAGGCAGACAGCGGCGACGCCCGGTGCCCAAAAACGGTCCACCAGATAACCGACTACGACGCGGCCGATAATGATTGAAATACCAAAGACGCTTTGCACTGAGGCCGCTTGCTCGCGGCTGAGCCCGTCATCGGTCAGCGAGGGCAGCAAATTGGGGCCGATACCCGAAAATCCTTGGTACGCAAACAGGATCGAGAGCAATAACACCCAAAAGCGATAGCCTCTAACCGCCTCGCCCAGCGTCAGCCCCGTTTGAAGAGCGCTGGCCGCTTCGTTATCAACAGCATCTTCGGCTTCAGTGTGCGCCTCCAGTGGTTTGAACAGAAAGTATAGTGTCGGCCACGCCAGTAAGATCGGCACCAACGCTAAACCCATGTAGGCGCCGCGCCATCCGTAGTTATCCGTCAGCCAAACGGTGTAGTGCGGGGCAATCGAGGCGCAGATGCCCGTGCCCGTGAGGGCGAGCCCGAGTGCCAGCCCCCGGCGCTTGAAAAAACTCGTGGCGATGGCGCGAGTCCAGGTGACCGGGATAGTGCCGGCGCCCAAGAGCGCCATCATCCCGTAGGCCAGAAAGAGCATCCACAGCTCCCCCTGTAATTGGGAGGCGGTGAATAACCCCAGGGACAAACCGAGCATCGAGGGCAGGGCAACGCGCCTAGGCCCATACTTGTCGTTTAACCAGCCGATGAGCGGAGAGGTCAGCGCGCCGAGGCCGGAACTGAAGAGAATCGCCGCTTGGAATTGCGCGCGACTCCAGCCGAACTCTTCCGTGACGGGGGCGACCAGCGCGCCGATAGAGTAATAGGGCAGCACAAACGAGCTGCTGATGATGCCGACGCAGGTCGCCATGATGAGCGGCCAGCGCTGGGCTAATTCTTGCTCGGAAGTCGTCATGCTATGCGCTCACCCGGAGCAGTCGCTTGGCATTGTCCGCCATGGTATCAGCCAGCGAGATATCAATATCATGGGTCATTGCGTGCTCGTCCCAGCCCGAAAAATTGGTGCCCAGCAGTAGCCTTTCGGTCCCCATGATCTCGATCACCCAATTCAGCACTCTGGGGTCATGAACGTGAGTATCGAACCACAACTTCTTCAGCGACTCCTCAAACGCGCCTTCGTAGCGCAAATGCTCGGGTACCCAAGGGCGTTTAGTGCAGGCGCGATTAAAGCGTCCCACCAGTGACGTCATGGTGCCGCCCGCATGACTGAGGCAGATATCGAGTTTGGGATGACGGTGCAGCACGCCGCCGTAGATGAGCGTCGCCACCGCGATCGACTCCTGCGCGGCAAAACCGGTGAGCAAGTCGAGATCGAACTGTTTCAGATTAGGGTCCCCCGCTGGCCCATCGATCCCCGCTGGGGCCGGATGCATCATAAGCGGGACGTCGAGGCCCACGACCTTTTCATAAAATGCATCTAAGCTGGGGTCATTTAACGGCTTACCAATATCGGTACCGATGTAAGCGCCCAACAGATCGAGTTCGGTCACCGCGCGCTCTAGTTCGTCGCAGGCGGCAGGAACATCTTGCATGGGAAGTGCGGCAAAGCCGGCCAGACGGGTTGGAAAAGCGTCGACCATCGCCGCCAGCGCATTGTTGTGCTCTCGGCAGAATGAGATGGCGTCCGCCGGCGCAATGTGATGGAAGTAGGTTAGGGGGTTAGGGGAGACGACTTGGCAATCAATGCCGGCGGCATCCATATTGCGGATGCGAATCTCGGCTTCCATAAAGGGACTGCCTTCATAGCGGACGCCATCCAGTCGGTAATTGCCAACGCGAAACCATGGCTGACCTGAGGAGGTGTAGCCGATTTCGGGGCCATGTTCCCCCGCAGTCCCCATCGAACCCGCCAGCACAGCGTGCGCGTGAATATCGATGGATCTTGCGGCTGCCAGCGCGCGCTTGTCGCTCATGATGATCCTTTCTCGAGTCCTGAATTAAGGGAGGTGTGTCGTTCGAATCATTCTTCGGGTGCAATCACCAGAGGCATGCCGTCAAGATGGGGGCCGATTGCCAGCTGGCAGCTGAGCCTAGAGCGCTCTGGGTCGTAGTGTTCTGCGTACTGCAAGAGCATCAGTTCAGCCTGATCTCGATCCGGGAGCTTCTCCATCCACGCGGGATCCACCAGTACATGACAGGTCGCGCAGGAGGTGCACCCACCGCAGATAGCCTCAACCCCAATATCCTCGTCGTAGAGCATCTGCATCAGGGTCTGATGCCCGGCGCCTTGTGCCACGATTCGTTCTTCGCCCTCGCGCGTGGTGACCTTTACGCTGATGCTGTCGCTCATGAGTTGTTCTCTCCTTTGTTGTTAATTGCTGGGTCGCCAGTAATGCCTAGGCCAAGCCCGCCGTCGATGTCGATCATGGCTCCGGTGACCCACTCTGCGCACACCAGATAGGCCATCGCCTCGGCGATTTCCTCGGCAGTCCCAATGCGGCCCAGGGCGTGCAAGTCTGACATCCCCTCGAGTCTTTGCAACGCCGTTGCATCATCCATCAAGCCGGCGCGCTGATTGATTTCGGTGAAGACAGCGCCGGGCAGGAGGCAGTTTACGCGGATCTTTTGCGCGCCGAGTTCTGCCGCCAACACGCGCGTGAGCCCTTGTACGGCTGCTTTGGTAGCGGCATAGGCCGAAGCGCCCGGAAATGCCCGTCGAGTATGGATCGATCCGACAAATACCACCGCGCCTTCGGTGGTAGCCAGATGCGGGGTACAGAGTCCGGTGAGCAGCATGGCCGAGATGACGTTGCTGTTGAAAATATCCTGTAAGGCCGCTTCCTCGAGCTCGGTAATCATGCCGCGATACATATTGCCGGCATTATTGATCAAGGCGTCGAGTTTGCCGCCGTGCGCTAACGCTGCGTCGACGAGTTTTTGTCGATCCGCCGCCAGAGTGATATCGGCAGCGACGCCTTGGCAGGCGGGTCCCAATTCCCGCGCGGCGGCTTCAATTTTGTCGGCGCGGCGACCACAGATCGTGACGCGGGCACCTCGCTCGACACAGTAGCGCGCTGTGCCGAGGCCGATACCCGATCCCCCGCCGGTGATGAGCAGCGACAGGCCCTCAAGCGATTTCATAGGGTTTCCTCACTGGTGAGCGCCCAACGAACCATCTCTCGGAGCGCATTGGCGTGATCAGGCTGAAGGAGGGATTCACGGTCGTGTCCAAGTGCGTCGTATACCACCCGCCCTCCAGTGTGTTGGTGGCGCCACATCACGGGTTGAGGCTGAGGCATGGCGGCACTCGTTGCGCTCGCTAGCACCTCAGTGTTGGGCGACAGCGACAGATCGGTATAGAGCTCGTCAAACACGTTGAATGACTGCGGGCTTAGGAGCGGGTTCTCGGGAGAGGGCGCCACCGTCACGGCTTCCGGTTGCGGGTGCCAGCTGGTTCCCCATACCCAGTGCCCGCCGAGTAAGGCCGTCCACTCCGGCCAATCTGAAAAACAAATGCTGGCAGTATGAAGTCCCAGTAATGCTCCACCCTGCGCTAAATAGGTTGACAGCGCCGCTCTGGCGGTGGGGGAGGGTGAGTAAGCTTCCGTCTCACGATAGGGGTCATACTTTTCACCGATCATTTCCCAGCGCAGCGCATTCACTGTGACCAGGTCCACGGGGCTGTCGGCAAGGCTTGCCAGACCGGCCTCCATATCCGGCTCAATACGCGAGGTGATACCCAGGGGCGCAAGCACGGCGGCAAGCGCCTGCGCCGAGGCTTCGAAGTCGTGAAAGATCCCCCCGGTCAGGATGAGCTGTGTGTACTCCCGATTCATTCGCGGGGGAGGTGCGCCATGACGCTGATTGACACGCCGCCGTCGACGACCAGTTCGTGACCCGAGATGTATTTTGCGCCTTCCGAATCGAGAAAGAGTACCGCTTCAGCAATATCAGCCGCTTCCCCGAGACAGCGCAAAGGCACGCCGCCGCCGCGCACGGCGCGGACCTTGGGATTTTCAAAAATGGGTTTAGACATACCCGCATCGATCATCCCCGGAGCGATTGCATTGACGCGAATTCCCTTTGGGCCCCATTCGATCGCCATCGCCTGAGTCATATTGGCCATGGCGGCTTTGGTCGGCCCGTAGAGCCCGACTCCGGGGGCCGGATGGATCCCATTGATCGACGTAAAGTTAATGATGTGTCCCGAGCCCCGCTCGATCATGGCGGGCGCAATCGTTTTGGCGCAGAAGCAGCTACCCAGTAGGTTGACGTTGACGACATCCATGTAATCTTGGAAAGACTGCTCCTCCATGGCGCCAAAGCGCACAATACCGGCGTTGTTGACCAGTAAATCGGGCGTCTCGCCAAAGGCACTAAACGCCGCGGCAACCTGCTCCGGTGAGGTGACATCTGCCTCGATGCCAACGGCATTGGGGAGCTGCGCAGCGGCACTGGCCACCCGTTCCGCGCCCAGATCGAATAGGCCGATGCGGTAACCCGCCTCGCTCAGGCGGCGGGCAACGTCCAGGCCGAGCCCGGCGGCACCGCCGGTGATGACTGCTGTTCTCACGATGTTAGTCCTTGGTTCTTATCAGTTCGTCTGTGGTTGCTCTTATGAGCGATGGGGTCTTGCGGTCTCCCGCCGCGTGGCGGAGGAATCTGCCTGTCTCCGCAACCCTTCCGCGACGTGGGTAGTCACTTCGACGTAAGCCCCATGGATGTCACCAGCGCCTTGGTCAGGATCCGCTCGGAGTACTCGCCGACCCGCCAGCCCGGTAACTGCCAATCACTCGGAAGCGGTGTCGAGGTGTCCACAACACGACCGTCCTTAATGATGTGGCGAAATCGCTCTGGCTCGCCCAGCTGGGTAATGGTCTTTTCCGGCTCGCCATCGAAGACCAGAATATCGGCGAGGTAGTCAGGCTTGATGCAGCCCAGCTCACCCTCGCGCTTCAGCGCCCGCGCACCCTGTTCGGTTGCGCTGTTAATGGCTTGCAGCGGCGTCATACCCAGATCCTCAACAAAAACCTGCAGCTCGCGATAGTGCCAGTCGCCGTAGGGCGTGAGGCTAAAGCCGCTCTCACTGCCCGTTAGGAAGGGCACGCCTGCATCAAATGCCGCCCTGAGTGTCGAGACGCTCTCGGTGATTTCAGCGCGGAATACCTCGCGCAAGTTCTCGTCCGAGCCGATGGCGGCCCCAAAATCAGCGAGGTTGGCCTGGAACGTGAACGTGGGCACCAGCGGTACTTTCCGGTCGACAACGGCTTTTAAGGCCTCGTCGTCCATATAGGTCGCGTGCAGGATCATGTCGAATCCGGCGAGTGCGGCATCACGGGTGCTGGTCGCGTTGCGGCAGTGTCCGACCACGGGGATGCCGAATTGGTGGGCGGTGTCACACACCAATTTCAGTTCATCGAGGGTCCAGGTGGATATTTCTCCCGTTTCTTTTCCGGGGCGAATCGGCAAACCGCTGACGTGTACTTTGATCCAGTCGACGCCCATTTTTATTTGCTTGTGGATCTCACGCACGATTTCGTCGGGGGTATGGACGATCCGCGCGTATCCGCGGGTGCCTTCATCGGGAAGCAAGCGGGCGGCGGTGCCGCCAATGCAATTGATCAGGACATTGCCCCCTGTGGTCATTCGTGGGCCCTCTATGACGCCACCTTCGATGGCATCACGCAGATCCACGCCCACATCAAAGACGCAGTCGGCGTCGAAAAAGCCGGTAAAGCCCGCGCGCAAGACCTTTTGCGCGTTCACTCCCGCGACAAGTGCCGCCAAGCCATAGCGCCGGTGGAAAAATAACTCATCGTTACTGTTGGGCTGATCAAAACTGATATGGCAGTGGCTGTCGATCATGCCGGGCATGACGCGGCAGCCGGTGGCGTCTATTTCACTGAGCGGGATTCCAGGTTCGCAGCTCGCTCGAGCATCTGGGCCGACGGCGACAATCCGATTTCCCTTGATCAGAACGTCCGCGGAAAAGGGTTCGGCGCCTGTGCCGTCGATCAGGGTGCCCCCTGAGATCAGTGTTTGTGTCTGGCTCATAGGCGCTGCTCCTCAGCGAGCGTGCTCGGATAAAAGTCTGCGTGGGATGTTTTATTCAGCGCGATAAAGCGCATTAAGGCGTCTCCCTGTTCGAGGGTATGGCGCTTAATGAGATCACGGGCACTATCGGCATCCCCGGCAAAGATAGCCGAAATGATGGCGTCGTGGTCTGTTTGGTTACGCTGTAACCGCCCGGGGGCCACCACCTGGAAGCGACGATAGGGCAATACGCGCAGGGCGAGCCATTCGGTTGTGTCGATCAGCGCCTTGTTGTGGCAGCCCCGAACAATGCACTGATGGAACGCACTCCCGAGTTTCGCGTAGACATTGGGATCACCGTTGGTGCTCAGGTTTTCTGCAGCGGCTGTGTGAATGCTCAGTAATTCTGCGCGCTCTTCGGCGTGCATGCGGCTGGTGCTGAGAAAGGCTGCGGAACCCTCGAGTTCGGCCAGCGCTTCAAAGAGTTCCAGTAACGTGCCGGCGTCCAGATTGGCGACTACTGCTCGACGATGCGCGGTTTTTGAGACCAAGCCTGCTTGCACCAACTGTGTGATCGCCTCTCTAACCGGCGTGCGTGACACGCCAAACCGGTTGGCGAGTCGGCCTTCTTCCAGCGACGCGCCGGGCGCCAGTACGCCATTGTAAATATCGCTCTCAATGGCCAGCCGAATCGTGTCAGCTTGTGTGGACTCTGGCTGGCTCATGACATGTGCTCCTGCGCTTCCATGGTGCCGATCAACAAGGGGTAGGTGCCCCAATTCGGACGCTCGGTGCCGCCATCAGCCTGTGGCTCAGATTCAGGATCACGGCGAGCGTGATGTGCCAGCAGGCTTTTCAGAAGATTGGTGAGCGTGCCGAGGTGCGCGGGTTGCCCGCTGTCAGTCGATTGACCAAGGCCGCCCGCAATGTCGCGCCCGAAACAGGTGTGAATACCAATGCCAAAGGTCAAGCCAAACGGCGGGATACGCCCGGTGATATTACGGCGTGGGTTGAAGCGATCGGCGTCATCACCAAACAGTGTGGTCTCGAGATTAGCCGACATGAGATCGATAGTGACGCTGTCCCCGGCCTTCACGGCAGTGCCGTCAGGCAGCTCGAAATCTTCCGCGGCTTGCCGCCACGCCACCGGACTCGCCGGATGCAGGCGGAGGCTTTCATGAACGCATCGTTGTATGAAATCGTCATCGGTCAGCAGGCGCTGCCGGTCCTCCGGGTGCGCGCGGCACCATTGGTCTACCTCGTGGAAGGAATGGGTCAGTGCGTTGGCCGAGCTGTGGGAGCCCGCCTGCATAAAAAAGGCGACTTCTCGCAAGATCATGTCATCGTCCAGATCCTGATCGTCGCGATTCGCCAGCAGCACCGTGAGAATGTCTCGGGGGGCCTCGTCTTCATGACGCTCTCCCGAGCCGATTTGCGCGAGGAGATCTTCCCGTCGCCGTTTAGAGGGCCTCAGAAATTGCTCGTTGAAGGCGTCCAGCGCCTCGGCGACCTCTCCCCGAACCTCGGCCTTGTCGCGTGTGGAATGAAAAAGCGTGGCGCCCTCACTGAATTTCCGCGTGAAGGCTACCAGTGCATCGGTCTCCTTTGCTGACCCCTCGGGCCGATCAATGCCCGCGATATCCGCGCTCAGATTAATGTTGACTCTGAAGCCGAATGCGGGGAGGTCCAGCCGGCCTCGCTCGAGATAGGGTGCAAGGGTTTGTGCCAATGTGGTGGGATAGACCTCGCGCTCGTAATAGCGGGCGAAGTCGCGGCGAAACAGCTTCCATTCAATGGCGCGGCGACAGGTATGCGCCTCGCCGTGGAGGGTGAGCAGCACGCGCTCCATGAGCACGCTGCATTCGCTGTACATCGATTGCACCAAGCGGCGATCACAGAGCGCGGCGAACGCGTTGTGATATCCGGTTATCAGGGCTGGCGCTGGCATATGATTAAAACAGCACCGGATAGCTGGCCCAGACATCGCGCTCCGACGCCTCAATCTTTTGCGGTGCCTGGTCTGGATTGGGCCGCATCCCGCGCTCAATGAGTTCCTTGATGATGAGGGTAACGGTGCCGAACTGGTGGTTATCAGGCTTGGGCGCCTCGCCATCACGTAGCAAAGTACCGGCAACGAGGTTCATTCCCAGGCAAACGTGCATGCCGCCACCGAAGGACATACCCGCGCGACTGGTGCGGCCCTCAATCTGTCGGAGTGGGTTGAATTCGCTGGCGTCTTTGCCAAATACCTCCGGGTCGCGATTGGCGGTTTGTAGATCGATGACGACCTTATCGCCAGCGGGCACGACGGTGCCGTCAGCCAGGCTGACGGACGCCTCGGCCCGGCGCCACGCCTCCGGGCTGGAGGGGTGCAGCCGCATGCTTTCGAGCACAAATCGCTGCAGTTGATGGGTGTCTTTTACAACGTCGGTGGGCGAAGATCCTTGCCGCTGACACCAGCTGAAGAGTTCATGGGTGGCGTGAACCAGCGTGTGTACCGAAGTATGTGACGCCGCCAAATAGAAGAACGCGACCTCTCTGACCATAAGCTCATCGGGCATGCCGAGGTCGTCGTTGTGCATGAGGAGAATGGTGAGAATATCTCGGGGCAGCGCCTCATCACTGATCTTGCCTTCGCGATAGTCGTTGATGAGCGCCACACGTCGTGCCCGAGAAGGTAGGAAAAACCGCTCGCGGAATTCGTCGATGGCGTCGCGTATTTCCTGAAAAATCGGCTCGCGGTCACCTTTGTATTGACCAATCGTGGCCGCTTGCCCCAGCTGGATGAGGAGGCGGTGCTGCGCATCGGCTTCTTCGATCGTGCCATCAATGCGATCAATACCCGCGAAGGACAGCGACAGGTGCACCATGATGCGGTAGCCCAGCTCTTTGAGGTCGGCAGACTCGCCTGAGAGGAACTGATCAAGGGTGTCGCGCAGGAGTCCCGGGAAAACGTCGTTCTCGTAGACCCGGAAAAAGTTGCGCCGGAATAATTGGCTTTCTACGGAACGTCTTTGCCGATGCTCGTCACCGTGGAGGGTGACCAGCACCTTGTCCATGAGTATTTTCCCCTCGTCGTATAACGACTGCTTGAGGTCGGTGAGTCGTAGCGCGTGTTCTACCTCGCGGTAGCGGCTAACGCGATGTACTTCCATGACGATCTCCGTGATCTGATAAGCGCGGTTGTTCTTGCAAGGTCCCGAGCGACTACTGTATACATCTTCGTGTAAAGTGTACACACTTTGGTCTCGCTTCGTCGGCAGCGGCTGGCTCGCGTCCACCGGCTGCTGGCTCGGACCGTGAAAGAAACGACGCTTTAATATTCGGCGGACCAGTGTCATATTGAGATCAAAGCGAGGCCGCCGGAGGAGCATGATGAAGCTGACAGTGAATGGCAATTTGGTCGAGGTAAAAGCCGAGTCGGATACCCCGCTTTTATGGGTTTTGCGCGACGAGCTGAACCTAACGGGAACCAAGTTTGGGTGCGGTATCGCTCAGTGTGGAGCCTGTACCGTGCACTTGAATGGGCGGGCGATTCGATCTTGTGTTACCCCGGTATCTGCGGTCGCGGGGCAATCGGTTGAAACCATTGAGGGGCAGGCCCGAGAAGGTCAACTGTCTGCGGTGCAGCAAGCGTGGCTGGAGACCGACGTCGCACAGTGCGGCTACTGCCAATCCGGGCAGATTATGGCTGCCACGGCGTTACTGACTGAGAACGCCGAACCCAGTGACGCAGAGATCGACGCCGCCATGGCCGGCAATGTTTGTCGATGCGGTACTTATCCCAGGATTCGCGCCGCGGTTCACCTCGCTGCCACTTATTTGCAGGAGTCCTCATCATGAGTGAGCTGAGTTCACGTATGAATCTCAATCGTCGCCAATTTGTGCAGGCAGGGGGTGCATTCATTTTTGCAGCTCAGTGCCCCATGGCTTTTTCTGCCAAGGCGCAAGTTAGCGCTAACGGTGCGATGATTAATAGCTTTGTCCGAATTGCTCCGGACAATGTGATCACCATGCTCGCGAATCACTCTGAGTTTGGTAATGGTGCGTACACGGTGATGAGCATGATGCTCGCCGAGGAATTAGATGTGGATTACCAGGCCATTGAACTCGAGGCCGCACCTACCACGCCGGATTACTATTCACCCCTGTTTCGTGAGTATTTAACGGCGGGTTCCGTGACCACGGGTAGTTCGTGGTTACCTATGCGCACCGCCGGTGCCAGGGCGCGCGCGATGTTGTTGGAGGCTGCTGCAGCATCTTGGCAGGTTGACGTCGCTGAGCTCACAACACGCAACGGCGTGGTGTATCACGATGGCTCGGAGCGAAATAGCACTTACGGCGCGTTGCTGGATGCAATTGCAGCGTTTGATATTCAGCCCCCCGAGTCGGTGCGGCTCAAGGATCCCAGCGAGTTCAAGATTCTCGGCAAGCCCACACGCCGCTACGAAGGGCCGGGTAAGGTCGATGGAAGCGCTGCATTTGGCATCGATCTGAAGTTGCCTGGGATGCTGGTGGGCGCTATCGCACGGCCCCCGGTATACGGCGGCAAGGTCATTGATTTTGATGCAACCGAAGCGCTGGCGATGCCGGGTGTGGTGAAGGTCAAGCAGATACGCGCCGGTGTAGTGGTGTTGGCGGACACCTACTGGCGGGCACAGAAGGCGCGCGCCAAGCTCAAGATCAATTGGGATTCTGGCGCGAACCAAGCGGTCTCAACGGAGCAGTTTTACAGCGACTACCGAGAACTCGCCGAACAGCCGGGCATGCTTGCAGAGGATATCGGTGATGCACTTGGCGTTTTGACGCAGTCTGATGAGGTAGTAGAAGCGACTTATGAATTGCCGCTACTGGCACATGCCACGATGGAACCGTTGAACTGCATAGCTCAGGTCGAGGGTGACGCTTGTACCGTTTGGAGTGGCACCCAATATCAGTCCAATGATCAGGAGGTCATCTCGCGGTTTCTGGGCATACCCCAGCAGAATGTCACGATCAATCGACCCTTGATGGGCGGTAGTTTCGGCCGTCGCTCGAGCAAAGCAGCGGACTTCACCGTCGAGGCGGTAGAAGCGGCAATGGGTGAGAATGTTCCAGTGCAGATTATTTGGTCTCGTGAGGAGGATATCCGCAGTGGCCATTACCGCCCACTCTTTGTTCATAAAATGCGGGGGTGCGTGGACGAATCCGGCATGCCGAAGGCTTGGCATCAGGTAGCGGTAGGGCAATCTCTGATGCAGGGCACCAAACACGATCCGATTTACATGGTCAGGGGCATGGATATCTATTCCCTGGATGGTTGCCTGCAGGAGCCCTTCGGTGTTTTCCCTTACGGAACGTCTTATCAGATCCCCAACCATCGCGTGGAAAGCCACAACGCACCCAAAATCGGTATCGTTCCGCAGGAGTGGCGGTCAGTGGGGCACACCCACACCGGTATTGCCTACGAGTGCTTTTTAGATGAGTTGGCTCATAAGGGCGGTATTGATCCCTTGGAGCTCAGATTGCGCCTCAGTAAAGACCACGCGCGGATGAATCGAGTCTTAACGGTTTTGAGAGAGAAAAGTCAGTGGGACCAGCCGTTGGC
>VMDB01000045.1 GCA_008081075.1 Halieaceae bacterium
GCACCATGGGTTTATATTGCAGGCGCACCGCCCATGCACCCTCGCCGACCGGCTCTCCGAGAGCGATGTAGATGTCGCGCAGCATACCGGCATCGATAGCCGCCTCCGTCATGACCTGTCCACTAGCCAGGTAACGCCGCTTTTCTGGGCTCAGTATGGCGATCACCGTCTCGTCCTCGGTGACCAGAAAAGACGCCTGATCAGCGATGTAGTTAGCCCCGGGCTGTTGGCTGATACGCGTCATTTCAAAGCGGTAGCCGCCCAGCTCAGCGCTGTCCCCCTCGGCCATTCTCAAATCCCGCTCCTCTGAGTGCTGTGTTACCACAACGGCCCCCAGCACCACCGCGGCAAAGCCAATATGGGCCAGGGTCATACCAAGATAACTGGGAGTGAGTCTTTGCCACTGTAGGCCCGCAGAATTTCCCACCCTGAGCCGGTACCAGAGATCTCGCAGCACACCCAATGACACCCACCCCGCGAGTAGTACAGCGAGCGCAACCCAGAGATTGAAGGAAAACAGCATCACCGACAGCACAGGCGCCAAAACGACCACCGCAATGGCAGGAGTCAGCAATTCATGCAGCCAGCGCTTCGGAGAATCTTGCCGCCAACGGGAGACAGGTCCTAAGGTCATAAAGGGCATTAACAAGGCCATCAAAGGCACAAAAACCGCATTAAAGTAAGGCGGACCTACCGAATATTTACCCAGAGAAAGCGCGTCCATGACCAGCGGAAACAGCGTGCCTAAAAGGACAATCGTCGCGGCAACTGTAAAAACCAGGTTGTTGACCATCAAGAGTGACTCTCTGGAAATCACTGCATACTCAACACGGCTGGCCACTGTAGGCGCCCTTAGGGCATACAACAGGAGCGACCCACCCACTACCAGTGCCAAAAACACGAGAATAAAGAGACCGCGCTCCGGATCAGCGGCAAACGCGTGAACGCTGGTCAGCACACCCGAACGGACAAGAAATGTGCCCAGCAGGGACAATGAGAAAGCAAAGATTGCCAACAGTACTGTCCAAGAGCGGAACACGCCCCGTTTTTCGGTCACCGCCAAACTGTGCACCAAGGCGGTGCCCATCAGCCATGGCATAAAAGAGGCATTCTCAACGGGGTCCCAGAACCACCAGCCACCCCACCCCAGCTCATAATAGGCCCACCAACTCCCCAGCATAATGCCAAGCGTAAGAAATCCCCAGGCGACGTTGGTCCATGGTCTCGACCAGCGTGCCCATGAGGCGTCCAAGCGGCCCCCGATAAGCGCAGCAATCGCAAACGCGAACGGTACGGATAGTCCGACGTAGCCCATGTAAAGCAATGGCGGGTGAATGATGAGTCCCGGATCTTGCAGCAGTGGATTAAGGTCGCTGCCATCCGCCGGCATGTTCGGCAACAATCGCTCAAAAGGGTTAGAAGTAAGCAGTGAAAACGCGAGAAAGCCGACGGCAATGAGCCCCATCACGCTCAGCACGCGCGCCATCATGACCAGTGGCAAACCGCGACTCAAAAACGCGACTGCCGTCATCCACCCCGCAAGTATCAACACCCACAGCAACAAAGACCCCTCGTGATTCCCCCACAGCGCGGAGAACTTGAACAGCGGCGGCAGGAGGCTATTGGAATTGGCCGCGACAACGGCGACCGAAAAGTCATCTCGAAGAAAACTAATGGCAAGAAGCGCGAAAGCGATAGCCGTAAAAACCAAAATCCCCACGGCGAGTGAAGGTGCAAGATTCATCGCTGATACATTGGCCCGCATGCTGCCCCAGAAGGGCACAACAGTCAGACCGATGGCGAGCCCAAAAGCGATGATGAGGGCGACATGGCCGAGCTCGGGGATCATGGCGACACCGGCCCCAGAGACGGCTTGCTCTTGCCTTCCAGAGCTGCGGCAACCTCAGGTGGCATGTAGTTCTCGTCGTGCTTGGCCAGCACCTGACTGGCGATAAGCACACCTGCCTCATCCAGGCGTCCCTCGGCTACCACCCCCTGCCCCTCATCGAACAGATCGGGCAAGATCCCGGTGTAGCGCACTGCGACAGAGGCCTCGTAGTCAGTAACCCAGAATTCGGTGGTCAAACTCGTATCGCTGCGCTCTATGCTGCCCTCAACGACCATCCCACCCAGACGAATGTTTCGATCCACAGGTGCTTTGCCGGCCACCACATCAGAAGGGGGATAAAACAAATTGATATTGTCTCTCAGCGCAAAAGCCACCAGCCCAATCGCTGCGCTTGAAAGCACCACGATAAGGCTCACCCAAATCAATCTCTGCTTGCGATGGGGGTGCATCAGCCTGATGACTCCATCGAGCTCGAGCGGCCGTCTGCTGCATGGTCATGCGGTGGGGTTGCGCCAGATCTCAGTGCCTCCGAAGCAAGACGCCTCTGCTCCTCCGCTATCAGCCAAAGCCTGCGCACCCGCAACTGTCTCGCCGGCGCCCAGAACAACCAGACCAGCAGTGACACGGTAATCGCGTAGGCCAGCCAGACGTATACTCCATGGCCATTCATGTCCATCGCCGCCGCTATGGATTCAAAATACATTACTCAAATCCTGCCCACTGCCTTACCCAGGAAGACTGCCGATGGTGCCAGATCAACTCTGCGCGCATATTCATCACCACGGTCACGGCGAACAAACCATAAAACGCCACAATCATGAGGAGCAGCGGGTACATCATGCTCGCATCGATTGCCGACTCGCCTGTAAATTTTATCGATGCCGGTTGATGCAGGGAGTACCACCAGTCGACAGACTTGTAGATGATCGGAATGTTGACTGTGCCCACCAGGCTCAATACGGCGCAGGCTTTCGCTGCCGCCGCTTTGTTCTCGTAGGCTTCAAATAATGCCACTACGCCCAAATAAAGAAAAAACAGGATAAGCATCGACGTAATGCGCGCGTCCCAAACCCACCAGGTGCCCCAGGTTGGCTTGCCCCAGATGGCGCCAGTCACCAGCGCAATACCCGTCAGCACTGCCCCCACTGGAGCCGCGGCTTTCATCGCGATGTCCGCCATTTTTATTCGCCATATCAGGCTGATCGCACCGGCGAGGGCCATCACGTAATAGCCCGCCAGGGCCACCACCGCCGCGGGCACATGTATGTAGATGATGCGATATGAATTCCCTTGTCGAAAATCGGGCGGCGCGACCAGCAGGCCCCAGAAAGCACCGACAAGTAGCAAGATCAGCGTTACGGGCAGCAACCATCGCACCAGGTTGCCGCCGAAACGGAAAAACCAGGGCGGTGAGCCCAGTTTGTGAATAAAAGACCACATCGTCCGATTATAGCGCCTAACAGGCCCTGATGACGCACTCACGGACAGCCAAACCTGCTGACCTCATAACCGTTTGGCTTTTCGTCATTGTCCAGCTAGCCATTGTCCAGCGAGATACGCAACGCCGCCCCAATTGCCAGCGGCGCTAACGCCAGCGAAGCGAGCGCCAACGCGGCGAGTAGTGCCAACCAACTCGCCACATTACCGTCTCGCGTCGCCTCGACCACCGCAGAGCTACCGAAGATCAACACGGGCACATGCAGTGGAATGATGATGAGCGACAGCAGCAAACCGCCCCGGCGGATACTCACAGTGAGCGCGCTGCCGACCGCGCCGATCAGCGTTAAACACAAAGAACCCAGCAAGAGGCTCACCACCAATACCGGCAGCGCCTGAGTTGGCAATCCCACCATCACGGCAAAGAGCGGCGACACCAGTGCCAGAAGGAATCCAGTGCCTAACCAGTGCGCAAACACCTCCGCGAGCGCCAGAATCGCCAGAGGGTGCGGCGCGAGGCACAGCTGCTCAAGGCTGCCATCCTCGAAATCCGACGCGAATAACTTGCCACTGACCATCAAACTGGCGAGTAGCGCCACCACCCACAAAATCCCGGGTGCCATTTGCGATAGTCGCTCTGGGTCAGGCCCCAAACCAAGCGGGAAAAGTGTCACGACCATGAAGAAAAACAGCAGTGGATTTAAAAGATCAGAGGGACTGGCTGCGAGCGTTTTGCCATGGCGCAGAAACTGCCTGAAAAACGCAGCCGACAGAGAGAGCGCTGCCTGATCAGCGGCTGGCATATCGTGCGAGATCCAGGTCATGCTGTTGGGCACCAAATCGACTTTGCTGGTGACTGGTGAATAAAACCGCTCCGCCCGAGGCAACATGCCCAGCGATTTGTTGCTCAAGCCAATGACAGCCAGCGTTATCTAACGCTGTAAATGGCTCATCAAGGAACCATAGCCGCGCGGGGGTTATACAGAGTCTCGCCAGCGCCACTCGCCGCTGTTGCCCGGCTGACAGCGCACCCACAGGCACCGACTCATAACCTGCTAGACTCACAGCGCTCAGCGCGTGCCTTATCTGCTCATCCTCCACAGGCGTGTCGCAGGCAGGGTGCAGACGAAGGTTGTCGAGCGGAGTCAAAGCCCGCTTGAGCGCAGCGCTGTGACCGATAAATAAGGTAGAGGCGTTGCACTGTATGGCCCCCTCCACCCCCAGGCGCGCTAATCCTGCCAGCGCTCTCATCAAACTGCTCTTGCCTACGCCATTGGGCCCTACAAGCTGCCAAAGCTCCCCCGCTTCGATGCGAAGAGAGACGCCACGCAGTAGTGTTCTATCTCCCCTCTCTATGGCAACGTTTGTCGCGGCCAGCAGACTCATTACAGGTTCACGACCCGGATGTCCGGCAAACCCAAACTGGCATCGACTTCGACCGAGAGCCCCTCGAAGTCGAACAGCGAGCGATCCATCAGGTGTGAAGGGGCTACATTGCCCAGTGCTCGAAAAATCGTTTCCGTGCGTCCCGGATACTGTTTTTCCCATTCAATTAGCATTCTCTTGATCTCCTGACGCTGCAGGTTTTCTTGAGTGCCACAGAGGTTGCACGGGATGATGGGGAACTGCATTGCGCTGGCATAACGGGCAATGTCTGATTCCTTACAATAGGCCAGAGGCCGAATCACAACATGTCGTCCGTCGTCACTCTTCAGCTTAGCCGGCATCGCTTTCAATTTGCCGCCGAAGAACAAGTTGAGAAACAGTGTCTCGACAATGTCATCCCGATGGTGGCCGAGCGCGATCTTAGTGGCGCCGATTTGGTCGGCAAAACCGTACAGCGTTCCGCGACGCAGGCGAGAGCAAAGACCGCAAGTTGTCTTCCCTTCAGGGATAACGGATCGCACAACGCTGTAGGTATCTCGTTCGAGTATGTAAAACGGGATGTTCAACGTTTCCAGATAACGCGGTAGCACCTCCTCGGGATATCCGGGCTGCTTCTGATCAAGCGTAACAGCGACGATCTCAAAATCGATCGGAGCGCTGTCGCGCAACGCCATGAGAATCTCGAGCATGGCATGGGAATCCTTTCCTCCTGAAATGCAAACCATCACGCGATCACCTGCCTCGATGAGACCAAAATCGGCGATCGCTTTCCCCACCTGACGGCGCAAGCGCTTCCTCAACTTGTTGAACTCAAACCGACCCTTGCGCATGTCTGTTTGTCTCAAATTGTCATGACTCGTCTTAACCACCGCCGTTGCTAGCCTCTATCTCTCTCGCTGCCCGCGATAATAGGAGACAGCGGGGCGACACGCAAAAGCCGTCGATCATTCAGACGGCGATCTCACTTCGCTTTCGCCTCTGGTTTAGTCTGTTTAGTAGGCACTTTCCGGCACCGACACTTGTCTTTTGCGAGCACTACAAGGAAAATCCGCCCCGCTTCCCGAGCCCATCAACCCCAACTGAGAGGTCTTAGCTGATGAAATCACCTGTTCGCGTCACAGTCACTGGAGCCGCTGGTCAAATTGGGTACGCGCTCCTGTTCCGTATCGCATCCGGATCGATGCTGGGCCAAGACCAACCGGTGATTTTGCAGTTGCTTGATATTACCCCGGCGATGGAAGCCCTGAATGGCGTCAAGATGGAGCTGGACGACTGTGCCTTTCCTCTGCTGAGCGGTGTCATTTGTACCGATGATCCTGAGGTGGCGTTCAAGGATTGCGACTACGCGCTACTGGTCGGGGCACGTCCAAGAGGACCGGGCATGGAGCGGAAAGACCTGCTCGAGGCCAATGCCGCCATCTTCGGCGTTCAGGGTAAGGCCATCAATGCCGTCGCCAGCAGGAACATCAAGGTCCTGGTTGTGGGCAACCCTGCCAACACAAATGCACTGATCACCCAGCGCAATGCACCCGATATTGATCCCCGCCAATTCACCGCAATGACTCGGCTGGATCATAACCGCGCCGTCACCCAACTTGCGCAGCAGACTGGCACCACTGTCAACGACATCCGACAAATGATCATCTGGGGCAACCATTCAGCAACCCAATATCCTGATGTTCATCACGCACTGGTAAAGGGTGACGCAGCGGTATCACTGATTGACATGGATTGGTATCAGACAGAATTCATCCCAACTGTGCAGCAACGCGGTGCCGCCATCATCGCAGCACGTGGCGCCTCTTCGGCGGCATCCGCCGCCAATGCCGCAGTGGACCACATGCGAAGCTGGGCGCTCGGCACGCCTGCCGATGACTGGGTCTCGATGGGCGTTATCGCAGATGGTTCTTACGACATCGAATCCGGCCTCATCTACTCATTCCCCTGTCGTTGTCAGAACGGTCAATGGGAAATCGTGCAGGGGCTCGACGTCACTGATTTCAGTCGACAAAGAATGGACGCTACTGCCACCGAGCTCGCCGAAGAGAGAGATGCGGTTGCTCACTTGCTGGGCTGATAGCAGCACAGACCGACGATTAACGCGCTATGGTGAGTCACACCTCACGCAATAACACAACGGGCGGTGTGCGGACCACGTGGCGACATGACCATACGCCCAGGCAACCGATGACCATCGCGCCGATGACGGGCCCCAGCCACCACATCAAGGGCGTCGGGGTCCACACCATGTCGAAGACCTGGGTCTGCAGTGCGTAAGTTGCCGCCTCAGCACCTACCCCAGCAAGTCCGCCCGCCAGCGCCCCCAGCACCAAAAATTCAATCCACAAAGTTCCCAGCAGTAATTCCCTTCGCGCACCCAGCGCCCTCAGTAGGGCCGCCTCCCTCAGCCTGCCATCGAGGCTGGATTGAATCCCAGCCACCAGAACAAGCGCGCCCGCCAACAGAATGACCGCCAATACCAGCTCCAATGCCCTCGCTACCTGATCCACGACGGCGCGCGTCTCTGCAATCACCATGTCTAACTCAATCACGGTCACCGTAGGTAGCTCGCGAACCAATTCATTCAACACATTTTTGCGGTCAGGCGTTAACAAAAAGCTGGTCATGTACATGCCGGGGTAAGCCGCCAACACGTCGCGGGGAAAAACCATAAAAAAATTGGGTCGCATCGACTGCCAATCAACCCGGCGAATATTGCTAACGGTGACTGTAAAAGAGTCAGCGCCAATACGAACCGTGAGATTATCGCCGACAGAAGCGCCAATATCGCGAGCAAATCCCTCCTCGACTGAAACCCAGGCCTCGGTAGTCTCCCGTGACCACCACTCTCCGCTGATCAGTTCGTTGCCGGCAGGCTGATCGTCTGACCAAGTGAAATTGGCCTCGCGCTGACGCGGCGCCGTTTCAGTCTCGATCTCATCCCAGCGAGGTAGCGCCTCACCATTGATCTCCATCACGCGGCCTCGGGTCATTGGATACAGCTTTTCAGTCTGTACAGCGCGCTGGGAAAAGAAATCCTGCAGTTGCTCACGCTCTTCGGGAGCAAGGTTGAGTAAAAAGTGGTTGGGAACATCCGGCGGAAGCTGCGCTTGCCACTGACTGATCAACGACGAACGCACGACCGTCAACATTAGCATCAGCATGATCGCGATACCAAAGATCACCATCTGCAGCGAATTGGAACGGCGACGACGCTGCAACCCGGCAAGCGCTACCCGCCAGATACTGCCTGCAAAACCCCCTATCGAATGACCGCCAGCCAGCAACGTGCGACCAATTGTGACCCCCACGAGCATCACCAGAGCCAGTCCCGCGACGACCGACAACGTCACCTTGCCGCTACCGCTGTACCACCACATCAAACCAATGACCGCGGCCCCACCGAGCAGCAAATCCCTCACCTTTTGCATACGTGCAACATCAACCTCCGCACGTAAGACATGCAGCGGCGACGCATCAGCCAACCGACTCAGGGGTGGCCATGCGAAGAAAACCAGGCAGACCGCAGCGGTGACTACACCCATGATCACGGGCTCCCAGCCCGCGGGTCCGGGCGCAGTAGGCAAAAGAGAACCCAAAGCCCAGATAAACCCAACCTGTATTGCCCACCCGAGGACACAGCCCAGCAGTGTCGCCATTGCGCCAAGAACAAGCAGACAGTTGCCATACAGACGACTGATCTCGTGGGATTGGGCTCCCAAACTCTTGAGAATGGCGACATACTGGGTATGACGCTCGCCAAATCGTCGACTGGCCAACAGGATAGCCGCCGTCGCCAGCACCACCGCAAGACTCCCAGCGAGCAATAAAAAGCCCTGCGCCCTATCCAATGTGTCGCCGATTCTGGGTTGAGCGGTCGCCACCGAATCAACCCGCTGCCCCTGCCCGAGCTGGGGTTTCAGCCAAGCCAGAAAGGCCTCCACCACATCAGCGCTTCCACCGAGGAGCAATCGGTATTCGACGCGGCTTCCCGGCTGAATTACGCCGGTGGAGGGGATATCCTCGGTGTGCATCAATAATCGGGGACCAAAACCAAACACCGCAGTGGTGGCATCGGGCTCACTGCGAACAGCACCTGTGATCCGCAACGGCTGTTCACCGACAGTGATCGTGTCTCCGGACGCGACCTCCAACAATGCAAACAAACGCGGCGCCAGCCAAACCTCCCCGGGGCCCGGAATCGCGCCATCATTCAGAACCTCGCCATAGGGGTCAGTCGACCACTGCAGGTTTCCCTTGAGAGGATAGCCCGGTGATACTGCCTTTACCGAGACCAGTGCCATTCTCTCAATGTTGGCGACCGCCATTGACGGGAATCCGAGAGACGCAGACACCTTCAACCCCAATCGCGAGGCCTCGTCAATCCATGTTTCGGGAATATCGGTGCGGCTCACAATTACGGCGTCGGCTGCCAAAAACCGCGCACTCTCTGACAGTAACGCACCCTGCAATCGCGACACAAAGCCGCTAATACCGACTACAACAGAAACCGCCAATACCAGCGCTATCAGCAAGATACTTAATTCACCGCCGCGCCAGTCTCGCGCCAGGAACTTCCAGGTTAATGTTCTTATCATTGCTTTAATCGTTCAGGGTGCAGAGCTCACCTGCATCCATCGCGAACCGTATGTCGCAGCGCCTAGCGAGTCGCTCATCATGGGTGACCAGAACCAATGTGGTTCCCTCACTGGCATTGAGCTGGAACAGCAGATCGATCACGCGCTCACCCGTCCGAGTATCGAGATTACCGGTGGGCTCATCAGCGAACAGAATCTTTGGTTGCCGCGCAAACGCCCTCGCAATGGCGACTCGCTGCTGCTCACCCCCTGACAATGTCGTGGGATAATGATCGAGCCTGCCAGACAGACCCACCTCTGCGAGCAAGCGGTCGGCGATTTGATCGGCATCTTTTTTACCCGACAACTCTAGGGGCAGCATCACATTTTCGCGCGCGGTCAGCGCGGGCAAGAGTTGGAAACTTTGAAAAACAAAGCCGATTTTTTCAGCGCGCAACCGGGCCCGCTGGTCCTCGTCAAGCAGACTCAGCTCCTGGCCATCCAAAGTGATCTCACCGCCAGAGGCCACGTCCATACCCGCGAGCAGCCCGAGCAAGGTAGACTTACCCGAACCGGAAGCGCCGACGATGGCGGCTGAAGTCCCCGCAGCTATCTCAAGGTTGATGCCGCGAAGTATATCCAGATCGCCATCCGCAGTTGGCACTGTTTTAAGGAGTTGACTGACTTTGATCATTCTACGTTACCTCAGCCAACGCTTACGAGCCGCGGTGTGGGTCGGATTGCTGCTCTCCAGCATCTCGGCTCCCGCGGGGTCGCACGCCTCTCCGCAATCGATTGTTGTATTGGGTGACAGCATCAGCGCCGCCTACGGTATGTCACTGGAACAGGGCTGGGTCGCACTATTGCAGGACCGACTGGACGCTGAGGGTGCCGACTACACCGTCGTCAACGCGAGTATATCAGGCGACACCTCTGCCGGCGGCTTACGCAGGCTGCCCGCTCTGCTATCGACCCACACGCCGCATATTGTCATCATCGAATTGGGTGGGAACGACGGGCTCCGTGGCTATCCGGTCAGCCAACTAACCCAGAATTTGCGGCAAATGATTGACCTCGTCGAATCGGCCGGCGCGACCGCGATCATATTGCCGATGGAAATCCCACCCAACCTGGGAAAAGTCTATACCGATGCCTTCCGCCAAAGCTTTGCGAGAGCGGCAGAGAATAGCGAGGCACGAGTGGGCGCATTCCCGCTTGAGTCCGTGGCATTAAATCAGATGCTCATGCAAGCAGATGGGATACATCCCACCGCCGAGGCGCAACCCTTGATTCTGCAGAGCGTCTGGCGTGTCTTGGAATCTGCGTTGTGACGATGAACACCCACGCACCAATACCAGAAGCAAGCCATCCCGCCGGCGGCCTCCGACGACAGCTGGAAATCGTGATTTTCGGCACTGACACCCCTGCGGGTCGCAATTTCGATATCGCGCTTCTCTTCGTCATTCTTTCCAGCGTCCTGACCGTGATGATCGATTCGGTGCCGCATATCCATATCCGGCACGGGGAAATCCTGTGGCAGTTAGAGATCGCGTTCACCGCAGTGTTTACGCTGGAGTACCTTGTCCGCATATGGTGTACCGAGCATCGACGCGCCTACCTCACCAGCGTCTGGGGCATCGTGGATCTGCTGGCAATCCTGCCCACCTATATCGCCTTCTATTCACCCGAAGCCGCGCCACTGGTCGTGGTCCGGCTGCTGCGCGTCGTGCGGGTATTCAGGGTGCTCAAGCTCATGGCGTTATTCGCGGAGCTCAATGAGATTTTAGGTGTGCTGAAAAACACGGCCCGTTCAATTTTTGTGTTTTTGATCATGGTGATGATTGTTGTGGTGGTCTTCGCCTGCATTATTTATGTCGTAGAAGGCCCCCAGAACGGCTTCGACAGCATACCCATGAGCATCTACTGGGCCGTGGTAACGATTACTACCGTAGGTTACGGCGACTTGGTACCGCAAACGCCCGCCGGTCGATTTATCGCGGGTTTTGGCATGCTGGTGGGATACAGCATTATCGCGGTACCTACCGCGATCATTACCCGTGAACTGTGGGAGCGAATCAATGCGCGACAAGACCCGCTACCGACGCTCAACTGGAACTGCCCGGTCTGCGCCAAATCTGGGCACGGCCTCGAGGCAACGTTTTGCCAGCACTGTGGTTCAGCGCTCGACGTGCCTGATGAAGTAAGGGAGGCAGCGCATCGTGCCTGATAAACCTACAGCGCTATATGACTACCGAAAATATTGGGCTGAGTGCCTAGGGCCGGCCCCATGGTTACCCATGTCTCGCGAAGAGATGGACCACCTGGGCTGGGACAGCTGCGACATCATTATCGTCTCTGGCGATGGCTATGTTGATCACCCCAGCTTCGGCATGGCCGTGATCGGTCGGGTGCTCGAAGCTCAAGGTTTCCGCGTGGGCATGATTGCTCAGCCCGACTGGCAATCGGTTGAACCCTTCAGGGCGCTGGGCCGCCCAAATCTCTTTTTCGGCGTGACTGCCGGCAACATGGATTCAATGATCAATCATTACACGGCTGATCGTAAGCGACGCAA
>VMDB01000117.1 GCA_008081075.1 Halieaceae bacterium
ACTGGAGGCGCAGACAGCTCGTCATGCCGTGGACTGGCAATGGGTGAAGGGTCACAGCGGGCATCCGGATAATGAGCGCGCCGACGCCCTGGCCAATCTGGGCATGAATAAAGTTAAGGAAGGGTAGGGTGGAAAAACGTCAGATCGTTCTGGATACCGAAACCACCGGGCTAGAGGTTTCACAGGGACATAAAATTATCGAAATTGGGTGCGTTGAGCTCATCAATAGACGCATAACAGGACGTCATTTCCATCAGTATATTCACCCAGAGAGGGAGATTGACGAGGGCGCTATGCAGGTTCATGGCATCACCTTGGAGTTTCTCGCAGGCAAACCAAATTTTGGGCAAATTGCGGCGGAGTTCGTCGACTTTATCAAAGGTGCCGAGCTGATTATCCATAACGCGGCCTTCGATGTTGGCTTTTTGGACGCGGAGCTTCACAGCCTTGGTGACAGCCATGAAACGGTAGGACGCATGTGCGAGGTAATCGACACGCTGCAGATGGCCCGACACAAGCACCCAGGTCAGAGAAACAATTTGGACGCGCTGTGTCAGCGCTATGAAATAGATAATAGCAGCCGAACTTTGCACGGCGCATTGCTCGACGCGGAAATTCTTGCTGAGGTCTACCTGGCAATGACCGGAGGTCAGGCATCGCTGGGGCTGTCATCAGAGAGCGTGATGGCGGGACAATCGGCCAACGCCAATGGCGCGAACGATATCAAAAGACTGCCCGCCAATCGAAAGCCCACTCCCGTTATTCGCGCTACTGAAGAAGAATTGGCTCGCCACGACGCCCGTATCGCCGAACTCGAGCAGGGGGCGGGTAGCGCGCTGTGGCGGACATCCATCCGCCACTGAGTTAGAGGTTAACGATCACCGCTCCCAAACCAACTCCGGTCAGCACGACGGTGTATGGCAATGCCATGATTACCATCTTTCCGTAAGACAGCCGAATCAGTGGCGCCAGCGCTGAGGTGAGAAGGAACAAGAAAGCCGCTTGGCCGTTAGGTGTGGCGACAGAAGGAAGATTCGTTCCGGTATTGATCGCTATGGCAAGCCGATCAAACTCCGCACGGTCAATTTCTCCTGCTTTCAGCGCTGCGTCAATCTCAGAAATATAAACAGTCGCCACAAACACATTATCGGAGATCGCGGATAAAAGGCCGTTGGCGAGGAAGAACATGGCTGGCCTGACTTCGCTAGACATGGCAAGCACCGCCTCGATTACAGGGGTGAAAAGATGCTGTTCGTGGATGACTGCGACGATAGCGAAGAACACCACCAGAAGGGCTGTGAATGGCAAGGCCTCCTGGAACGCGTGACCGATCTCGTGCTCATCGGTGATACCGTTGAATGCGGTCAGTAGCACTATCACAAGCAGACCAACCAATCCCACTGCCGCCAGGTGGAAAGCCAGTGCGATCACCAAAATAACAGCTACGATTGCCTGAACGATCAACCTCATTTGCGAGCGCTGCGTGGCGCTCGCCTGCTGCGCGGCGTCGAAGTCGACCAACACCTGGCGCACTTTGTCGGGCATTGGGGCGCCATATCCAAATGTACCCGTGGCCTCCAGCAATACGCAGGTTATTAAGCCGCACGCCAATACCGGCATCGTGATGGGCGCCATATAAAAAAAGAACTGCTGGAAATCCCAACCCGCAACGGTGGCGATCAGGAGATTTTGCGGTTCGCCTACGAGGGTGCAAACCCCTCCCAGCGCGGTACCCACTGCACCGTGCATCAAGAGACTGCGGAGGAACGCTCTAAATGTCTCTATATCCTCCAAGGTAGAGGGATCAAGACTTTTGTCCTGCGTGTAATCATGCGCCTTGTCATCAAGCACGGTGCCGGAGGAAACACGGTGGAATACGGCGTAAAAACCCACGCCCACGGCAATGAGAACGGCAGTGACGGTAAGCGCATCAAGAAAAGCCGAGAGAAACGCCGCCACAACAGAAAACAAAAAAGAGAGCATCTTTTTTGAACGCACATTGAGCAATATTTTGGTAAAGACGAAGAGTAGCAAGTCTTTCATAAAGTAAATGCCTGCCACCATGAACATCAGCAACAGGATCACTTCAAAATTTGCCTCGGCCTCGTGATAAACACTGTGTGGCTCCGCGAGCCCCAGCAAGATACCCTCGATGGCTAACAATCCGCCGGGCTGAAGCGGGTAGCAGCGTAATGCCAGGGCCAAAGTAAAGATGAACTCCGCAATCAATGCCCACCCTGCGACGACAGGCCCACCCACCGTCAAAAGGATCGGATTCAGCACCAAAAAGCCAATAATGGCCTGTTTGTACCAGGTCGGCGATTCACCCAAAAAATTGTGCCACAGGGCCGTCAGTCGAGATTCGTTCATTCTTATATCCGTCTAATTGTCACTAAGGTCGTCACCGGTATACTCAAAAGTCACCGAGGGGCGGCGCCATTCTCTGGCCCCAGCCGCGGAGCAACTGTACACCTGAACGCGCATCCGGGATATACGAAAAGACGCACCCCTTGGTTCTTGTACTAGTGGCGCTCGATTCCTAGACTAGCGCCTCATCTTCAGCTTCCGGAGCAATCGTGCTCGATATCTCTTTACTTCCTCAGCAGGTGGAACCCAGCGATTGGGCCCTTGTATTCGCCAGCAGAAACTCCGTAACGGCAATGCGTGGCACGCCGGGGTCTCCGTGGACAGTTCAGCAGGCATCCGATCTCTGGGGTCTTGATACCCTTACAGCTGTTCCAGTGGGTTATTGGCAGGGGAGGGGGCTCTGGGCGTTCTCCATTGCTGAAAGCCAAGTGAATCAAACGGAGCAGATTTCAAGTAATCTATACAGCCTCTTGGGCAGGGTTGACGACAACCTTTTTCACGCTCACGGCCGTGCCTATCAGTTGCTCCATTGGACGCGCACTCACCGATACTGCGGCCAATGTGGATCAGACACCGCTCTGACAGAGGGGGGCCGCGCTGTCTTGTGCAATGCATGCGAATTCAGGGTTTATCCCCGAGTGTCACCTTGCGTGATTGTATTGGTGACCAGAGGAGATCGGTTACTACTGGCAGCCGCCGCTGGCTTTCAAAAACGCTTTTACAGCACACTCGCTGGTTTTATGGAACCCGGAGAGAGCTGTGAGCAAGCAGTTGCGCGAGAGGTTAGAGAGGAGGTCGGCATAGAGATTGGTAATGTCCGCTATTTTTCTTCCCAACCTTGGCCTTTCCCCAGTCAAGTGATGCTCGGTTTTTTCGCGGATTGGGTTTCGGGAGATCTCACGCTTAACGAGCAGGAGATAGAGGACGCGGACTGGTTCGATGCCAATGCCCTGCCACCGACGCCTCCAATGACGTCCATTTCGGGGCAACTAATCTCTCATTTCATTAACAGTCGATAGGAAAAGTGCCCATGGAATTTTTTATAGAAATCATTGAATTTCTTCTTCAAGCGGTGATTCTGTTAGGCGTATTCCTGATTGCAGTAGCGGGCGTCTTTGCCATATCGCAGCGGCGGCGAGACGGGAGCGATGATGGCACCGTAGAGGCACGACTACTTAATGACCGATATGAGGAACAACAGGAGCCCATTCGAGCTGTGGTTGAGGAGCCCTTTGCCACGAAGGCGAGAATGAAAGAAAAAAAACGGGCTGACAAACAAAAGAAAAAAGAAGCAAAGAATGCCGCGAAAACCGAATCAAACGGAACTGTCGAGTCAGGTCGGCCCAGAACATTTGTTCTCGACTTTGACGGCGATATCCAAGCCAGCCAGGTTGAGCAGCTGAGAGAAGAAATTTCCGCCATCTTGCCGCTAGCCAAGAGCGCCGATGAGGTTCTCGTCAGGGTCGAAAGTGGCGGCGGGGTGGTGCATGGCTATGGGTTAGCGGCGAGTCAGCTGTTGCGCGTGAAAGAGGCGGGTATCCCGTTAACCGTGTCGGTGGACAAAGTAGCGGCAAGTGGTGGCTACATGATGGCGTGCGTTGCCGACACCATCATCGCGGCCCCCTTCGCAATTGTAGGCTCCATCGGCGTGGTGGCTCAGCTACCCAATTTTCATCGCCTGCTGAAGAAAAATGATATCGACTTTGAACTACACACCGCGGGGGAATACAAAAGAACGCTCACCGTATTCGGAGAAAACACTGAAAAGGCACGCGAAAAATTTCAGTCAGACATCGACGATGTGCACGAGCTATTTAAACGATTCGTTGCTGAACATCGTGAAGTCGTCACCATTGAAGAGGTGAGCACAGGTGAGTATTGGTTTGGCCAGAGAGCCCTTGAAAAGCGCTTGATAGACCGTCTTTGCACATCGGACAGCTACCTCATGGAAAAATCGCTTGATCGAGATCTAGTCGAGGTGCGCTACCGTGCGAGACGCAGTTGGCAGGAGAAATTAGGTCTAGCGGCGGCGCATGTTCTGGATCGCTGCGTAAAACGGATAATGAAAACAGAGCAGGATCAACGCTTTCTATAGCGGTTACCGCGAGAGAAGTTTTGAGCGAACTTCACTGACGGCGGCATGATGTGACAAAAACACTTCGCCGGTGAGCTTTTCTAGAAAGTCGCTGCGCTGAAGGGAATCCATTACCGGCCCTTTCACTTCGCTCAAATGAAGCTCGATGTTTAGATCCCTGAGTCGATCATTAATTTCGTTCAGCGCGTCAAGCGCACTCATATCCACGATGTTCACCGCTGGACACATCAGAATGACATCCGACAGCAACGGTTTTTGTGATATTTGATCGAATACAATTTCTTCCAAGTAGCTGGCATTGGCAAAATACAGTGATTCGTCGACTCGAATGGAGAGGATCTCCGCATGGGTGACGACTTCATGGCGCTCAATGTTGCGGTAATGTTCTGACATGCCGACTTGGCCGACGATTGCGAAATGCGGTTTACTCGTTTGATAGAGGTAAAGGCCCAAACTGACACCAACCCCTGCCAGCACCCCCAGTTCCACACCAGCGGACAGCGTGATGACAATAGTTAATGTCACCGCTGCGAAGTCCGCGATTGAAAATCGATAAGCCTGTTGGAGTATCTTCCAATCGATGATGCTGAGAACAGCAACGATGATGGTGGCCGCCAATGCCGCTTTGGGTAAAAAATATAGGATCGGCGTAAGGAACAGCGTTGCGATTCCAATGCCTGCGGCGGTCAATATCGACGCCATTTGCGTATCGGCTCCGGCATCAAAATTAACGGCTGAACGCGAGAACCCGCCGGTAACTGGGAAACCACCGGATATCGCCGCGGCGGTGTTGGCGGCACCTAGCGCCACCAATTCTTGATTGGCGTTAATGCGTTCCCTTTTCTTCGCTCCCAGGGTTTTGCCAACCGACACTGACTCGACAAAACCAATCAACGCGATCAAAAAAGCGGGCATCGCCAGCTCGGTTATTAGACTCCAATTGAGTAGGGGAGCAGTGAACACCGGCAGACCGCTGGGAACCGCTCCGACAATAGGTACTGAGCGGGCTTCAAAATCCAGAAACATTGAGAGTGGGATGACTACAAGCATCATTAGAACGGGGGCAGACCGTGATGTAAGACTGATGGCTCGCTTCCCCCAGCCCATTACCCCCAGTATACGAGGCAAAGAAAATCTGGCGAATAGAAGAAAAGCAAGAGAGGCAAATCCGATCATCGCAGTCAGGAGATGCGCCTGCTGCACGTGCTGATTCAACGTCGCAACTAGCGATACCAGGTTGTCCCCGCGAAGCGATATTCCCACTAATGGACCCATCTGCCCCAATGCAATAATAATCCCCGATGCAGTAATGAAACCCGACACTACAGGGTGAGACAAAAAATTGGCGACAAACCCAAATTTGAAAATGCCCAAAGCGATCAACATCAATCCACCGAGCAATGCCAGGGTCGTAGCGGCAGTCACATAATCCACCGCGCCTGACGCAGTGACTGAGCCAATCGCGGAAGCTGTCATCAGTGAGGCTACCGCCACCGGTCCGACCGACAAGGTCCGACTGCTGCCAAAAAGAGCGTAAGCGATCAGCGGGAATATCGATGCGTACAAGCCCATTTCAGCAGGTAGCCCCGCCAGCAAAGCGTAGGCCAGTGACTGCGGAATCAGCATGATGGTGACAATGACCGCCGCCAGACTGTCGTTAACAAAATTCGCGCGCGAGTAATGTCTCAACCAACTAACCGCGGGGAACCATTTCGATAAGTACTGCATGGTGTCTTAAATAAACTACGCCTTGACGTCGTTTTTGATCATCCATTCGCGTCCTTTGAGCATGGCATGCCAATAGATCTGGGGTAGCAAATCCGCCTTGAGGTGCCAGGCAAGGCGGGTAGGGCGCAAGCCATTCAATAGGGCCTTTGGAAAAGAGGGTAGTAACTTGCCGCCATAACCAAACTCAGCAAGAACAATTTTTCCTCGTTCCACGGTGAGCGGGCATGACCCGTAGCCGTTATATCCCAGACGGACGGCCTTGCCCGCGCGGTGCGCGAGAAGGTTTTCGGCAACCACCGGGGCTTGGGCACGCGCCGCCGCCGCGGTCTTTGCATTGGGGGCATTCATCACATCTCCGCAGGAGAAAACGTTGTCGAAACGCTTGTGTCGCAGTGTTTCCTGGTCGACATCGACCCAGCCGGCGTCATCAGATAGCGGAGAGCGCTTGATAAAATCCGGGGCGCATTGAGGAGGGCAGACATGAATCATGTCAAACGACTTCTCGATATCTCCCTCAGGGGTGCTGAAGACAGCTATTTTCTGCTCGCCGTCTATGCGGTTTAGATTCGTTTGGAAGTTTAACTGGGCGCCATAGCGCTCGACGTACTCCATTAGCGCCGGGACATACTCGGCCACACCAAAAAGACCGGGTGTCGCCGTGCAAAAGTCAATTTGAATGTCACCTAAAACACCTGTGCGTCGCCATTGGTCTGCTGAAAGATACATTGCTTTTTGCGGTGCACCCGCACACTTAATCGGCATGGGCGGCTGCGTGAACAATGCGCGACCTTGTTTTAGGTTTTGAACCAGCTCCCAAGTGTAGGGCGCGGTATCGTAGGCGTAGTTGGAGGTGACGCCGTTACGCCCCAGATTTTCCTCGAGCCCTTCAACAGCCCCCCAGTTCAGGGTCAAGCCTGGTGCCACTACGAGTTGCTCGTAATGAATTTGCATTCCGTTGCTAAGGTTCACCCAGTTTGCGTGGGGATCAAACTCCAGCACGGACTGTTTTATCCAAGTCGTGCCGGCAGGAATGACTGATGCCATTGCACGGGACGTGGCGGGGGGGTTAAAAATCCCAGCGCCAACCATGGTCCAGCCCGGTTGGTAAAAATGCGTCTCGGCCGGATCGATCAGTGCGATGGAGAGCGTTGGCTGTCGTTTCTTTAGGCTGGCTGCAGTTGCGATGCCCGCGGCGCCTGCGCCGACTATCACCACATCGTATCTCTGGTCAGTCATTATTCCCCCTTGGATTGCTCATTTTTTTCGGCGAGAGGGCGCATATCGGCCCCACTAAAAGCATTGATGGGCACTCGTAAGAATAGTCGCCCGTTAGCATTGCTGGGTGGCAAGTGACCCGCGCGCATATTGGTCTGCAGTGACGGAAGGATGAGCGTTGGCATGCCTAGCGTGGCATCTCTCGCCTCGCGCATCGCCACAAATTCCTCTGCTGAAATACTGCCACCCACATGAATGTTATCTCGGCGCTGCTGGCCAACGGTCGAGACGAAGGCGAGGGGTCGTTCCTCGGGCTGATAGTCGTGGCAGACGTAGACTCGCGTGGCGTCTGGAAGCGTCAGTAACTTGTGGCAGGATTCGTATAGCGCCCTGGCATCGCCCCCTGGAAAGTCGCATCTCGCTGTGCCGGCATCGGGCATGAAAAGCGTGTCACCGACGAACAGTGCATCGCCAATGCGGTAGGCCATGCAGGCAGGGGTGTGTCCCGGCACGTGAAGCGCATCACCTGTGAGTTTGCCCACCACAAATTGGTCACCATCCTCGAGAACCACATCAAATTGACTGCCGTCTCTGGAGAAGTGCTCATCTTCATCAAATATCTCAGCGAAAGTGGACTGGATAGTGGTGATACGTGACCCAATGCAAATTCGGCCGCCCAGGCGCTGCTGAAGGTAAGGCGCGCTCGACAAATGATCTGCGTGGATATGCGTCTCCAATATCAGCTCGAGGCTTAGACCCGATTCTTGAATATAGGTGATCACTTGATCTGCGGAGTGAGTACTGAGGGTGCCCGATGCGTAGTCGAGGTCAAGAACCGGATCGATTACCGCGCAGGATCCTGACTCAGGATCGCTGGCAACATAGGTCAGTGTCGAAGTGATCGGATCAAAAAAGTGCTGAACATGTACCTCTGACACTGCGTGCTCCATAGGCTTGTTAGTGCGCGAATATCGACGATTATTCTAATATAGAATAACGTTATATTTAATGGGCTTATCCATATGAGTTTCAGACTAGAGTTTGCCAGCAACGTCGCAACAGGTCACTGTGCCCCGGCCCTATCATTTCCCAAATGAGTCGGGCCGCTACGCTATTTCTATATTTTTCGCGCTTTTTCTGGCAGGTATCCGGTCTTCTCAAGGACTTCCCGTTAACTCGAAGGCACTTTCTGCGTACAGACGGATGACGCTGGGGCCCGCGAATACGCCATTCTTAGACTACGCCATTCCTAGGCCAGGCGTCCGTCGTACGCCGAGTGTTCGGCGATTCAGGCGCTGTGACATTCTTTTTTTAGCCTAAGGCTACCCGAGAAGCGGCCAGCAGCGTCGGATTTAGGGTGTTGTGATCCGCTGCGTGGAGCTGATCCATCAGAGCAGGTTGCCTTATAACTTCCTTAAATGTATATTTACGTCAGTTAAAGCAACCGTTATGGGGTGCGGCCTCCCGTGGACGTTAAGAAAAAAACCGCAAACCAGGAGATTAACAGCTGGCTGGCGACAGTGGGCACAGATGCGCCGCTTCAGCACAGTAATCCGGCATCCTTATACCTCGCATCACTGCAAGGTTCAGAAGCCAGCAGAACAACAGCGCGCTCCGTCATGAAGCAAATCGCAGTCCTGTGCGACCAAACACCCGACTCGTTTCCCTGGCATCGACTCGATCGTGCAACGGTTTTAGCCCTGATGGAAAAACTGAAGCAAAAAGGCCTCTCTGATAATACCCGCAACCTGTACCTCTCCATTATTAAAGGCGTTGCTCGCGAGGCCATGCTCCACCAGCAAATGAGTGATCACCAATTCAGTCTGATCGAGCAAATCCGAGCGATTAAGCTGCAAAGACTGGCGGTAGGACGCGCGCTGCATGTCGATGAAATCGCGGCACTGATTGACCATTGCTTGCACGATGAGGGAGCGGCAGGCGTGAGAGATGCAGCTTTATTGGGGATTTTATTCGGCTGTGGACCGCGCCGCGCCGAGGTCGTGACGATTGACATCAACAAGATCAATTTTAGCGATCGATCCATTAAGGTAATCGGTAAGGGTAATAAGGAGCGTGAGCTCGAAATGCCGCCGAGAACCATTGATCTGGTTAAAACCTGGCTCGAGGAATCGGGTTTGCAATTCGGCCCGTTATTCAGACCCGTTAATCGCTGGAACCAAATTACCGAAGACCGGCGCCTGACGGCGCGCGGGGTCTACGACATTGTGACCAGACGGGTAAAACAGGCGGGACTGGATAAGGCGTCGCCACATGACTTGAGACGGAGCTTTCTGACTTATCTACTTGATAATGGAGAGGATTTGGCTACGGCAGCCGATATGGCGGGGCATGCTAGCGCAGATACAACGCGGCGTTATTTAAGGCATCAAAAACGTCGAAATCGGGCCGCTGCCGACAAAATTAGCTTCTAGCGCTTCAGAACTGACGCCAGCTGCGCGGCCCCAAGTAAGGGCGACGACCTTTGGAATCCAGGCCCCTGGGGCACTTCTCATTTTTTGCCCTAGAGGCCTACAGGCCACCTCTGATTGTCACGTGCGGCACACGAATTATCCACTGGGCTCCTGTTAAACTGACAACGGACGTCGGCAAAGTGCAGTAATTAGTCGGCGCGAATGCAAAAAGTTTGATTTCAATACCCCATTCCTCAGCTTCGTTAGCTCTCTAGCCTCGAAGAACGCGGTAACTATTCATGGACTGTTTCAATCTGAAAACCCTCCACAAAATATCCTCTGTGGTGGGGGTGATGGTGCTCGCATCAACTGTAATGTCGTCTGCGGTCACAGCCCAGGCACCCAAGGGATCACTGGATTCCAGTACAGATACTCACGAGGCACACACTGCCACCGGAAAGAGAGGCGTCGAGACGGGCGACCAGAAGGCTTGGCTCATCACACCAACACTATCGGCCGATCCCAAAATGGGAACCAATGTTGGGGGCGTCATTGCGTACCTGAAGCAGCTAGACGCTGAGTCTACGCCATCGATGATGGGGCTCGGTGTTTCATACTCCAACACCGACTCTGTGACGGGTGGTGTCGGCGCTCAGCTTTTTTGGGACGCGGACAAAAGGCGGCTGACAATGTTGCTCGCGGGTGCGGAAATCAATAACGAATATGACGATTTCCTGGGAACCGGCCAAAGCACTGAAACCCAAGACAGCGTCCATACGGTGGGTTTTCGCTACTTACAGGAACTGCGTGAAGGCGGGTGGTTTGCGGGCGTACAGGGCGTCACAACGAATTACTCGGTAGGGGCCGATGGCCTTTTCGAGGGCATTTTGAATGCGGTGGGTTTATCCGGTTTTGACGCGACGGGAATCGGACTGGTGCTGCAGCACGATACAATGGACCAACAGAGAACGCCCGAGTCGGGGCACCTTTTCACCCTCCACAACTTTGCATATCGGGAAAGTCTGGGCGGCGAGACCTCTTTTGACGTCGGCTTTGCCGACTTGCGCTGGTACCGTACGTTGGAGCGAATCTCTCTAGGCGGCAGCAATCGGTCATCGGTACTCGCAATACAGTTAAAGGGTCGATTCACCGCCGACGCGCCGTTATCGGGGTATTCGTCCGTCACCCTGCCCGGCTATACCGTGGGCAATTACTTATCTCAGCATTACTCGCACCTTCTCCTAGATGGCAGATTCCCGCTGTCAAGAAAATGGGGGCTTGTCGCTTTTGGTGGCATCGGCTGCCAATTTGGCGAAGATATTGCCGGACGAGATATCTCGTGCTCTGACAACACTTACCCCTCCATTGGTATGGGCGTCTCGTATTTGCTCGACGAAGCCGCGTCAATACTGATCCGATTGGAAGTGGCCAAGGGTAAAAACGACAATGAGGCCTTATACCTCCGATTTGGTCATTCTTTCTGACTCCGCTACGCTTACACTACACGGCGATGCCCAACGGTTTAGGGAGACCTAAATTTGTCCTTCAGACACACTTTTTACGGAATCAGTTTCTGCTGCTCGGCGTTGGTGGCCTGGCCCGCCTATTCTCTTACGCCAACGGCGTCACAAAGCGACACTTTGAAAGAGATGGTGAAGGTCATCGAGGAGCGACATTACGCCAGTCGTCGCTACGACGACATCCTCTCAGCGCAGCACTTCG
>VMDB01000126.1 GCA_008081075.1 Halieaceae bacterium
CCATTTCGAATTGTGCAATTAACGGAAAAATTGCTTGCACGGCGAGCAGATCATTAAATCCAGCCGGAAGCCACTCTTCTGCTGGTGTGTTAAAGCCGTTTTCGTAGGTATCTGCCTCAGATATCCGACCGTCATGCATTAGGATGGTCTGATCGACAGCACCTCTCGGCTTCCTCCTCAAACGCAAGTCCACCGTAATCTCTATCAATCGCGTAGCGATTAAAAAACATGGCACAGTTTTGATCTATGGGCGGCAGGCGCGGGTCTTCCAGCGTGGAGAGGATGGTGGCGTGTATTGAGTGCACATGGAGCGCGACGCGGGCGTGAGGGCACTGACGGTGCAGTGCCCCGTGCAGCCCCCATGCCGTAGGGTCAGGGGCATCGGGGCGGCTCATCGTTTGCGGATCGTTGGCATCAACGAGGATTAGATCAGAGGCTTTAATTCTGGAGAAATGCGACTGATTGGGGTTCATCAGAAACCGTGTGCCGTCATCGTTAACGGCAACGGAGAAATGGTTAGCCACGCCTTCATGAAAATTAAGTCGCGCGGCCCATCGAAACGCTGCGGCGAGATCTCGTCGCGGGGCGCCATGATCCAACGCGGCTTCTAAGGTTCGAGCTGAGTCCGCACTCGACAGTGGTGTCATGGTGAATTCCAATGAGTCACATAGCGTCACGATAGCACTGCTGCTGCCTCGGTGTGACCCCGTGAACTGATTTATCGTGCCGCTGGCAACGCTTTAAGCTCAGGAGACACGGGTATACTGCAGGGGAGTGCGCGATATACTTGGGGGCTGCTACCGATGACGGAGCAATAATGAAGGGTGCAGACGGGATGCTTCCACACTACACACCTGAAGACGAGATCCCTGCCATCGTGTCAGCGCTGGAGACCACCGGTGCTGTGATCATTGAAGATCTGTTGCCCGAAGCCGTCATCGCAGGGTTAAACCAGGATTTGCGCCCTGAGTTTGATCGCGAGGGGCACCTTTATCAGAACGCGTTCAACGGTCATCAGACGCTGCGAGTCGGTGGCGTTACCAAATATTCGACCCATTTTTCTGATTTTCTGTTGGAGCCTACCGTGCTGGCAGTCGCCGACGCGGTGCTCAAGCCCCATTGCGACGTGTATCAGGTCGGAAGTACCACTGCGATCGAAATCCTGCCGGGTGAGAAGGCGCAGGTCCTGCACGCGGATGATGCGTGTTACCCCAGTCACCTGATCCCGTTCGAGCTGCAAATTTCTGCACTTTGGGCGCTTGATGACTTTACCGAAGAAAACGGTGCGACACGGGTAGTACCCAGGGAACGTGCCTGCGAAGAGCCTGAGCAGGTGCCGGAAGAGGATGTGGTGCAGGCCGTCATGCCGAAAGGATCGGTAGTGATTTACCTGGGTTCCACGCTGCACGGTGGTGGCGCCAACCGCAGCTCCGAGCCGCGAAAGGCGGTCGTCAATACCTATTGTCTGGGGTGGTTGCGGCAGGAGGAGAATCAATACCTCACCCTGACGCGTGAAGACGTTTCGTCTCAATCCGAAGCGATGAGAAGAATGCTGGGTTTTCAGGCCCACGGGCCTTATTTGGGCGTATGGCCCGAGGATCCCGATGGCTTGTGGTACGAAACCTAGCTGCTGGCCAACGTGTTCTGGGGCGTGGCGATTACGATCGCTAGCCGCTTACGGCGGGGCGACGCGATGATAGCGACGGCGGAGCAGGGGATATAACACGGGTCCGGACAGAATAGCGATCAATCCCGCCAAGCCGTACCAGCCAATTTCCAATCCCATCACATTGAAGCGATCGCGCCCCCAAAGCACCACGCTTTGATCCACCACGGTTATCGCAATCATAAAAGTGATTAGCGCCATGGGTGGGAGAATGAGTAAGGTGAGCGCGTGTTTACCACCGGGAATCTTAAAGGGTCGTGGCAAATCGGGTTCGACGTAGCGCAATCGTACTGCGGCCAGAAAAATCAGCGCGTAAGCACTGACTGTCAGCAGCACGTCGATAATCACCAGGCTCTGGAAAGGCCCAATGATGAGCAACGCATTGATTGCGGCAATGAGGCAGATCGCCAGAACGGGGGTCTGGTAACGCGCGCTAACCCGCGTCAGGGCAGCGGGAAGCAGCCCATCTCTGGCCAGTACCTGAAGGGGGCGCGCGCCCGAGGCCATGTAGTCAAGATATAGTGCCAGATTGCCAAGTACAGCCGAGGCTAACAGGGCGTGACCGAGGGCCGTACCCCCCAGTGCTCGCCCAATATCGACGAATGAGACTTTGCCATTGCCGCTGTCGACGGAGAACAGATCCCAATGACCAAAAGCCGCGACGCTCGATGCTGTGGGAAGCAGGTACATGATCGCGACAAAGGGCAGCGCCAGCATGAGTGCTCTCGGGATGATGCGCTGTGGGTTTTCCATTTCTCCCGCGATGGTCGACATCGATTCGTAGCCTGAGTACATCCACATACCAATGCTCAGGCCGAGTATCAACGCGCCATCACTACCCAAGATATCGACTCCCGGTGGGGTCATGGGGGTGAAGGGATTGAACTGCCAGTTGGCGATGCCAACAACGCCGAGCACTATTATCGGTGAAATGATCAAAATCGCGAACAGACTCGAGCCAATCGCCACGATTTTGATGCCCAGAATATTGATCGCGGTGAAGACAGCAATGATGGACCAGCAGAGCAGATAATACAGCGTGTCGCTGAAGCCAATCTGGTTCTGCAAATAAGTTGCGCTCAGAACGATGTAAAGAGAGGTGTCCACGAGGATAGCTAAAGACCACCACCACCCTGCCTGAAAGCCCCAAAAGTCGCCGAGGCCTCGGCGAGTCCAGATATAGAAGCCGCCGTTTTCGGGCAAGGCTGAGCCTAGCTCGCTGGCGACCAGCGCCATAGGCAGCGCCCAAACGACGGGCAAGAGGAGCAGCAGTAGTAAGGTCAGACCCGGTCCGGCGCTGGATACCATCTCCTCGATGCCAAAGGATCCGCCAGAGACAAAGATATAGATCATGAAAAAGGCACTGAACAGCGGTACGCGGGCGCGCTTTATTTTTGCGCCTGCTATCCCCGCATCATTAACTTGCCCCAAGGCTTGCCCCTCTCGATGTGCATGCGATTGTTGGGTTCGAGCAGGTCTCACCAAAAACCAAACCTGCCTGCAGTAGCAGTATATGACGGCTATTGGCGGCGTGAGCTTTTATGGGCAGACGCTGTACCCAATCGCTCAGGGCAGACTGGCTTCCAGTGAATGAAGATACCAGCGCACAAACTGCTGCAGGGTGAACTCGAACTCCGGATGATAGGGGCCCGGTTCGAAAAACCTGGAATTCACGCCTGCGGCATTGCGCGTGATGATGTACTCGTCTTCGAGGGTGGTGTGATGCCAGAGCCAGGTCAACTTCTCCACGTCGTAATCCTTGCCTTCCTCAGCGTCTTCGCGGACGAACCAAACCAGCTCCATATCCGTTTCGGTTAACGAGCGAGGGAGGAAGCGATACAGCACACAGTGATCGGGGTAGTTGAGCATGAAGGTCAAGGGGCCCATCTGAAAATCACCGGCGCCACCGTCATAGTCTTTTATGTTGCCCATCAGTGGCGCCACTGGCTGCCCGTCCTGGCTACCGGTTACGAAGCCTTCGAACAGGCCATAACGCATCGTGTGGGCGCAGGCACCGAAGCTCGGTGCGTCCAGATAAATCGTAGTGTGTGTCTTTGAGATACCAGGGATGCCGGTGATGTTGTCCGCGTTCTCCAGCATCTTTTTCACAATCGGCCCTGACTTTTCCTCCAGATCCTTCAACGTGTGCATTTTGGCGTAGGCACGGTGAGACGTGGCGCAGTGATAGCACTCCAGATAGTTCTCTATAGCCAGCTTCCAATTGGCATCGACCCGATAGGTTTTTCGGTGAGCGACCTTGGCGTGGTCTAGATCGTAAGCGCCTAACGGTTCGCGGATATTCTCGAGCGATGCCAGTAAATCCCCAGCCTCAGGATCGCAGTTGATAAAGACCAACCCCATGTAAGTCACGCAATTGACCGGTTTCAGGCCGTGTGCTGACGCGTCAAACTCAGGCATGACATGAGTTTCCCGCGCGGCCTTCAGTGAGCCGTCGACGTTGTAAACCCAGCCATGATAGGGGCAGACATAGGTCTTGCGGTTCCCTGTGATGTCTTCGCAGACCCGGGCTCCACGGTGGCGACAGATGTTGTGCATCGCAGTGATCGCACCGGTTTCGGTGCGCGCGACGATAATTGAATCTTCACCGATTTCGACGAGCTGGTAGTCACCGGCAGCCGGTATTTCGCTCGCGTGGAGCGCGTAAACCCAGCTCTTGAACACCAAATGTTCTAATTCCTGCTCGTGCACCAGATGCGAGCGGTAAAAATAGGGGTCCATGGCGTGATGGGGGCGGGCTTTTTCCGCCTCCAGCTTGTCACGCATTCTGGTGAAAGAGTCATCTACCGACGTCGCAATGGTGTGCATGGCGTATCTCGTCAAAAACGGCCGATCAATGCGGCGGGGCAGGGGTTTGCCAGCGCTTAGGTGATTTGAAAATGGGCGCGTCAATCACTTTGCAGGGCGCCAGTAATCGAGTCCAGTGCAACTCACGCTGGTAGTAGATCTCAGCCACCAACTCATCCCCCACGGCACCGTGGGGCATCTCGATCTGCGCATAGGCGATGTTGGCCTTGGCGGTTGGGCACCAGGCGGCTGAGGTAACCGTGCCCACTTGTTTGTCGCCTTTGAGGATAAAGGAATGCTCCGCGGGTTTGTTACCCTCGACGTCGAGCATGGCGAATCGGTAGCGAGAGCCATTCGCCTGCTCCTTCAGCAGAGCTGCCCGGCCGTTAAATAGCGGTTTAGAAAAATCCACCAGCCAAGAGAGTCCCAATTCAAACGGGCTTCTCGATCGACCTACGCGGACAATCTCCTCCGCGGGCATGAAATCAACTTTGGCCTGTAGAAAGCCTGCCTCAATCCGCGCAAGCTCCAAGGCGTGGGAGCCAATGGGTTTAATCAGGTAGTCTCGACCCAGTTCAAAGAGCTGATCCCACAGCGCTTCGGCCGACTCGGGCGGTACCCATACCTCATAACCCAGATCACCGGTAAAGCCCGTTCGGCTTACCATCAGGGGTCGTCCTTCAAAGGTGTAATGGGCAATACCAAAAGGCTTCAACTGATTGAGGTCGGTGCAGCCCAGCAAGGTGAGAACGGTGCAGGAGGTGGGGCCCTGTACGGCGAGCCCCGCCACGGCATCCGATTCGTTTTCAATGCTGACGTCAAAGCCCAGCGTGTTCCAGGCGAGCCAGTCGTCTGCGCGCTGGTATGAGCAAATGCGGTAATCCTCCTCACCGAGGCGGAAAATCGTACCGTCGTCGATCACCTGGCCGTTGTCGTCACACCAAATGGCGTAGCCCACGCGATTGACGCCAATCTTCGTGACATCACGTGTGATCAGTCGGTTCAGGTAGCGCTCGGCGTCAGGCCCGGTAACGCGATACTTGTTCATGGGAGACAGATCAAACACCCCTGTCGTGCTGCGCACCGAAAAATACTCCAGTTCCACGTCAAAGTAAGCGTTGGGGGTGGTGTAGCCCATCCAGTTGCCCCAGTCATTAAGGTCGCACATTGCCGCTACGCGGGAGTGAAACGGGGTGGTGAGTAGTCTGGCTTCTCGATTGAAGTCGCTCATGAGAGTACTCCTCTTCTGAGAATTTCTTTTGCCGCATTGCGTCCGGGCAGACCCTGTAAGCCGCCACCCGGGTGTGCGCCGGCGCCGCAGAGATAGAGACCCTCAACGGCTGTGGCATATTGGGTCGAACCCGGAAAAGGTCGCATCATGAGCGCTTGATCAATCGAGAGTTCGCCATGATGCCAATTGCCTCCGGTCATGCCGTGAGAGGCCTCGAGTTCCGAAGGCACCACCAGCTCACTGGCTGTCACCAGCGCGCCGATGCCCGGCGCGTATGCTTCAAGTTGACTGAGGAGATGGTTCAGTAACTTTGGTTTGCCCGCATCCCACCCGATATCCGGGGCGTAGGGCACGTAATGCACGATCGCCGTCAGCACGTGCTGGCCTGAGGGTGCCAGCGAGGGATCCTCTACTGAGGCGATGCTGATATCAAAGGTATGGAGCTCGCTGAGTTCCCGGTATTTCATGGGATTCAAGGCCGTTTCCATGCCATCCATCGAGGGTGTAATAACCAGCCGCTCTGATAATTGTGAAGCCGATAGCCCGTTAAAAGTGGGTAGCGCGCTGAGAGCCAAATGCAATTTGGCCGTTCCGCTCCGCGACCGGTAGTGCTCGACGCGTTTGGCCATGCCCGCCTCCATCTGGTCATAGCCCAGGAGGTCACGGAATGTGGTGGTCGGGTCGGCGCTGGAGATCACCAGGGTGGCCGATATCGTTTCACCGGAAGTCAGGCTCACGCCCGTGACACGGTCTTCGGTCTTCACAATGGCCGAGACAGCCGAGCCGAGCTGCACCGTGACACCCTGCCTCTCGGCGGCGGCGGCCAGAGACCGGCCCAGCGCACCCATGCCGCCCATCACCTGCGTCGTGCCTGATTGTCCAAGGTGCTCACCGGTCGCGCGATGCAGGTAGCTGAAAACCGTATTGGGCGAGCGCGGTCCCATATTGGTTCCCGTTACGGCGTCCAGCGCAATGGCGCTTTTCAGTGCAGCGTTGGAGAAGTGTTCATTCATCACATCGTAGATGTTGATCATCACGATGCGCATCAGATCGCGCAGGTACTCGCGACCCAACAGCTTCAGGCCGATGCCCAATTTGATGAGCGTTAGCCGATCCGTCCAGTTTTGCTCTACCAGTTTGGGCGGTCTACTTCGGTAGAGAGTTGTCATGAGTTTGGCAAAGCGACGCACCATATTCTTAAAGTCGCGATAAGCTGCCTGATCGGCCGAGTCGACACCGGCACCGGTGATACTGTCGCCCTCCAGAATCAGGTGGTTACCGTCGGCTTGCAGGGAGATCGTGGCTTTGGCTTTACCCGTGGTGAGTCCGGCTCCCTTGAGATCAAGGTCTTTGATAATGCTCTGGTCAAACTGCGACAACCACTGGGCGCAATCCGAGACGCGAAATCCTGGCGTAAATTCACGGGTGCTGGCGCAGCCGCCCGGTTCGCTCCTCCCGTCCACCACCAGCACTTTTTTTCCGGCCTTGGCCAGATAACTGGCGCAGACAAGCCCGTTGTGGCCGGCACCAATGATTACTGCATCATAATCAGTCATCAGCGTAGCCTCCCGGTACGGTATTGGGACGTTTCAAATCGGCGAGAATCTCTCTGGCGGCATTGGCGCCGGGAGCAGCCATGACGCCGCCACCAGGATGCGTGCCGGAACTGCAGAGATACATTCCTTTGATGGGCCCACGGTATTGGGCATAACCTGGAAAGGGACGGTTGAACAGTAACTGGTCGAAGGTGAGTTCACCCATGAAGATATTGCCTTCGGTCAGTCCCACTTCTGCTTCGATTTCCCGCGGCGTGCGTGTCTCGCAGTGCAGAATCAGGTCGCGGAAATTGGGGCTGTAATTCGAGATCTGGTCGATAACAGATTTTTCAAAACCATCCTTGTCTTCATCGGTCCACTCGCGACCTTCAATTTTGGGCGGCGCGTATTGTACGAAGACCGACATCATATGCTTCCCGGGCGGGGCCATTGTCGGATCCGTTAAGGAGGGAATCATCATGTCCAGATAGGGGTCTTTCGACCAGGTGCCAGCCTTCCAGTCATCATAGGCGCGCTCCTGTCGCTCTAGCGAATCGCTGAAGTGGAGGTCGCCAGCCATCAAGCGGCTGCGTGGATCGAGACCGTTGAAAACGGGCAGACCGTCCAGCGCAATATTCAGCTTTCCTGACGAACCCCGAATTTTAAAATTGCGGGCTTTCTTCAATACGTCTTTGGGTAGGTCAGAGGGGTTCGTTATGTCGAGGAAAGTGCGTTTCGGGTCAAGGTTTGAGACCACAATCGGCGCTCGATACTCGGTTCCGTCTTTTAATGCGACACCAGTGACGCGGCCGCCGCGCACCATGATTTCATCAACATTGGCATCACAGATAATCTCACCACCAAAGGACTGCAGCGCCTTTGAGAGAGAGTTGGCGATGGCGCCCATCCCGCCGCGAGCGAAACCCCAGGCGCCCACGTTGCCGTCGACGTCTCCCATATAGTGGTGGAGTAGCACGTAGGCGGTCCCCGGGGAGTAAACACCCAACGCAGTGCCAATAATGCCGCTGCCGGCCATGTGGGCCTTGATCACGTCCGTCTCAAAATATTCATTGAGGTAGTCACCGACGCTGGCGGTCCAAAATTTAATGGTGTCGAGCAGTTTCTCCTCACCCAGTGCCATAAATGATCGGGCAAACTCCAGCAAATCGCGAAGATCACGGGGTTTCAGGGAGGTGGGATCGGGCGGGGTCCTGAGGAGATAGGGTCGGATGAGTTTGGTTTGCAGGCTGGTATCGGCTGAGTAACGATCGTAGGCATTGGCATCACGTTTGGAGTGCCTGGCGATCTCACGATAGTGCCGATCGTGATCACTGTAGTTACCGAAGTAGTCGCCGTTTCGCATGAACGTCGCCCCGCCGCCAAATGGCACCACTTGCAGGCCGTGCCGCGGTAGCTCGAGATCACGGGTAATCTCCGGTCTGAGCAAACTCGATACATAGGAGCAGTTGGAGTAATACCACCCCTTGTGCAGCTCTCGGCTGACGGTCGCACCGCCTATATAGGGATTGCGCTCCAGCACGGCGACTTTCAGTCCTGCCTTGGCGAGATAAGCCCCATTGGTGAGGCCATTGTGGCCTGCGCCAATGACGATCGCATCGTATTGGTTCACTGCACTCTCCGGCGCGTCGAAACGGACCAGAATAGTGCCATGTTAGTTGTTACCCGTCTAGCAAGACTGAATGATCATTCATTCTTGATTGAGACTTGATAACGAAATGCTTAGACTCGTCGTAAATTTAATCAGAGAAGAGTCATGTCTGACGCATCAGCGACCGTGCTAGACGTCGCCTCGTGCTCTACCGGCAAGCGCCGCCAGATTCGCCCAAAAGCAGAGCGGAGGCAGCAGCTGATCGATGCGACGATCCGGTGTATCGCGCAGCACGGACTGTCCGCAGTGACCATGCAAATGGTGACCCGGGAGGCGGGCCTGAGCGTGGGTATCGCCAATTTGCACTTTCAGAGCAAAGAAAATCTCCTCAGGGAAACCCTACGTTACGTCGCCGAGGAGTACCACAATGGTCAGATTGAGATCATGGAAGGGGCGGCAATCACCGACCTGGGTGATCGCCTCGATGCACTATTGGATTTTCAGCTTGGTAGAGGCGTTACCCAACGGCAAAAAATGTCGGTTTGGTTTGCTTACTACGGGGAAGCCGGGGCCCGACCCGTTTATCAAAAAATTGTGTCCACGGTGGACAGACTGGCGGCACAGAAGCTCGAGGCGCTGTTCGCCGCAATTATTCGGGAGGGAGATTACCAAGACGTTGACCCTCGCGAACTCGCTACCGGCTACTCGGCGCTGATTGACGGCCTGCACCTAGGCCTGTTGGTGACGCCGAGGGAGTTGACCAAACGGCGAGCCAGATCTGTCGCCCGAGACTTTCTGCGCCGCGCTTTCCCCAAACATATCTATTAGTGCAGGTGGGTATCTGAGCGCCTGTTTCTGAAAACACGGTGTAACGTGTCGCAACCTGTTATCGCCGCTATCGAAGAATCGACTGGCCCAGATGGGCCGCGTTAAGTGTCTGACGCCCTCTGCGGACTACCGCGGCGCCACTTACCGCTGAATTCTGGTCGGCGGAATGTAGTCGAAAATAAAATTGATGCGGCCCTCATCGCCCTTATTCATGACGCTGTGCTGCTTCTGGTTATTGATTTCGTAAACGTGACCAATAGGCATGCTTTGGGGTCGCCCATCGATCATGAAGCGCACTCTGGGGTTGGTGTAAATCGGGATATGGATCCTGTGGCCGGAATGAAATGAGGGGTGCTTGTCAGTGTGTGGTTTGATGATCCCACCGGCTTCCAGCCTTGCCGCCATTGCCCGAATAATAGTGCCCCCGGGAGGGTAGTGATCGGCAAGGATCCTGTGCATCAGCGGGACTGCTTCGTCTGCGAGGAGGTCCCAGCCGATGTCTTTGGACACCTCTATATTTGGCCAGCCTTCTCCATCGGTAAACACCAGCACGATCGACTGCGTGTGTTGGTGCACCTCGTACTCGTGCTGCCTGAACTGATTGCCCCACCAAGCCTCCTCGGGCAATCCGAGGATCTTCGCCTTCAACGGTTCGATGTCGTAAGCACCGAGATCTTTGATGGGGACTCCGATATCCATGGGCTCATACGTCAGCAAACTGGTTGGTGGGTGAAAAGATGATGGCGAAGTCTGGTAACTGATTCAAGTTAATCGGCGATCGAGGCCGGCGCTTTGATCATCAGCCCACTTTTTATGACTACATCAACCTGACGCAGGACCGTCATATCCTTGAGGGGGTGACCCCGAACGGCGATGACATCGCCGACTCTGCCAACATCGATCGCGCCCACTTCAGAGTCCAGTCCCATGTGCGTTGCTGCGACCGAGGTGGCAGATCGGATGGCGTCCATCGGTGTCATCCCATGCTCGACCATGGTGGCGAACTGCCAGCCCCCCATATCGTGGGGGAGTACCGCTGCGTCGGTGCCGTAGAGTAGCGTCACGCCTTTTTTGTAGGCGAGCTCGAAAACAGATCGCTGGGCCTCTGTGGTGTCGGTGTTCCGCTTTAAGAATACGGCTGGATAACCCTGTGCCCGACCCACGGTGTCGGTATAGGTGCCATTGTAAATATCCATCGACAGTGCCACGCCACGGTCCGCCGCGAGATCGATCGTGCTGTCAGTCAGCAGAGAGGCGTGTTCCAGCGAATCGACACCGGCAAGAATCGCATCCTGTCCGGACTGATCACTGTGCACGTGGGCAGTGACTTTTTTCCCGTAAGCTCTGGCGATGGCCACGACCGCTTCGATATCGGCGCGAGTCATTTCCGGTGCTCCCGGATCTGTGCCCACAGAAAAGACTGCCCCGGAAGCAATGACCTTGAGGAAGTCGGCGCCGGCTAAAATCGCGCTCTCAGCCCGGGCGGCGAACTCTTGAGGCGAGCTAGCAATGCCTTGCTGTGATTCTGCGGGGATTTGCTCCGGAGGAATTTCAGGGAAGGTCAGGTCACCCCCACCCCCGGGGATGGTGAGGTAGGGGCCTGCAGTCTGAATTCGGGGCCCTATTGCTTTTCCTGCCTCGATCAGCTTTCGCGCACGGTACACGGTGTCGGGAAACCAAGCGCCCACATGGCGCACAGTAGTAAAACCCGT
>VMDB01000153.1 GCA_008081075.1 Halieaceae bacterium
AAAACCGCCGGCACAAAGTACAACCAAGCCGTGCTGACACCAATGCACGCTGGGGTTGATAACCCCTATGACTATGTCCTTTGGGGCAACTGGCCAGACGGGCAGTCTATGTATGACGAGTGGGGCAGTTACACCAACGATTATTGGGCATGGATGGCCGAGCAGGACGACCCGCAGGAGCCTGCTGGGACCTGCAGCGGCGCCATTGCCATGTTCAATGCCGCGACGGCCCATAGCCGTATCCCCGCTGATGCGCGCGATAGCTGGCAGCCTTATCAATGGGCAGACTGCACGCTTAACGAGGGCGTGACGCTGCAACAAGTGATAGACGCTCAGGCTCGCCACGGAGAGTTGATGAAGGCGGCGGGCTTGGAGGGCTGGGGCATGCATGTGTTTACGCCTTACCTCGGTTTTGAGCCTGACTGGCCATATGACTATGTGCAGATGAATCATTGGTACACCTTTGAACACCGAGGCAAGACGGCAGATGCGTGGGGGGAATTTCTGAATGCGCACCCTGAGGTGCGAGAGGAAAACAACGCGCTCGCCAGCTGTGAGCGTAACCGTAGCTATGCAGGACGGTTAGTGTTTAATAACGCCGAATGAGGGGCCTGTGCTCAGCTGGCCCTGCGATATAGGGGTGCGGTAGCTGGCTGAGTCATAAGCTGAATCAGGGTGGTGTCGCCACCCTGTTTTCCTGTTGCATCGCCTTCATATCGCGTGTCACGCTCTTGGGAGGACATGATTCAGAGGGATGCGGATATGGCGCGACTATCGGTTTTACTGGCCAGTTATTTTTTACTGTCTACTGCTAGTGCAGCGGCGGAGGACTGTCAGCCATCGCAATGGGGCGCGACTGACCAGATTGGTGCCGCCAATCGCATTACGCCAGAGCGGACTATTGCCGCTGCCTCGCTAGTAAAGCAGGGGGCGAGTCATCCCCTCGGCATAGTGATTGCGCCGGGTATGCCTGCTTATCCCCCACGCTACACCGCCCTCCAGGTGGTTCAGCCCGGCTTGCATTATCGGGCCGAGGGCTCGCACCAGTACGGATGGGAGATCAGCGCTAACGACGATCTGGTCCAAATGTGGCTTGGCACTGGTCCTCAATTGGACGGCCTTGGGCACCTTGGAGAAAACGGCACCTTTTACAACTGCAACCGTGGCGAGGACTTTTCCGAAATTACCGGCTTGACCAAGCTCGATATCAGTCAAGTTCCACCCATGGTGGCGCGTGGCGTGTTAATCGACATGGCCAAGCACTTTGGTGTTGACCATTTGTCGGCCGCTCAACCTTTCACCAGTGACGATATTCGAGCCGCGATGGCCGCTCAGGACGTAACGGTGGGAGAGGGCGATGTGGTGCTGTTCCACACGGGCTGGACGGACGCAAAGCTGGCCACCGAGCCTGATCTGTGGGTGAGCACGATACCGGGCATCACCAATGAGGCCGCGCGGTTTCTCGCAGCGCTAAAACCTCTGGCCGTTGGCGCAGATACCTGGGGGCTAGGCGCCGTGCCCCCGCGTCCGGGGGACAAGGTCTTCTATGACCACGCGATTCTTCTCAAAGAAAATGGCATTTATATTCTCGAGACAATGAACACGGGTCGGTTAGCTGAAGAGGGCGTGAAGGAGTTTATGTTTGTACTGGGTCAAGCCAGATTGAAAGGTGCGGTGCAAATGGTGATTAATCCAGTAGCGATGTGGTGAACACCCTGTGAGCCAACCCGTTGAGATATCGCCGTTTCACTTAGCCATTCCTGTCAATAATCTGATCGCGGCGGCGGCATTTTACGAGTCAGTGCTGGGCTGCACTCGTGGCCGCGAATCTGCCGATTGGATCGATCTTAATTTTTTTGGCCATCAAGTAGTGCTCCACCACGTGGCGTCAGAGCGAGTACTTGGTGCTGCGGTAAACCGGGTCGACAGCGAGCATATTCCAGTACCGCACTTCGGTGTTGTTTTGGATGTCGCCGCATTTGATGCCTTGGCGGAGCGAGTGAGGTCTGCGGGTGAGGAATTCAGAATTTCACCCACGACGCGCTTCGAGGGCCGAGTCGGAGAACAGCGCACGTTCTTTTTAGAGGATCCTTGCGGGAACTGTCTCGAATTTAAGGCATTTGCCCATCCAGAAATGCTCTTTGAGAAGGATCTCGCGCTTTACGAATGAGCGAGCGGTATCACCAGCCTGGATCCGCAACTTTTTTCTGTAACGGCAACGGGTGTGTCGTACGATAGTTTTGTGCGACGCGGCGGCAGTCAATTTTTGTCAATTAGAGGATGTGCTGAGGGTGGAAAGAAAGGCGGTAAAGAATATGTTGGAGATGCAGTCTCGCATGAACGCACGGGTTCACGAGCACTGGATTGACCAAGACTTTGCCTGGTACAGGGCGGTGTGGATCGAATGTGGCGAGTTGATGGATCACGTAGGTTACAAGTGGTGGAAAAAGCAGGAGCCCGATATGGATCAGGTTCGGCTGGAGGTTGTGGATATTTGGCACTTCGGTATGTCCGCCCTATTTAAAACCGAGAGCAGTCTCGACGCACTGGCCGATCACATCAGCACTCAACTAGCGCTCGAAGCGCCATCTGCTGTAGGTATTCACGAAGCGACTGAGGCGTTGGCACACCATGCCCTTGAGACCATGTCATTTTCGGTTGCCCATTTTGCCGCTCTCATGCGGGCGTGCGGATTGACACCCGAGGAGCTGTACCGCCAATACGTGGGTAAAAATGTGCTCAATTTTTTTCGGCAGGATCACGGCTATCAGGAGGGCACCTACATCAAGCTTTGGGGAGGTCGTGAAGATAATGAACATCTTGTCGAGGTGTTGGATTCGCTCGATGAAGCCGCTGCTGATTATCCCGAAGCCGTTTATGGCGCATTGTCTCAACGGTATCAGCAAGCGGTATGAGCGGGTTTCATGACTACTTCTTTAAAAGCGGCGACGGCTTAAGGCTTTACGCACGAGATTATCCGGGCCCATCAGCTCAGGCGCCTGTCGTACTGTGTTTACATGGGCTCACTCGAAACAGCCGCGACTTTCATGATCTGGCGATCGATTTGGCAGAGCACTTTCGTGTTTTGGTACCGGAGCAGCGAGGCAGAGGTCTGTCGGAGTACGACGACGACAGCACGCGTTACCACATTATTCACTACGTTGATGATATGCATTGCTTGCTGCAAAGCCTTGAGATTGAAAGGGTCAATGCCATCGGTACGTCGATGGGGGGATTAATGATCTTAGCCCTCAATGCGCTTTATCCGGATCTTATCGAGCGGTCTGTGATCAACGATATCGGGCCTGAAATTGCCAGCGCCGGCCTCGAGCGCATTAAATCCTATGTAGGGTTGGCAGGCCCCTTTGATGATTGGGCGGCAGCTACTGCTTATATCAAGTCGCAGAACGCAGAAATTTTCCCCTTATGGGAGGAGGCCCAGTGGCAGCACTTGGCGAAACAAAGCTATGTTGAGCGCGACGGACAGATTGTCATTGATTACGACCCGAGAATCATGGAGCCGCTAAAGCAAGAGGGAGCGGATTCGGAGTCGGAGACTCTGTGGTCAATGTTTGATGCCCTTGGGTCGGTGCCCACGCTGCTGGTTCGCGGTGATCTCACTGACCTGCTGACAACAGACTGTGTGGCGCGAATGCGTGAACGCCATCAGCAACTCACGGTGCTCAACGTGCCAGATGTTGGACACGCACCGATGTTGAATGAGCCTGGCGTAAGTAGCGCGATCCAGCGATTTTTAACGGCTTGAATGCCGGGGGAGGCTGCAAGGCAAACGATTCCCCCGGGCCCACGATGTGTCCGTTAGTGGCCTACTGCCATATTGCCTAAATAGTCCATCTTCCCTAGGGGTGTGCCCATCGCCCTCAAAATTGCGTAGGTGGTGGTGGCGTGGAAATAAAAATTGGGTTTAGAGAAGGTCGCCAAAAATTTATCGGTGATAAACGGGATCTCCATGTCGCCCATTTTAAAATGCATCTTTTGACCCGAGAGCGCCTCCATCGAGTCAATAGTCTCTTCCTTCATGAAATCTCTGGCCTCGTCGATCAAGGCGCACAACCCGGCGTAATCGATGTCGGGCTTTTTTGGCGGTGGGGCAAACACACCATCGCGCATACCTTTAATCGCACCATATGAGTGGTGCCACACTGAAATCACTTGAAAGCTAAATGGCAGCATGGTCTCGTGCATTCGGTACTGAACAATGTCGTCGAGCGACTGATTATTCGAAGCGGCATGTGCCTCACCTTTTTTGAGGATGTTCGCGGTGCTGTCGAGCACCTGTTGATAGCACAACACGCTGGCGTCATAGAAAGAGAGCTGCATCGGTGTTTCTCCTGTGATTACGAATTAAAGATCGGGGTGGCTGGCAATTCTGTGAATACTGCTTGAGCCAGGTACTCGTCGATGAGTTTGGCCAGTGCAAAATCTCGTTCGGTCACTCCCCCGGCATCGTGTGATGAGAGACGGATCTGAACCGTGCCGTAAACGTTATACCAGTTAGGATGATGGTCCTGTTTCTCAGCGCATTCCGCCACAAAGTTCATAAACTGCCAAGCGCTTTGAAAATCGGGGAACTGAATATCGCGTGCCAGCCATGGGTCATCAAGTCTCCACTGGGAATGTTGTTGAAGGTGCTCAGAAATTTGCTCGGGTTTCATGGGTTTCATATGGCTCGTCTCTTTAGAATCACTCCAGATTCCAAGTGCTCCGTGTAGGGAAACTGATCAAAGAACGCGAGTTGCTCTATCTGGTGCGTGGATACAAGATGCGACAGATTCTCATTGAGCGTTTTGGGGTTGCAACTGATGTAGAGGATGCGCTCAAAGCCGCCCGCTAATTTAAGCGTCGCAGGATCCAAGCCGGCTCTGGGCGGATCCACCAAGAGAGTAGAAAACTGATAATCGTTCAGCGGCTGCGAGAGATGTTCGAGTCGTCGGAAATGCCGCGTGTTCGAGAACGCCGAAGTCATCTCCTCGGCCGATAGCCGCGCAAACTCGACATTCTTGGTGCCATTGATCGCGGTATTCCAGCGGGCGGCTTCAGTGGCTTTTTTGCTCAGCTCTGTTGCCAAGACTCGGTTAAATCGCTTTGCTAGCGGAAAAGTAAAGTTGCCAATGCCGCAATACAGTTCCAGTAGGTCCGTATGGGTGCGCTCGCAATGCAGCATCAACCATTCCGCCATTTTTTGATTGATGTGGCCGTTGGGTTGAGTGAAGCATTGCTCCGGTTGCCGATAGCGGAACTGGTCGCCGCCGATATTCAATGTCTCTTCTACCCAATCTTCCCGGAGGGTGATTTTTTGTTTCCGACTTCTGCCGATCACCTTGCAGTTCAGCTGCGCCGCCAAGCCCTCCGCTTCCGCGACCCACGCTTCATCTAGCGGTCGGTGATACACCAGGGTAATGAGCAATTCGCCGCTCAAGGTAGACAAAAATTCAACCTGAAATAGTTTCCGCCTAAGCGCGGGGGTGTCTTTAAGCCACAGTCGCAGTGGCTCCATGCTCTCGGCTATTTTCGGCCCCGCGATCGGGAAGTAATCAATCACGTAAGGTGCGTCCCGTTGACCGGGCGGAAACATCACATAGCTGAGGTCATCACCGTCGTGCCACATTCTGAATTCTGCTCGCAGCCGGTAACCATTCGGTGGCGACCCATAGAGTGCGGGGGCTGGGGGTGAAAACGGCGACAGCTGCTCAAGTGCGGCTTGGGCTTTGGCATCAAATAGCGCCTCACAGCGATCGGGTTGGTATTGTTCGGCAAGCACTGAGGTGCTCAGAGACAGTTCTTGGGCTTCGGGAGCCCGGCAATGCGACTTCCCACGCGCGCCGGAGAACCAGGAAATAATTTCATGAGGTAGAGACTACTGCCTTTTTCGGGGCCAAGTTGCTCTTTTATAAAGGCCACCAATGCTCGATTGGCGGGCGAATCACCGTAACGGGTGTAAAACGTTTGCAGCAGCGCAATGATCTCCCAGTGCGGCTCAGACAGCGCGATACCCTCAGCCTTTGCCAGTGATTGCGCCACATCCTTATTCCAGTCCTCGCGGCGAGTTAAAAAGCCGTTGTGATCGCACAGATGGTTTAAATCAACGGGGGTCATTCCGGGTCAGTCCCAGCTAATACAGTGACGATGTGCTTGCATTAACGTTACCCAATCCACTGTATCGAGAGTTCGCTCCGATGGCGTCGCGTTATCGCTCAAGATTTTAGCGTGACAGCGCAGTTGGCCGGTTGCCGTACAGAAATCGTCGGCTAAAGCTTCTTCCATCAAAATGACGGTATCGCCGGGCGTCAAGACCGATACCAGCTCGGCGATTCGTTCGCGGCGGAAGAGTAGATGAATGTTCATCAATAATTGATCGCGATATCGGCCTTCGACGCCGCGTCGGACCATTGGCGGGGTGTTAGCGGCGTGATGCTGATATCGTCCCGGTAAATTGCATGCTCCTCTGCGCCATTCAGCGCGTATACCTGCTCAATGTCGTAGTAGGGCAGTGATCCAAGTAAGCGATAAAGCGCCTCCTCAGAGGGAGCCGTATCACCGAGAAACGGTAAGGCTGCTCCTGAAAAAACCAGCGTTACCTGTTGACCAAAGGCGCCCGCGGCCAGAGCTAAATCAACACCCGCGCGCATGGTTTGTGGGTCGCCGTCGGATCCCCCCGAAATGGTGAGCAACCAGTGTTTGCGATTAGACAAAAGAGAGCACCTTGTCAGCTTTGACAGCAGCCTCTACAAGCGCACCAAGGCCTCCTACGACAAAAGGCGGCTCAATAACAATCCCGTGTTCCTCTACCGCCTGACTGCACAGGAGAAACTCCGCGCCCGTGCGCTCGGCAAGCTTATTCCAGCCGGGCCTCGCGTCGCGGTGCACGGCCGACGAAACCCCAGCACTATGAAAAAATACTTGGCGGACGGTGTGGCCTTCGTCCACGGCGGTGCTGATGAACCGTTGGGCGCGCTGCCATCGGTCCAACTCGTTAGCCGGTGTTCGGATAATCAGCGTGAATATCACGGTGCAGATACAAAAAGCCCCGGCGACGCCGGGGCTTTTACTAATCGCAATGTTTGCTCAGTCATCGCCGCCGGTGAACACGGCAATCAGGTGCAGCAAATGGACAAACAAGTTGAAAATATTGAGGTACAGCCCCACCGTCGCCCGAATGTAGTTAGTCTCGCCACCCTGAATAATGCGGCTGGTATCAAACAGTATCAGACCGGCCATTATCATAATGACCACTGCAGAAATAGTGATCGACAGGGCGGGGATAGCCAGAAAGATGTTGGCAATCATGGCAACCACAGCCACGATCAGCCCCGTCATCAGAAAGCCACCGAGGTAGGAGAAGTCTTTCTTGGTGTTGAGTGCATAGGCCGAGAGTGAGAAGAAGATCAGCGCCGTGCCGCCGAGGGCTTGCAACACCATGGTGGGCCCGTTCTCCATCGCGAGATAGAACGAGAGCATCGGGCCGATGGAAGCGCCCCATACGCCCGTGAAGGCGAAAATAGCGGGCAGACCCTTGGCGGAATCAGCCATCTTGTGCACGACGAAGAGCAAGCCAAAGCCAACGAGCATCAAGACCAGTGCCATCCATTGGGGCAGGTTCATCAATACGGACAGTGTCGCTGTGAACGCGCTAAACGCCAGAGTCAGGCCTAGCAGCCAGTAGGTATTGCTCAGCACTTTATTGGTGCTGACAATGCCGGCGGTAGGATCCATGCTGACGGCGCTGGAAAATACGGGCTTGTCATTCATATCACAAACTCTCTGTTTGGTGGGTTTACCTTAATAATAGGGTCTGTTGGAGGCTAATCCAAGGGCGACAATTAACGGTTTTCCTCGTCCGGTTTCTCTTTCCGGCTTCGGCAGAGGGGCGCTCACACGGGTTATCCGCGGGCGGTTGCCCACCTTGACGCTGGGAAAGTCAGTCAAGCCCGGGTTCTTTGAGCTCAGCAAACGCGGTTTATGGGCGGGTACTAAAGATCACGCTGACCGAGGCGGTTACCTGCAGCAAGCCCGGTTCGTAGCGTGGGGATGGGTCCGCAGACATCGCCTCCGTGGCTACTCGCCCCATGAGAGGAAAAATAGGCCCGCCCGTGTTACCGGTGCTAATTGTCTCCGGCGCCCCCAAGCTGAGTCCGCTCGCCGACGCCAGCACTCGCGCATCGGCTAGCGCCCTGGCATATGCCTGACCCAGCGCCTCTGCTCGTGCTGTGTCGACCTTCGAGCTGCCGTAGATCGGCCCATCCAAACGGGTGGTACCGGCCTGGGAGAGCGCTTGCAAAGCCTCGCCAACACTATCGAGGTCCAGCAGCCGAAAAGAGAACTCGCGCGTGGCCTCATAACCCACGAGTTCTTGGGTTTCGGCGGTCGAATTCCAGCGATAGCGCGGCTGAACCCTGAGCTGTCCTGCTTCAATGCTCTCAGGATCGGCGGGCAGCGCCTCAATCGTCGCGAGCAAGCCATTGATGACAGCGTCAACACGCTGCTGAGCGGCAGCGGGGCTGGCTTTGGAGATCTGGGTGACGGCGCCGCTGAGTGTGGCAAATTCGGGAGTGATCTCTACGGTGCTCTGGCCCTCGACCGAAATGGTCTTCGCCGCCAGAGGCTGTGCCAGAAAGTATGTCGCCACAACGGCGATAACACTTAACACGGTGAGTCTGCTCAATTTAAAGCTCCTAAATACGCCATGATCGAGATGTGACTTCCTGTAGGCCGTTCAGTTCCTATGGTGGTATTACCGCACAGTGGCAGAGGTAAGGCCAATAGCGCAATTTGCACGCCTCGACATAGAGGGCGGGATTTGTCTTACTTTCGGTTTCAATGGCAAAGGAGTTACCGTAGGCTCTGCCTCACAAATCGTATTACGTGGGTAAAACATAATGAGCTTCGTAGTAGTGGCCAAGTTCCCCTGTAAGCCCGGACAAGCGGAGGCCATGGAGGGACTGTTTCGCGCGGCGTTGTCAGAGACTCGAGCCTTCCAGGGTTGTGAACAGATTGATGTGGTGTTTAACGATGCGGCCAACACGTATTTATTGGTGGAATACTGGGACCTTGAGACCTCTTACGACCGATATTTGCAATGGCGCACTGATACCGGAATCGCAGATGCGCTTGCTCCTATTATCGAGGGCGGCTGGGAGGGCATACTGGCATCTGTAGATCGGCTCGGTTATCTTAAAAATATATAATTAAACCAATTATTTACAATTAAATAATAAAGTAATGTAGATTATGATTTCTCAGCCGCTGACATTGCCTTGTGGCGCCACTCTTCAAAACCGTCTCTGTAAGGCGGCCATGACGGAGGGATTAGCTGATCCTCTCGGGCAGCCCACTACCGCGCTTGAGCAGCTCTACCGTATTTGGAGTCAAGGTGGCGCGGGGCTTCTGCTCTCGGGTAATGTGCAAATCGACGGTGATCATCTGGAGCGCCCCGGTAACGTTATTATTGATTCTGAGCCGGGGTTACCGATGCGCGAGGCCCTCGAGCGGTGGGCGGCCGCTGGCACAACCAATGGGAATCATTTTTGGGCTCAAATCAGCCACGCGGGCCGGCAGTGTCAAAAGAACGTGAATCCCCGCCCTAAAGCACCTTCCGCGGTAAAGTTGGGTCTGCCGGGCGGGCAATTTGGCGAGCCATCGCCTATGACGGCGGAGGAAATAGAATCGGTTGTTGCAGGGTTTGCGCATGCCGCCAAGGTGCTTATTAACGCCGGATTTACAGGTATACAGCTACACGCGGCACACGGTTATTTGCTGTCGCAGTTTCTGAGTCCGCGGAGCAATCAAAGAGAAGACCAGTGGGGAGGTACGCTCGAAAATCGTGCCCGATTACTGTTGTCGTGTGTTGCGCGCGTTCGCGCTGCGGTTGGGCCCAAGATACCGATTTCGGTCAAGCTCAACAGCGCTGATTTTCAGCGTGGAGGATTTGAGTTCTCTGAGAGTCTTCGGGTCGCGAAGTGGCTGCAAGAAGCCAGTGTCGACCTCATCGAGATTTCTGGTGGCACCTATGAACAGCCGCGTTTGCTTAATCTCGAGGGCATAGAACCCATTGAAGACCAGGTAATTGCGCAATCGACAAGAGCGCGAGAGGCCTACTTCGTCGATTTTGCAGAAGCGATGAGGCGGGAGGTTACCATTCCTCTCATGGTAACGGGCGGGTTACGTCGTCTAGACGCAATGGATGAGCTGCTTAAAAGTGGTTGTGGCGACATGGTGGGGATTGGTCGCCCAATGTGCGTGGTTACGGACGCACCCAATCAGCTCCTCGATGGCGTGGCCGAACTACCGCGATTTGAGGATACGCTGTCCTTGCTGCCCGGTGCGCTCAAATTTCTGAATGGGATTAAATTGGTGCGAACAATGGGCGCGTTTGCAACGCAATATTGGTTTTATGAACAAATCGCCGCGCTAGGTCATACGGGCAGAACACAGGTTGAAGTGGGCGTGATGGCCGCGACGAAGGCGCAGACCAAAGTCGCGAATGCGTGGCTGGCAGAGCGCAAAAAACGCGTCGCGAATCGTCCCGGGCCCACTTTATGAGTCATTCACAGCAAAGAGCATTTAGGCAGACGGCGGCGATGCATTGGCCATGGCGTGTTGCCGCTGGTTTCGGAATGACACTCCTGTGTGTGACCGCATATGTCACTCAGGCATCGACGGAAGAGGCCTTTACCCGAGCGGTAGACTTGCGTGATCGAGCCATGCAGGGCACAACCGCGCTAGCCATCGTAACCTCGTTGACTACGGAAGTCGGGCCTCGACTTGCGGGCAGCGAATCCGAAGCTCGTGCCCGGGATTGGGCGCTAAGCATGCTCAAGAGAAAGGGCTTTTCGCAGGTGCGGGTGGAGCCTTTCGAGATGGAGGCTTGGGAACGATACGACGAGGGTGCCGAGGTGATATCACCCTTTCCGCAACCCCTAGCCGCGACAGCCCTCGGCGGCTCTGTGCCTACACCTGAGGGGGGTCTGGTAGGAAAAGTCGCGATCTTCGCAACCTTAGAGGACTTGAAGCGCGCGCCTGTTGGCAGTCTGACCGGGCAGATCGCTTATGTCGGGCATGCGATGCAGCGAACGCAGGATGGCTCTTCCTATGGATATTTCAACGAAGCGCGGACGGCGGGCCCTAGCATCGCCGCGGCTAAAGGCGCCATCGGCTACCTGATTAGATCCGTTGGCACTGACAG
>VMDB01000052.1 GCA_008081075.1 Halieaceae bacterium
CATCTGGGCCTTGCCTTCGATTTGGCGTGGCCTTACTGGGGCTCAGATTAAGTGTTGGTGATGTTGCTGCCCTCGGTTGGACGGCGGTCTTGGCCGTTTGCGCGGCAGTGTTTATGACCCTTTTTTTTGGTGTGATCTGGTCGCGAGCCCTGGGTTGTGATCGGGATTTGGGCTTGCTTACGGGCGGTGCCGTGGGCATTTGTGGCGCCTCAGCAGCGATGGCGATTAGCGCGGCGCTCCCAGAGTCGGAACTGAAGCAGCGGCACACCCTGTTTACAGTCATCGGGGTGACTACTTTTAGCACTGCCGCGATGGTGTTCTATCCCATCTTCGGTGATTTGCTCCAATTCACGCCGACAGATATGGGCTTTTTCATTGGAGCGACGATTCATGATGTTGCCCAAGTGGTGGGTGCGGGATACAGCGTGTCATCCGAGACGGGAGATCTGGCCACCTTTGTGAAGTTATTGCGCGTGGCTATGCTTGTGCCGGTCGTCATCGGGATCGCGTTTCTCTGCCGCAATTCTACTCAATCGAAGGATTTCAATCAGTCGGCGAGGCCTGTGTTCCCAGTATTTTTGCTCGGGTTTATCGCGTTATTTCTGCTGAATAATACGGTATCGCTGCCCGAAGCGCTGACGCATTCGATGTCGCAGCTTGCCACCGGACTCCTGTTATTGGCCGTGACGGCTTTGGGCGTGAGGACCTCACTGCGCGAGGTGGCATCGATCGGATGGCGACCGATTGCTTTGCTGGGAGGGGAGACGCTCTTTCTGGCTGTGACGATTGCCAGCCTGCTAATGCTGGACATCGTTTAAAGCTTAGGGGCGCCGCTCAGCGAGTATGTCAATCTCGAACTGCATGACCTTGTTGCCGTACTGATTAAAAGCCTCGTTACGTGATCGAATCAGACCCCATTTTTGCCGGATCACCCGGTCTGGTTTGGCAATAATCTCGTAGGTATAGGTCAAGGTATGCCCGGGACGGACCGGGTCCAGCCATTGCAGGTCATTAATGGCTACCCCCGCGCCGTTCCGGCGACCGTCGTTCACGCCTTGGGCGTACACCTCCATGTAATCGACCATCTTGCGCATCCACATAGCTGTTATTAACCACGGACTGGCGACGAGGCCTTGCCGGTGATTGAGGCGCGCTTGGACAGGATCGGTCGATTGGGGTCTGGGGTCGAAGGCCTCCGCGAACTCCACAATTTCAAGTTCGCTGAACGTGTGCGAACCAAAGACATGGAATTCGCCTATCGGCAGATCTTCAAACCATCGATCTCTGAGGTAAAGGACACTCACTGCGGTGCTCCCGGGTTGGGTTCAGCCGCGATCGCCGCGGTGACGGACATGGTTGCAACTACCGCTCCGTCACCATTGCAAACATCGACCTGCAGGTTCTGAGCATGCGTGTCCGGGATAGGACTCTCTGAGAATGACGCGTCGAGTGCGATGCGCACGCTGATTTGCTCGTCCACAAAGGTGGGTCGACTCCAATTCAGCTGGCTGACCGAGATCATTTCCACGAACGGGTGTCCATTCTGAAGCAAAGTCTCGCTGACCAGTCGGGTTGCCAAGGCGGCGATGTGCCATCCACTGGCGCATAGGCCGCCAAATATGGATTGCTCTGCTGCGTCAGCATCCAAATGATAGGGCTGCGGATCAAAGCGCGAAGCGAAGTCCACAATCGCGCTTTTATCCAGGGTTATCGGCTCGCTGTTCAAGTGGCCGTCGGCGGTGGGGGAGGTCGTCAAAATGCTGCTCTGCTATACCGAAAGGCGCACATTCTAACCCGAAGTCGCGCCTCATTTTTTTAACACCTTGCGACCCAGTCGGCGCGTTAGGCGTGGTTGGCGACCGTCTGCCTTGCAATGATCGTGGTTTGAACTTCGCTAGCGCCTTCATAAATTCGCAGGGCGCGAATGTCCCGATAAAGTGCCTCGACGATGTATCCCTTCGTGACACCTTTACCGCCATGCAGCTGGACCGCCGCATCGATGACCTGTTGTGCCGTTTCGGTGGCGTGGTATTTGGCCATTGCCGCCTCGCGGGTAACCCTCTCCGCGGCGCAATCTTTGGTCCAAGCTGCGCGGTAAACCAGCAGCGCGCTGCTATCCACGCCCAGCGCCATCTCGCCAATTTTGGCCTGAACCAGCTGTAGATCTCCCAGCTTGCCACCGAAGATGTTGCGCTCCGCGGTGTAGTTGAGCGTCTCATCCAGCGCCCGCCGCGCCATGCCAAGTGCGGCGGCAGCTACGGTTGACCGGAACACGTCCAGTGTCGCCATGGCGATACCGAACCCTTTGCCTTCCTGACCTACCAGCTGTGACTTGGCGACTCGGCACTCATTAAAATTCAGTGTGCCGAGTGGATGCGGGGCGACCAAGTCGATGCGTTCCGTTACCTCGAACCCGGGCGAATTCGCCTCGACGATGAAACAGCTAATACCTTTAGCGCCGCCCGTGTCGTCGGTGCGCGCAAAGACAGTATAGAAGTCAGCGATACCGGCGTTAGATATCCATGTTTTGGTGCCATTCAGAACCCACTCGTCTCCGTCCTGCCGCGCGGTGCAAGTCATTGCCGCGACATCGGAGCCGGCCTCAGGTTCAGACAGCGAGAAAGCGGCTATTTTATCGCCAGTCGCCACGGCATTGAGGTAGGCCGACTGCTGTGCTTCGTTGCCAAAGAGCGAAATAGGCCCACTGCCCAATCCTTGCATCGCGAAAGCGAAGTCAGCCAGCGCGTTGTGACGGGCCAACGTTTCCCGGATGAGGCAGAGACTCCTGACATCAAGCTTTTCATGATGTCCGCCTGCGCTGGCGGGGACGGCATAGGTTGCGAAGCCGGCCTCACCTAATGCTTTGACAATGGCTTTGCAGGTGCCGTCTAAATCATGATGCTCGTCTGCCGTAATCGCGGGCAGGTGGCTGCTCGCCCAGTCATCCAGGCGCGCGGCTAAGGCTTGGTGCTCGTCGTTAAAAAAAGGCCACTGTAGGAAGCTTTTGTCGCTCATTCTGCTCTCTCCCGACGAATTACTATCGCGTCAGTCACCCTCAAACACGGGCTGCTGTTTTTCTACAAACGCGTTATAGGCGCGACGGAAATCTTCAGTCTGCATGCAAATTGCCTGTGCCTGGGCTTCGCACTCAATCGCTTGGTCTACAGACATGTTCCACTGCTGGTGGAGTTGCGTCTTTGTGATGCCGTTGGCAAAGGTGGGGCCGTTGGCAATGCGCGTAGCAGCCGCCATTGCGTCTTCTACCGGTGTTGCGCTCAAGCCGTTAAAAAATCCCCAGCGTTCCCCCTCTTCACCGCTCATTGAACGGCCAAAGTAAAGCAGCTCGCTCGCGCGCCCTTGGCCGATAATGCGCGGGAGGATGGAGCAGGCGCCCATATCACAGCCCGCGAGGCCAACGCGGTTAAAAAGAAATGCCACCTTCGCGGTGTCACTCGCGTAGCGCAGATCACTGGCCATCGCGATGATCGCGCCCGCGCCGGCACAAATACCCTCGACGGCGCTGATTACCGGTTGGCGACAGGCGCGCATCGCTTTCACAAGATCCCCCGTCATGCGGGTAAAGGCCATCAGCTCTTTCATGTTCATTTCAGTTAGAGGCCCAATGATTTCATGCACGTCGCCGCCGGAACAGAAGTTACCGCCTGCGCCGGTGATCACCACGACGTCGACGTCAGAGGCGTAAACGAGATCACGAAACAAATCTCGTAACTCCGCGTAGGAGTCGAAGGTCAGCGGATTTTTCCGCTCGGGTCGATTGAGCGTAATGGTCGCAACGCGGTTGTCACACTCCCATAAGAAGTGTTGTGCGTCGTAGTGGGCGAGTGATGTTGTCTGCATGTTCGTATCCCTTGTGTCAGGCGGTACCGCCGCCATCAATCGCGACCGCTTGTCCTGTGACGCTGGCTGCTCCATCACTGCACAGCCAGCTGACTGCGCTGGCGACTTCTGATGCCTCCACAAGTCGCCCTTGAGGGTTGCTCTCGGTAAAGTGCCGCATGGCGTCCTCTTCGGTCCGACCTGTCTTGGCCACAATCTCTGAAATCGCTGTCCGTACGATATCAGTATCGACATATCCAGGGCAGATTGCGTTCACGGTAACGCCTTGCGTCGCAACCTCCAGCGCCACCGCCCTCGTCATGCCCAAAACGGCGTGTTTGGACGCGCAGTAGCCGCTCACATAGGGAAATCCCCGCAGTGAAGCGACACTAGCGATATTAATGATGCGGCCCCAACCGGCGCCCAGCATATCCCCTAGCGCGATCTGGGAGCAGTGAAACACGCCGTTGACGTTAACATCCATCGTGCGCTGCCAGTCTGCGAAATCTACACGATGAAAGGGTGCCGTTGGCGCCATGCCGGCGGAGTTCACCAGTATTTCGATACTGCCGAAGCGCTCTCTGGCGGAGGCAAAAGCGGAGCTTATGCTGCTCCTATCAGCGACGTCGCCAGTGACTGCGTAGGCATTTTCGCCGAGAGAAGCCGATAGTGCCGCCAGGGGCTCAGGACGTCGCCCGACCAGCGAGACCCGATACCCGTCGGTGTGCAACTGGCGGCTAACAGCCTCACCGATGCCCGTACCGGCGCCCGTAACCAATACATGCCGACTCATGAGGCCGCCTCGCGTTTACGCTCTGCCAGCGTGTAGGCCTGCCGATAGCCTAAAAAGTACTGGTGCTGCTCTACTGCGCCCGGACCCCGATAACCCAACTCTGCTGCGGCGTGCAGCGTCCAATTCGGATCGGCAAGATGTGGGCGCGCCAGACAAACCAGATCTGCTCTCCCCGCAGCAATAATGCTGTTCACATGATCAGTTTCGTAGATGTTTCCCACGGCAATGGTCGGTATGTTGCCATCGTTACGAATAATGTCTGATAGCGGCGTCTGAAACATGCGCCCCGGCTGAGGTTGAGCGGCATGGCTGGTTTGTCCCGTTGACACGTTGATGATGTCAGCTCCGGCTTCGACAAATGCCTGCGCGATCAGCAGCGCTTCACGCTCAGTGATGCCGGCGTCGCCCATCCAATCGTGAGCAGAGATACGCACCGACATCGGTTTTTCAATGGGCCAGGCAGATCGCATGGCGCGGCAGACCTCCAGCGGGTAACGCAGCCGATTCTCGAGAGACCCGCCATATTCATCGTCGCGGTGATTCAGCACCGGCGTAATGAAGGACGAGAGCAGATAGCCATGCGCTGCGTGCATCTCGATCATGTCGAATTCAGCCGCTTGCGCGCGGTGCACTGCAGCCACGTGCTGCTCCAAAACGCTATCCATATCATCGCGGGTCATCGCCCGGGGCAGGGGACTGTAGCTGTCGAATGGCACAGCGCTAGCAGAGAGCAGCGGCCACTGCTCGTTTTCGGGGAGGGGTTCGTCAAGAATTTTCGGATCCCATTTCCACGGCTCCAGAGTCGCTCCCTTGGGACCCGCATGACCGATTTGAATCGCCATTTTGGCTTGGGTATGTTGATGGACAAAATCGGTGATGCGCCGCCAGGCGTCAGTGTGTGCATCGCTCCAGATGCCGGTGCACCCGGGAGTAATTCGGCCATCAGCACTGACGTTGGTCATCTCCGTATACACCAGCGCAGCGCCACCCTTCGCCAGGCTACCGTAGTGCACGAGGTGCCAGTCATTAGGCAGCCCGTCGGTAGCGCTGTACATACACATCGGCGACACGCAAACGCGATTTTGCAAAGTCATTTCTCGCACAGAGAAAGGCAGAAACATGGGGGGTAGGGGGTCATTCGCAGCCGGGCCAAGATGTCGCTGCGCCAGGTGCGTTTCCATCGAATCGAGCCAGTTTTTGTCGCGCAGACGGAGATTTTCGTGGCTGACCCGCTGGCTGCGCGTCAGCATCGAGTAGTTGAACTGTTTTAGGTCAAATGCGTCAATGTATCTCGGCACATTCTCAAACCAAATCATTGCGTTACGGGCGCTATTTTGAAGTCGTAGCACATCAATTTTGCGTTCTTCCTGATAGTTTTTTAGCGCAACGCTGATGGGTTTTCCGCTGTCGAGGTGGTGTGCCAGAGAGATAGCGTCCTCCAGCCCCAATTTTGTTCCAGAGCCGATGGAGAAATGCGCGGTGTGGGCGGCGTCGCCGATCAATACAATACGATCGTCTTTGATCCAGTTGTCACAATAGACGGCGGGAAAGTTGATCCAGGCTGAGCCTCTAATGTGCGCAGAGTTCGTCAGCAAAGAGTGACCATCGAGGTATTTTTCAAAAATTTTGCGACAGGTCTCGGCACTTTCCTCATGTGACATCGTGTCGAAGCCCAATGCGTCATATACCTCTGGCGTTGTCTCGACAATAAATGTCGAGGTGCTGTCGTCAAACTGATAGGCATGAGCCCAAATCCAACCCTGCTCGGTCCGTTCAAAAATAAAGGTGAACGCATCCCGGAAGGTTTGGTGGGTTCCCAGCCAAACGAATTTGTTGGGTCGCGTTTCAATCGTGCAGCCAAACTCTTCCCGATAGGTGTTACGGATTTTGGAGTTAAGCCCGTCGCTGGCCACGATGAGGTCCGCATCGGCGAAGCGAGTGTTCATGTCTTCCAGCTCGACCTCTTGCTCAAAGTGCAGTCCTACCCCCAGCTCCCGCGCCCGCTCATGGAGCAGCTGCAGGAACCGCTTTCGACCGAGACCAATGAAGCCGTGCCCGCCCGAGCGCTCCACCTCTCCCGATACGTGGCAGTCGATGAGATCCCAGTGAATGAATTCGTCGACGATGCGTTGGGCACTCACAGGGTCGTTCGCCGTGATGTTGTCCACGGTTTGATCCGAAAAGACAATTCCCCAGCCAAAGGTGTCGTCGGGTTTGTTGCGCTCGTAGACCTCAACGTCGTGCTGAGGGTTTCTGAGCTTAAGACTGATTCCCAGATATAAACCGGCGGGTCCACCGCCTAGACAGATGACTTTCAACTCATTCTCTCCAATGTGACCTGAGGCTTCGGACGTTTTATATCTAAAACATTCCGCTAGTATAGAGTAAACATTTTATGTTTAAAATATTAGAATGGCCCGTTGCCAAGTGAGTAATAGTCTATGGATGCGACAGCTGCTCAAGTGAGTCTGGACCATGAGTCTCGGATTGAACAGGACGACCATCATGCCGTCAGGCTGTGGTTGCGGTTGCTCACCTGTACCAATTTGATCGAGCGGCATTTGCGTAACCGGCTACGCAAGCAATTCGAAATTACTCTGCCCAGATTCGACCTGATGGCCCAGTTAGCGCGCGAACCGAAAGGGCTGACAATGGGAGACCTGTCTCAGCGGATGATGGTTTCTGGGGGGAATGTGTCGGGCATCGCTTCTCAATTGGAGGGAGAGGGCTTGATTGCCCGGGAGCCGGTCCCTGGGAATCGTCGGGCGTTTTGCGTCACCCTCACACCCACAGGGCGGCAACGCTTTTCTGAGATGGCCGAAGCGCATGAATCTTGGGTGACTGAATGTTTGGGAAATCTTTCCGGCGCTGACTTTGAGCAGATGATGTCCCTGTTAAAGGAAATCAAGACCGACGTGGCCCGCATCGAAAGCTAGCCCCATGTGGAAACCGCCTGAGCGCATTAAATATGAGACCGCGGTAGCGCAATGGCCTACTGCAGAGGCGGCGAAGCGCAGTCAGCTGTATTCATCGCTATCTGCGCCCAATCTTGATCTGGCGCAACGCACCTGGGTACCAGCCATGGTGCCCTGGCGGGCAAGTGATAACGGGGATGTCACGCAGGACGTGATCGACTGGTACGCCCGATTTGCTGCGGGCAAACCGGGCGCGATTGTGGTTGAAGCAACGGGCATCAGGGACATTCCCAGCGGGCCGCTATTACGCATCTCCGACGATCGGTACGTCGCGGGTCTGCGACGATTGGTCAACGCGGTTCGTGAGGCCAGCGCTGGTCAGACCCGATTGCTGATCCAGCTGATTGATTTCTTGGCAATCCGCCGACGCCCCCAGCCGGATGCTTTTTTCAACCGTTTCTTGGAGATAACGGCGTTCCATCGGCGGCAGCTTGGTATGGAACGAGAGAGCGAGCTAGCGATAAGGGCGCACCTTCTCACCCTGACTGACGCGGAGCTGGAGCACGTATTGTCGCCACGGGAGCTCGATGCCCTGCGTCAAGGCTATCGGGAGCGCGTTACCGATATGCATTTGCCGGCGATCGCTGAGTTGCCGGTGACTTTGCCGGCGCTGTTCAGTCAGGCGGCGACAAGAGCGCAAGCGGCGGGGTTCGATGGCATCGAGCTACACTACGCTCACGCTTACACGATGGCGTCTTTCTTGTCTGCAACCAATACCCGAGCCGATGGATATGGTGGAAGCCGGGAACAGCGTGTGCGGTTGCCCCTCGAGGTATATGCGGCAGTGAGGGCGGCGGTCGGTGCTGATTACACTGTCGGCTGTCGCTTCCTCAGTGATGAAATTATTGCAACTGGGAGCGATGCCGAAGACGCCTGTTTTTTTGCCACCGAATTCGCTCGGGCGGGGATGGATTTTTTGAGTCTGTCCCGAGGTGGAAAGTTTGATGATGCCAAGCAGCCGAAGGTCGGTTGGGCCGCTTATCCCTACACAGGTCAGAGTGGTTATGAATGTATGCCTTCCTATCTGTCTGACGCGCAGGGGCCCTGGGGCCGGAACAGCGAACCCGTAGGGCGGATTAGAGCCGTGGTAAGAGCGGCTGGGTACGAAACCCCGATAATTTCTACAGGCGGTATCCACAGTTTCTATCAGGCAGAAGCACTTCTTGAGGAGGGGAAGGCGGATGTGGTCGGACTTGCACGTCAGGCGCTCGCTGACCCCGACTGGTTTGAAAAGGTAAGACTGGGTAGAGGTGATGAAGTATTGCTCTGTCGTTACAGTAACTATTGCGAGGGATTAGATCAAAAACACAAGCAGGTGACGTGTGAGCTGTGGGATCGCACGGCATTAGACGAGCCGGGAGTGGTGCTAGCTTCAGACCGGAAGCGGCGCCTTATCGCGCCTGCCTGGGTCTCCGGTGAGACCGCTATTTGAGATCAGCAATAGAGACGTACACGGAATTTGCCTACCTTTTCCGTGACCCCTCATGAGGGCACGCCTCGGCTTTTTATCACTCATATGGATCTGGCGCGGTGCACGTGATTGATGCAGGATGCGTGCGTTGTTACATCGCCGGTGATGACCCATTGCGAGCGGTCCTTATGCCATCGCGCGGATTTTATTGATGTTACGGTGGGCCGACGTCTTGGCCCCGAGTGAAAACCATGGCAATGAAGCTTTCAGACCCGACTTTATTGAGAACCGCTTGTTACATCGACGGGCAATGGCACGCGGCTGGGACAGGCACGCTCGCAGTGACCAATCCAGCGAACGGTCAGACCATCGCAGAGGTAAACACAGTGGGGCGTGCTGGCGCTGAGGTTGCGATCGCCGCGGCACATCAGGCCATGTCATCCTGGCGTAATTTGTCCGCTAAGTCCCGCGCTCAGGTGTTGCGCCGCTGGTTTGATTTGATGATGGCGCATCAGGAGGACCTCGCGGTCATTATGACCACAGAGCAAGGCAAGCCGCTTGCCGAAAGCCGCGGTGAAGTCGCCTACGGCGCCGCGTTCATGGAATGGTTCGGTGAGCAGGCAAAGCGGATCGATGGCGACGTTATTCCGGCGCCCTCGGGCGATAAGCGGGTGGTGTGTATCAAGCAGCCGGTGGGGGTTGTCGCCGCCATCACTCCCTGGAATTTCCCGAATGCCATGATAGCGAGAAAGGCCGCCCCCGCGCTTGCGGCGGGCTGCACGATTGTGATCAAGCCCGCGTCCGAGACGCCGTTGTCCGCGCTGGCGATGGCGGAATTGGCCGAGCGCGCCGGTGTGCCCGCGGGGGTACTGAATGTCGTGGTGGGTTCTTCGTCTGACATTGGGCCCGTGCTTACCGATAGTCCGTTGGTCAGAAAACTCACCTTTACCGGTTCGACTGAGGTCGGTATTCGTCTTGAGCAAGCTTGCGCCGCGACACTCAAGCGAACCTCTATGGAGTTGGGTGGCAACGCGCCCTTTATTGTCTTTGAGGATGCGGATATCGATGCCGCGGTGCAGGGCGCGCTGATATCCAAGTACCGCAACAGTGGTCAGACCTGTGTGTGCACTAATCGGATTCTGGTGCAGGCGTCTATTCACGACGCATTCGTGGAGAAGCTAGTGACTGCTACCGCCGCACTCAAGATGGGAGATGGCCTTGAAGAGGGGGTGCAACAAGGGCCGCTGGTCAATGTCGGTGCCGTAGAGGACGTAGAGCGATTGGTCCGTCTTTCTACGGAAGCGGGTGCCCACCTTGCGCTGGGCGGAACGCGCTCTGAACTCGGCCCCTGTTATTTTATGCCCACGGTGTTAACCGGTGTCACGCCGGATATGGCCGTGTTCCGCAATGAGATCTTTGGGCCCGTGGCCCCCGTAACCTCTTTTGTCGATGAGGCCGAGGCGATCGCTTTGGCGAATGACACCGAGTTTGGGTTAGCTGCATATTTCTACACACGTGATATTGGCAGGGTGTGGCGCGTTTCAGAGGCCTTGGATTACGGCATGGTCGGAATCAATGAGGGCATTATTTCTAATGAAATGGCCCCTTTTGGGGGCGTTAAGGCATCGGGCTCAGGGCGCGAGGGCTCGAAGTACGGTATCGATGACTACCTCGAGATCAAATACATCTTGATGGGTGGGCTTGATCGGTAGTGCGTGCAGCGATGAGTGATTTGCCATCGCTAGGACGGCGGTTGCAAAAGCAGTTAACGCGAAAACCATAACGTGAAAGAAACGGCAGAGTAAACAGCACGTTAACAAAGAGTAGCAAGAAGGGAAGTAATGATGGATGTAAATGCGTTCCGACAGACATTGGGTCAGTTTGCCACGGGTGTCTGTCTGGTAACGGTCAACGACCCTGAGCGCGGTCCGTTGGCGACGACGGTAAATTCATTTTCTTCGGTCTCGCTAGACCCGCCCCTCGTGCTGTGGAGTATTCAAAATAGCTCGGACCACCTGCAAACGTATACCGAGTGCCAGCACTTTGGCATCAGCGTGCTTCGCGAAGAGCAGGC
>VMDB01000133.1 GCA_008081075.1 Halieaceae bacterium
ATACCGCCTTTTTGCCGTTCGAGGTGGGTCCACCCCCTCACGAGCCGAGTGCTCATGTGGGTGAGCTGCGCCAACTCCACTTGGAGCTTGCCTTCATGAGTGCGCGCCCGCTGCGCGAAGATATCGAGAATGAGGCCCGTTCGCGCCAACACCCTGCAGGACAAAGCGCGTTCTAGGTTGCGCTCCTGACTCGGACTCAACGCGTGATTAAAAATCACCAGCTCGGCTTCATTGTCACGACACGCCGCGGCAATTTCCTCGAGCTTGCCCTCGCCAACAAATGTTCTGGCATGGGGCGCTCGACGCGACCCTGTGACCACCGCAACTGGCTCACCACCCGCTGAACTCACCAGCTCCTCAAATTCCAAGAGGCTGAGATCCCGGGCCTCGCCGTCCAGGTGCAACTGAACCAGCACGGCGCGTTCACCTCCCCGGTGGCGCTCAAAAAACATAAAAAATGAGGTGGCGCTCCAGCCGGAGCGCCAAACGATTATTCTTCAGCGGGTGTCTCATCGTCCGCGGCAGGTAACCGCACGTTGCGGGCCGGGACCACCGTTGAAATTGCATGCTTGTAGACCATTTGCGACACGGTGTTCTTGAGCAGCACAACAAACTGATCGAATGATTCAATTTGGCCCTGCAGCTTAATACCATTCACCAAATAGATTGACACTGGGACTCTTTCTTTGCGCAGCGCGTTCAGATAAGGGTCTTGTAAGGTATGCCCTTTCGACATGGGTACTCCTTGTTTTCAAAATCAAAAACATGTGCTCTTCACGAAGAAGCACGTTACGGCCGCCAAGTATCGGCGACAAAAAACTCCACCGAGGTGGAGTGTCCATATTGTACTACGATCTTGGCGTCAGCTAAAAGTTCCGCATGAGTTGCATAATGCGACTTTTCCACACCTGGCGCACAGGCTCCTGAGGCATCGCCGTCGACGCGACAGAGCCAGCATTGCGCGCGTCGGCGCGCTCTTGCCTCAGCAAATGGCCGTGGGCGTCGGTCAGCACCCAGTCGAGGCCAGGCCAACTTCTCAACCAGGTGATTTGTCGTTTTGCCAATTGACGCGTGGCGGCCAGCACTTTTTCCCGACAATCAGCGAGATTCAGTTCCCCCTCGAGGAAGGACCACACCTGCCGGTAACCCACCGCACGAATGGCCGGCAGATCCGTGTGGAGATCACCGCGCTGATAAAGCGCCGTAACCTCATCAATCAAACCCGCATCAAACATCGCGTCCATCCGATGCGCAATGCGCGCGTGTAAAATCTGGCGCTCCTTGGGGCAAAGGGCAAGACATTCGAAATCGGTGTTCGCCATGCCCACCCCGGGTGAATCCCTTTGCTGCCACTCACTCAATGGCCGGCCCGTACCCCGATAAACCTCAAGCGCCCGGCAGATACGTTGGCTATGGTTCGGGTGGAGTTGTGCCGCGGCGAGCGCATCAACTGCCGCCAACTGTTCGTATAGCGCGGGCCAACCCGATATACGCGCTTCTTCCTCAATGGCAACACGAATCGCAGGGTCGATGGTTGGCACTTCGTCGAAACCCTGAATCAGCGCACGAAAATACAGCATGCTGCCGCCCACTAATATTGGGCGGCGGCCGCGTGCGCGAACCTCATCGATACAGACAGCGGCGTCTCGCGCAAAGTCTGCGGCGGTGTAGATATCGGCCGGGTCACGAATGTGCACCAGATGATGGGGATAATCGGGTTTGGCCGCACCGATCGAGAGGCCTCTGTAGACCAGCGCCGAATCGACGCTGATCAATTCACCCTCGAAGCGCTCAGCGAGCCGCTCAGCCAAAGCCGATTTGCCAGACGCCGTCGGCCCCATCAAGGCCAGCACCGGTTCAGTCATCGTTAGCGTCCACGCAGAAAAAGCTTATCGAGGTCCGTCATCCCCAGCTGCACCCAGGTCGGGCGCCCGTGGTTACATTGACCCGAGCGCTCGGTTTCCTCCATGTCCCTCAATAGCGCATTCATCTCGGGCAAGGTCAGTCGTCGGTTTGCGCGCACCGACCCATGACAGGCCATGGTCGACAGCAGCTCATCCATCGAACTCGCGACGCGATCGCTGGTACCGAACTCGAGCAAATCGGACAACACATCACGCACCAGAGCCTCCGCGTCGGCCTCGATCAGTGCCGCAGGTAATTCCCGCACCATCACCATTTCCTCGCCAACAGGCTCTACCCAAACGCCGAGCGCTGCCAATTCCTCTGCCTGCTCAGCACAGATTGCCGCTTCTCGCGCAGAAACCGATAAGGTTTGCGGCACCAGCAACGGCTGTCGGGTAATACCCGTAGTGTCCCGGGCGCCTTTCAAGCGCTCATAGGTAATGCGCTCGTGGGCCGCGTGCATATCGACCAGCACCAAGCCGTGCTGATTTTCGGCCAGAATGTAAACCCCATGCAGCTGGGCAATCGCAAACCCGAGGGGCGGTATCTCCGCGGAACCCGCTGAAAACTCTGGCTGGGGGGCGCTACTCGTTCCAACGCCCCGTGCATAGTAGTGGCTGGCATCACCGCCGCCAGCGCCACTCAAACCTTTCAGATGGCGGGGTTCCAGAGACGATACAGGCGAGCCCGGCAGTCCTCCGACTTCGAGGCCCATTGCGCCCTGCCTCGCGGCAACACCTTCAGAGGACGGGCCGGCGGTGACGGATGCATGCCCGGGACGCACATCGCCCAGCGCCCGCGACAATGTGCTGAAAAGAAAGTCGTGTATGCCACGACTCTCACGGAACCGCACCTCGTGCTTGGTGGGATGTACGTTGACGTCAACGCCAGCAGGATCCAGTTCGAGAAACAGGACAAAAGCTGGATGCCGGCCGTGAAACAGCACGTCGCGGTAGGCCTGCCGAATAGCGTGTGAAACGAGCTTGTCCCGAATCACTCGCCCATTGACAAAAAAGTACTGCAGATCGGCCTGGCTTCTCGAAAAAGTCGGCTCGGCTACCCAACCCCACAAACGCAGGGGCCCCGCGCTGCGTTCAACCGCTACCGTATGCTCCGCAAATTCCTTACCGCAAATTGCCGCCACCCGGCGCTTCTGCTCGCTGTCGGTATGCGCCGCCGAATAATGGATGACTTGCTTACCGTTATGACTCAATACAAAAGTGACTTCAGGCCTAGAAAGCGCCTGTCGCTTGATCACTTCGAGAATGTGTCCGAACTCGGTTTTCTCAGTGCGCAAAAATTTGCGGCGCGCCGGAGTGTTATAAAAAAGGTCACGCACTTCGAGGGTCGTCCCGCGCGGATGCGGTGCGGGTCTCACCTCTACCGTCATCTCACGCCCCTCGCACAGGGCTTGATGCCCCCGCGCGGATTCCGCCTCAGTGTTGGCCGTGAGCAAGAGTCGCGCTACCGACGCAATCGAAGCCAAGGCTTCGCCACGAAACCCCAGAGAGGCCACAGCTTCAAGGTCTTCGATACTGTTGATTTTGCTGGTCGCGTGCCGCGCCAGAGAGAGGGCGAGATCTGCCTCAGGAATCCCCGCGCCGTTATCGCGGATACGCAACAGTCGGGTCCCGCCCGCCTCCACGTCAATCTCGATTCGCGAAGCACCGGCGTCGAGGCTGTTCTCGATAGCTTCTTTCACCACTGAGGCGGGGCGCTCCACCACCTCTCCTGCGGCAATCTGGTTCGCGAGCCGAGGCTCAAGGATTCGAATCGGCAAAGTCAGGCGTCCGGAATCAGTAAGGTCTGCCCCACGAAAATGACGTCGCGACTCAGACCGTTGGTTGTTTTGATGGCGGCAACAGACACGCCATGGCGCTGCGCGATCTCAGACAGGGTGTCGCCGGGCGCAACCGTGACTTCCCGCCCCCCCTGTTCGCGCTGCCAGGCGAGCAGTGTACCGGGCGGCGGTTGCCGTGCGAACCAACTTTGAATACCGCGGCGGATTGCACGCGCCATTTTGTCTTGATACGCCGGCGTCGAGAGCCGCTCAGCCTCTTGGGGGTTGGAAATAAACCCCGTCTCTATCAGCAGCGAGGGCACATCTGGCGACTTCAAAACTGCAAAGCCCGCTTGCTCTACCTTTTTTTTGTGCAGGCGCGCGACACCGCCTATTTGCTCCAGAATCAGTGCGCCCAGATTCAGGCTGGTATCGAGTGTGCTGGTCATGGAGAGATCGGTCAGGACACTGGCCAACATCGGGTCCATCTCTGCAAGCTCGACACCGCCCACCAGGTCAGCCGCGTTTTCACTCTCCGCCAAATATTGTGCCGCGGTAGATGTGGCACCTCGCGTTGACAGCGCGTAGACCGACGCGCCATGGGCTGATTTTTGCCGGAACGCATCGGCATGGATCGATATAAAAAGATCCGCCTGTAGCTCACGTGCGCGGTCGCGACGATTTTTCAAGCTCACATAGTAGTCCCCGGTGCGAATCAGTGCCGGCTTGAACCCAGGCACCCCTGCCAGTTGTTGCTCGAGACGTTTCGCGATCTGCAGCACGACCGTTTTTTCACGCAACTGTGCCGGCCCCGAGGCGCCAGGGTCCTCACCACCGTGCCCGGCATCGATCGCAATAATGATGTCCCGACGCGCATCGACGCTATCCACTGACAGTACGGGCGGAGGATCAGATTGCGATGTCTGTGGATAAAATAAATCGATAACCACCCGATGTCCCGTTACCTCGTTTGGCGGCAACAAAAAAACCGAGGTTTTAACCTTTGACTGTAAATCCAAAACGAGTCGCAAATCCGTGCCTTTACGGATACCCGAACGCACCTGACTGATGGGCGTGCCTGCCAGCGGCAGTGCTGCGAGGGAAGAAGTCAAACGACTGTCTTTTAGGTCCACAACGAAGCGCGCGGGGTTATCCAGCGAGAGCGTGCTGAAACTGACCTCCTCCGACAGATCCAGCACCAACCGGGTATGATCCGGCGCGCGCCACAATCTCACCGCGCCGACTTCAGCCGCCGTGACAGTGACCGACAGCAGTGTGGCCGTCAGTGCACTGAATAACGTGACCAGCGCGACCACTCGCTTTACCAAGAACAGATGGCAGCAGCCTCTGCGCGTGCCACCGCCTTCCCGGCTCACGATCGCCACGTCAGAAAACCAGCCCATTCAGCACCGCTGCATCACGCCCTTGCACGTTAATACCCCGCCCCTCGCGCTCTGGAGTGAGCGTAATCTGTAATGTCGGCAGCGGTAAATGCGACAGGGCGCGCTCGGGCCACTCAATCAACAGAACGGCTTCACGCGCCAGATAGTCCTCCAAACCGAGGTAGGCGAGTTCGCCGGCGGAACCCAACCGGTACAAATCCAAATGAAAAACCGGCATATCGGGCAGCGCCTCGTAGGGCTCTACGATCGTGTAGGTCGGGCTTTTCACCGATCCGCTATGACCACGACCGCGCAAAAAGCCGCGACTGAAGGTGGTCTTTCCCGCGCCGAGCTCGCCGCTTAAATAAATCACGGACGGGCCGGTAATGCGCTTCGCCACCTGCTCACCAAAGGCCAGAGTTGCCGCCTCGTCAGCAAGAAATCCGGTGTGCTTGGCAGTGAGTTGCAGCGACATAGAGAGAGTGTACCGTGCTCGGTATGGTATCTGTCACAATCTCACGATGAATCCCTCCCAGCCCATTGCCAGCGATCACATCCGGCAAGATCCCGCTTTGCTGGATCGCATTCGGCAATGGGGAGATGACCTCGGCTTTCAGGCCCTAGGGTTCACAGGCATAGATCTGCAAACCCACGAGGACTACCTGCAAAAATGGCTCGCCGCCGGTTACCACGGCGACATGGCATGGATGGCCCACCACGGTGACAAAAGAAGCCGTCCCGATGCGCTGATTCCCGGGACTTGCACCGTGATTACCGCGCGCATGGATTATCTGCCTGAGGGGGCGGACCCAGAGCAGGTGCTGTCGCAGTCCGACATGGCGTACGTCTCGCGGTACGCTCTGGGCCGGGACTACCACAAATTGATGCGGTCGCGACTGGCTAAATTAGCGCGTCAAATAGAGACCGAATTAGGAGGCGGTCAGTACCGCGCATTTGTTGACAGCGCACCAGTGCTTGAGCGCGCCCTGGCAGAAAACGCAGGGCTGGGCTGGATCGGCAAGAACACGATGTTGCTTAACGACAAAGCGGGGTCTTGGTTTTTCCTCGGCGAGATTTACACCGATATTCCGCTGCCACCCGACCCACCACAAGCAACACAGCACTGTGGCACCTGCAAAGCTTGCCTGGATGTTTGTCCTACCCAGGCATTCGTCGCGCCATGGGTGCTCGATGCCCGCAAATGCATCTCTTACCTGACCATTGAATTCGACGGCATCATTCCAGAAACACTGCGACCGGCGATGGGAAACCGCATTTACGGCTGCGATGACTGCCAGTTGGTATGTCCTTGGAACAAATTCGCCATGCAAACCGGTGAGCCGGATTTCGCACCGCGCCACGGACTCGACAGCATCGCACTCGTCGCCTGTTTTGGATGGGACGAAGCAACTTTTCTCGCCCGCACGGAGGGCTCCGCCATTCGGCGCATCGGCTTTACCCAATGGCGTCGCAACGTCGCCGTTGCGCTAGGCAATGCAGACACTTCTGATACGGTCATGCAGGCACTGCTTTCAGCGGTTGATGACCCGTCGGCCATTGTGCGCGAACACGTCCACTGGGCGTTGGCGCAGCACAATCAAAAACCGCGCGCCTGATTTAGCGCTTGCGGGGGTTATATTCAGACACAAGCGCCTAAGGATCGAGGCGCAAAAAATGGTCGCGATAATGGCGCAGCTCCTCGATGGATTCGCGAATGTCCTCGAGCGCCTGATGCGCCCCTTTTTTGGGCGCCGCCGGGATGTCGGGTCGCCAGCGCTGCATCAGAATTTTAAGCGTGCTCACATCCAGATTGCGGTAGTGGAAAAATGCTTCCAGCTCCGGCATGTGGCGCGCCATAAAGCGACGATCCTGGCAAATCGAGTTGCCACACATGGGCGACTGCCCCGCGGGAACCCAGTCCGCTAAAAAAGCGAGCGTCGCTTCGGTCGCGGCGTGCTCGGAGAGGGTGCTCGAGCGCACCCGATCAACGAGGCCCGAGCCCGTGTGGGTTCGCGTATTCCACTCATCCATGGCATCTAGCGCAGCAGTGTTCTGGTGAATTGCGAGCACCGGGCCCTCGGCCAACACCGTGAGGTTAGAGTCGGTAACGATGGTGGCAATTTCGATGACACGATGTTCCTCGGGGATCAGCCCGGTCATTTCCATGTCTACCCAAATCAGATTTTGGTCACTCACCGCCATAGCGTGCCTCCCCTTGTTTCCCATCAAGCGCAAACCCGCGAGCGACGGTGGCTCAGGTGGCATACACTATCACGATGACAAAACCCCGCCTTACTGAGCAGCAGGCGCGCCGAATCAAGGCGCAACGCACCCAACAGAGTACAGACGCGGTTGGGGATGGCGAAAAAGGCACAGTCATTGCCCGCTATGGCAAGCAAGCCTTGGTCGAGAGCGCAACCGGTGATCGCGTGCTGTGTCATTTGCGTTCGCATCTGGAATCACCGGTGGCGGGCGACGAAGTCATCTGGGTGCGCAGCGACGAGGCGGGGGTCATCACCGCATTGGCCGAGCGGAAAAACGTGCTCCATCGACCGGATATCAAGGGGCACCTGCGTCCGGTCGCCGCCAACATTCAGCTACTGCTCGTGGTTTTCGCTCCCGAGCCGGCCCCACAGCCCAACTTATTGGACCGCTATCTTGTTGCCGCCGAGCACATGGGGGTGGAAGCCGCGCTCATTTTAAATAAAGCAGATCTGATCAATCATTCCGCCTTGGCAGAGCAGCTCGCGTGCTATGCAGCACTGGGATACCGCACCCTCACCACCCATCAGGGCATGCCCGACGCATCGGATCTGGCGCAACTGATCGGCGACAGCACGGTCGTGCTGGTAGGCCAATCGGGGGTGGGAAAATCGTCACTGATTCAGCGACTGTTGCCCGACGTGGCGATTCGCGTTGGCGCACTCTCCGAACTGGCAGATAAAGGCCGACATACCACCACCACCGCCGAGCTGTTCCACTTGCCCAACGGCGGACGATTGATCGACTCCCCGGGGGTAAGGGAATTTGGTCTGGGCCATGTGACACCCACAGACATTGCATTGGGCTTCAGGGAGTTCGCTCCGTTTTTAGGTCTTTGCCGATTCCGTGATTGCCAGCACGAGCAGGAACCTGAATGCGCGCTGAGAGCCGCCGTGGCCGATGGCCACATTAGCGAAGCGCGTTTTGAGAGCTACCGCCAGATACGCCAAAGCGGTGTTGGCGCCGGCTAGCCCGGGGCGATCGACAAAAACGCGCTATCCGGTACCGCCGGTGCTCGACGCCGCGGGTAACTGAGCAAGCGAGGCGCGGACGGTGACTGCATCGCCCACTTCGTTGATCCAATCAAGGTGACTTGCCTCGGTGACCAGTACCACAGTAGACCCCAGAAAAAATCGGCCCATCTCCTGACCGGCCTCCAACACCGGACCGTCACCCTCCGGCCAGAATTGCTCCCTCACGGCACCGGTGCCAGGGATCTCGCGTCCACCCCAAACCGTAGCGATGCCCGCAACAATCATGGCGCCTACCAGCACGACGACAAGCCCACCGTGGTCGGTTTCAAAAAAACAAACCAACCGCTCATTACGCGCCATCAGCCCCTGAACCCGCTCTGTGGTGGCATGGTTTACCGAGAACAAGTCGCCCGGGACATAGCGTGTGCTGACCAATCTGCCGCGCACCGGCATATGCACACGGTGATAGTCTCTGGGCGACAAATACGTCGTGGCAAAGCACCCCTGAGCGTAGCGACTGGCCTCCTCCTCGGAGCCCGCCAATAAATCGACCACGCTATAAGTTCGCCCTTTAGCTTGCACTAACGCCATGGCATCAATGTTGCCACGCTGGCTGAGCACGCCATCTGCCGGATGAAGCCAGGCGGCATCGCCCACGGGGCGCGCGCCCTCGCGTAACGAGCGGGTGAAAAAGGCGTTGAAGTTCGGAAAATCCTCTGCTTGTCGGCAACTCGCCTCGGTCAGCGCGATGTCGTAGCGGGCCATAAACCAGCGGATCAACTGATTCTTCAACCAAACAGGGTTTTCAAGCTGAGCCAACCACCCCACCAAGCGAGACAGGGCGTGCTGCGGCAAAATTGCCTGCAAGGCAGTCATTACAGAATCCATACAGCTATTGTAACCTAGGCCTATGAGCCTGCCTGCCTCGACAACGCACCGTCGCCGCCTCACTGGCGTGAGCACGCTGTGCTTGATCCTCGGCTTGATAATGACGGCGCACGCGGCGGACGGAACCACCACCGCCGCTACCCCCTCGGAAAGCGAGGAAACACCCCCAGACGGCGTGCACTCAACACATGACAGTGTTACCCAAACAACAGCGCCAACGGATACTGCCCTGTCTGAGGCGACGGTAGATCCCGCGGCCACGGACTCCGAGGAAGCGGGTTGGATTGACGGGGGCCATGACTACGCTGCGCGTAAAGCCAATGAAATGACCCAGTGGGTTGATAATTTCTTTGGCAACGACGAGCGGGATCTGGAACAAGCGGAATCCCGTTTACGTTTGCGCACCATCTACGACTGGGATCAGCGACTCAGCAACGAGGTCAAATTTAGACTGGGTGGCAAGGTCAACCTGCCCCAAATTTCTGATCGGCTGGATCTCGTCTTCCGCGGTGAGGAGATGGACGGCATGGGTGAGCGCGACAGTCAGCAGTACGACGAAGACCGCGTTGGGCTACAGTTACAAGTGGGCAATACGGAATTGGAGAAACATCGTTTTGATCTGACCATGGGCGTCTCCAGCGCGGGTCTCAGACCCGGCGTGAAGTACGTTTTTCAGGATGCTTTTGCGAGGGACATGAATTTTCGGTTCACCCAGCGGATCATGCACGAGAACGATGAGGGGGTATACGGGATATCCCAGTTTGTGCTGGATAAGGCTCTCAGCGACCGAAGCCTTGCGCGCAGCTACACCCGGTTAATGCGGGGCGAAGAAACCGATGGCTTGGAGTGGTCAACGACTTTGTCCTACGCCCGCGCATGGAACAACGAACGGGGCCGGGTCGGTGCTACCTGGCTTTATGTCGGCGCAGAGGGTCAAACCGAACCCTATGACTATGTCAGCAACTATCTGGTGGGGGTGAGGTTCAGGCGTCAGGCCTATCGCGACTTTTTATTCTGGGAGGTAGAACCCAGCTACAACTGGCGCATCGACGAGCCTTATTTCGACCGCGATGGCGCCTGGAAGGTCGTGCTGCGGCTCGAATTTCTCTTATTTGACAACCCCGACCCCCGCGACGAAGAACGGCTTTAATCTCCCGCCCGCTCTCCGCAAGACCGCTGCTAGAGATTCTCCTCGGCAAAGGCGGCGAGGCGGGAGCGTACAATACCATTGACATGCATCACGCCCGCGTGGGGGTAGTGCTTCACCTTCTCAACCAGATACGTGAGCCCTGAGGTCAGCGGCGAGATGTACTTGTTGTCGATCTGCGCGAGGTTCCCCAGCACCACCAGCTTCGAATCTGCCCCCACCCGGCTGATGATCGATTTCAACTGAAACTGGGTCAGCCCCTGCGCCTCGTCGATCACAATATACGCGCCGTTGAATGAGCGACCGCGCATAAAGTTCAGTGACTTAAACTGGATATTGGCGCGCTCTTTTACGTACT
>VMDB01000214.1 GCA_008081075.1 Halieaceae bacterium
TCGAGAATCACCAGCGCATCATCAAGTAGCACGACATACACCGGCAGTTCCTCCAGCCGGTGCCATTCAAGCAACGCATCTAGGCGTGTGGTAAATCTCGCCTGCTGATCACGATCGAGAGAGACATAATCATCGAGATACCAGCGAATAAGAATATCGACGCGGTTATAAATAAATTGCGTTGCGGAACAGCCGGACAAAATCGCGACGAGCAGCATGCAGCCCAATAATGCGCCGCGGGGGGCTGACGCACGTTCTTGTCGGGCCGGCGGCGCAGGAAGGAACCGCCGCGCGCTCATCCCGCTCGCTAAACTACATCTCAAGCGGCTTGGGATAACACCAGACCTCGTCCGTCGAGCGCCGAGAGAATAGCTGCCAGAGAAGCCTGAACGATATCGTGGCTACGACCAACGCCGCAGGGACGCTCTCCATCGATGTTGAGCTGCACGTAACAGACCGCCTCGGCATCTGCACTTTGTCCCAACGTGTGCTCAGAATATTCCACCACCACAATATGCCGCCCGGTAAACGCCTCCATCGCCTGCACAAAAGCGTCGACCACGCCGTTACCACGCCCGGAGAGTGGGATATCACCATCGGGGCCGTGCAGGATCACCTCCAGGCCGTCGGAACCGCCCTGTCGGGACAATTGATAGTCGCCAAGTTGCCATCTTTCAGAAGTACTTAAATAGGTATCGACAAAAAGTGCATAAATATCATCGGACGACACTTCTGACTCGCTGTCCTCGGCGAGCCCCTGAACGGCGCTGCTGAAATCCACCTGCAACCAGCGCGGCAGCTCCAGACCGTGGTCACGCCTGAGGACGTGAGCAACACCACCCTTCCCTGACTGACTGTTTATTCGGATGACCTCTTGATAAGTGCGGCCAATGTCCGCCGGGTCAATCGGGAGATAGGCGACATCCCAAGCCGTGTCTTCGTCTCTCTTAGAAAGGCACTTGTGGATCGCGTCCTGATGGCTGCCAGAGAACGCAGTGAACACCAGCTCTCCCGCGTAGGGGTGTCGCGGATGCAACGGTAATTGTGTGCACTCCCGAGCCACGGTGCAGATTTCGTCCATGTGACTGAAATCGAGCGTTGGGTCGATACCCTGACTGTAAAGATTCATCGCCATGGTCATGATGTCCATGTTGCCCGTTCGCTCACCGTTGCCCAGCAGTGTACCCTCGACACGATCGGCTCCTGCCATTACGCCAAGCTCCGCCGCAGCCACCGCGCAACCTCGATCATTATGGGTATGAAGGGAAATAATGAGCGCCTCACGATGCTTCACGTGATCGCAGAACCACTCGATCTGATCGGCATAAATATTGGGGGTGCTCATCTCGACCGTGGCGGGCAAGTTAATAATCACCGGCTGTTCGGGCGTAGGCGCCAGCACCTCGTTGACGGCATCACACACCGCTACGGCAAAATCCAATTCCGTGCCGGTAAAACTTTCGGGGCTGTACTCAAACACCCATTCGGTTTCTGGGCGCGCGAGCGCCGCCTCCTTGACCAACCGGGCACCGTTGACGGCGATGTCACAAATACCCTGCCGATCAAGCCCAAAAACATACTCCCGCTGCACCGTTGAGGTGCTGTTGTAAAAATGGACTACCGCACGTCGGACGCCCTCAAGCGCCGCAAAGGTTTTCTCAATGAGATCGGGCCGTGCCTGGGTCAATACCTGTACCGTCACATCAGCCGGTATCCGATCTTCTTCAATCAGTTTTCTCAAAAAATCGAAATCATGGCTGGAAGCGGAAGGAAAGCCGACCTCGATCTGTTTGAATCCAATTGATAACAGTAACTCCCACAAGCGCAGTTTTTGCGCTGCGTTCATGGGCTCTACCAGAGCCTGATTGCCATCTCGCAGATCTACTGAACACCACTGTGGTGCACGTGTGATGGCGGCGTCAGGCCATCGACGATCTTTTTTCGAGATAGGCTGAAACGCACGGTATTTGCGATGGTCGAAGCGCATGTCTGTCACTTTGCTGATCCTGCTTTTCAAAGGCGGCGCACAGTGTAACCACGGCGCGCCGGCATTAATCTCTCTTTTTTTACGAATTAGGGGCTATGTTTAGCTTTTTTCACTCAACTTTGATAATTTAGCGCAATGTATCGCCATATATTTGCGAATCTATGAATAATTCACAACCTGAACTGGATCGATTGGATCATCGGATCCTGCAGCTACTGCAAGTGGATGCGGGGCTCAGCAATCTGGAGTTGGCGGAGCGGGTTGGGCTATCGCCCACTCCGTGCGCGAGACGAGTAAAACGGCTCATTACTGAAGGGGTGATCACGCGGCAGGTCGCGATGGTGGATCCGAAAAAGCTGGGGCTGAACCTCACGGCGCACATCAGCGTCACCATGGACCGACACACCCCTGATCGCTTCAGCCTTTTTGAACAGAGGGTCTCGGAACTACCCGAAGTGGTTGACTGCTGTGTGGTAACCGGCCAAAGCGCTGACTACCTCCTGAAGGCAGTCGTCCGAGACATGGACCACTATGAGCAATTTTTATTGGGAAAACTGACTAGAATCGAGGGTGTAACCGGCGTGCATTCCAGTTTCGAACTCCGGCGGGTCGTCACGCGCACTGCCGTGTCGGCCCCCGAGGTCAGCCGCTAACGCGCCGCGAGTTCTTTCTCTACGAGATGCCGGGCAATCTCCAGCATGTTGGTTTGGTTACCCGCGCCGCGGGTTTCAATGAGATATTTACCCGCAACCATCAAAGTCGGCGTACCTGACACCTTCGCTGAACGCGCACGCGAGTCGGCCTGTCTGACCTGAGAATCAACGCCGAAGGAGTCGAAGGCTTTGTCGAACTTGTCAGGGTCTACGCCGTTATCTTCGAACAGATCGCGCAACTCTAGCCGGGATACCAAACGCTTACGCTGCACGTGCATGGCGTCGAAAATCACGGGATGCATGACGGCTTTCACCCCGAGCACCTCGGCAATATAAAACGCCTTCGCATGCATTCGCATCGGGTCGTTCCAGACTGCGGGTGACGGCTGAACCACCGCACCTTCAGGTAGCTGCTTTCCCCACGCTGTCAGCATGGGCTCGAAGGTATAACAGTGCCCACAGCCGTACCAAAAAAACTCGGTAACAACGACATCGGCTGAGTTACCCACCGCAACAGGAGGCGTAATAACTTGGTAATGCTGCCCCTCCACCCAGCGCTCTTCAGCCACAGAACGCAGGCTGACAGCGGCACTGAGGAACGCAGTAAGCGCAAGCAAATAAACGATGTTAACGCGCAGATGAATAAAAGACATAGGTTATCCCTCCCTGGAACGTATTCTTAAATTCTCAGCGCCGCCGCAGGACGGCGACGCTTCAGTGCGAATTAGGGGTTAGGTTGCAAACCAGCAATATAACTCGCGACCGCGTCGATCTCCATATCGCTCATCTGGAACGCGGTGGTGCGCATGATCTTAGCGTCACCCCCGTTGGTGCGGCCCGTTGGATCCTCATAACCCTTTCGGAACATCCTCAGCTGCGCCGCGATGTAATCCGCATGTTGACCGCCCAGTGCCGGGTAACCCGCCGGGCCGTTGCCATTTCCAGTTGGGCTGTGACAACCCGAACAAGCGGGTACTTGCCGCTCGGCAATACCCGCGAGATAGACTTTTCGGCCCAAGTTAACTTTGTCTGGGTCTGCACTGCCCGCCGACCGAGCCTGCGCGTTGTAAAAGGCGGCGATATCGGAAAGATCTGCGTCAGTCATGTTGTCGACCTGTCCGGCCATCAGCGCAACCGGGCGTCTGCCATCGCGGATATCCTTCATTTGCTTGAGCAAATACTTATGCCCAAGGCCTGCCAGCTTAGGAAACGTGGGGGCCGCACTGTTGCCGTCGACGCCATGGCAAGCGACACAGGTAGCCGCTTTCGCCTGACCCGCCTCAATGTCGCCGCCAGAGGCCAGCGCAGCCGAAGTGGCCAACAGCGATACTAGTGCTGCAGAGCCAAGTGTCTTTTTATTCACTAACTGGCGCATAGAATGTCCCGTCGCTCTGTGGAGCCCGTGTGCGTTATGCAATCACAGGCCCCCTTTACATTTCAATGGTGAATGCTTACTGCGCCGTCGCCATATAGGTGATCAACGCCTTGTAATCTTCATCACTACAGCTATTGCACAAACCGCCCGGAGGCATGGCGTTAAGGCCATTGCGCACCGACGCGACGAGCGCGTCCATACCCTTTTCGAGCCGAGGTGCCCACGCGTCGGCATTACCCGTAGCGGGCGCACCTGCCACACCTACCGCGTGACATGCACCGCAAGAAGCAGCGTATTGAGACGGCGGGTCGCCGGCGAGCACTGCCGGCGCTGCAAGGGCGGCCATGGCAGCTGCCAACAGCGCCTGATTGCGAATGAATGTCATAGATTTCATGGTCATACCCTCAACTAAATCGAACACTATTCATGCCGGCGAAAACAGTCGTCTTCCCCAGCGTCGCGTTATGCTTTTACGAAGTAAAAAACGCACCGGCTCAGGTGCCCAAACGCTATTTTTTGCCGCCACCCTTAAAATTAACTTAAGCGTGCCGGTGGTGCTCTCGACACCGATCGCCGCCGCGCGGACAAGACTTTATGGGGTCCCGCCGCGACGAGCGTGGCATTATAGACGTTCCGTGTCCGGGCACAAATCGCAAAATGAATGACCTCAGCACCGCGCCACTACCCGCCAACTTCCGCAACGCGTTTTTTTTACAGAGCGCGAGCGCGATTGAAAATGCCCCAGCCGACCTCGGTTGGGAGGTGGCGTTTGCCGGCAGATCAAATTCTGGAAAATCGAGTGCGATCAATACATTAACAGGCCAAAACAAGCTCGCCAGAACCTCGCGAACGCCCGGAAGGACACAGCTGATCAACTTTTTCGCACTGAGCGACAGCCAGCGACTGGTCGACCTTCCCGGCTATGGATTTGCCAAGGTGCCACTGGCGGTAAAGAAAAAATGGAATCAGCAGTTAGAGCGGTATCTGCAACATCGTCAAAGTCTTCGCGGCCTGGTGATGTTGATGGACATCAGGCATCCGCTGACGGAGCCCGACCAACAAATGCTCGGCTGGGCGATAACCGCCGCTATGCCGGTGCACATTCTTTTAACCAAGGCCGACAAGCTAAAGCGAGGACCGGCACAGAACACGCTGCTGTCGGTGCGCAAGCAGCTCGCGTCCCACGCTGAGCTGGTGAGCGTTCAGCTCTTCTCCTCTTTAAAAGGCGTAGGCGTTGATGCGCTGGGGCGTCAATTAAATCAATGGCTCACCGACGAATCCGTGCTCGAGGCCGACGAAAAATCCTAGCCCTCAGTGGGCCTCATCCCAGTTATCGCCCACCCCCACATCGACGATCAACGGCACATCGAGCAAATCCACGCCCGCCATCAACTCGCTGACCCGGGCGCGCACCTCATCTACTGCGTTGGCATCAACCTCGAATACCAGCTCATCATGTACCTGCATGATCATGCGTGCCGCAATCTGTGAGTCACTGAGCCAACTATCCACGGCCAGCATAGCCAGCTTTATGATGTCTGCGGCAGTACCCTGCATCGGCGCGTTAATGGCGGTTCTCTCTGCGGCCTGCTGGCGCTGGCGATTGCGCGCATTGATTTCTGGCAGATACAAACGTCGGCCCATCAGCGTCTCGACGTAGCCGGTCTCGTGGGCGAGGGCCCGCGTCCGCGCCATGTAGTCGGCCACTCCGGGGTATCGATCAAAGTACAGATCAATGTACGCCTGCGCTTCGTTGCGACCCAGGCCCAGCTGCTTGCCGAGGCCAAACGCGGACATGCCGTAAATCAGGCCAAAATTTATCGCCTTCGCCTTGCGCCGCTGATCTCCAGAGACCTCGTCAATGCCGACAGCAAATACCTCCGCAGCTGTGGCGCTGTGCACGTCGAGCCCCTCGGCGAACGCACCGAGGAGTCCTGCGTCCTGGGACAAGTGCGCCATGATGCGTAACTCGATCTGCGAGTAGTCGGCTGCAACAATCTTGCAGCCCGGGCTGGCAATAAAAGCCTGCCGAATGCGTCGGCCTTCCTCGGTGCGAATCGGAATATTCTGCAGATTGGGGTCGGACGAGGACAGGCGGCCCGTCGCCGTCACTGCCTGATGATAGGACGTGTGCACGCGGCCGGTCCTAGCGTCGATCATCTCGGGCAATTTATCCGTATAGGTAGATTTCAATTTGCTGAGACTGCGGTACTCCATCAATACAGCGGGGAGCGGGTAATCCAACGCCAGCTCGGCCAGCACCTCTTCGGCGGTAGACGGAGCCCCTTTCGGCGTTTTCTTTAATACCGGCAATTCAAGCTGATTGAAGAGAATCTCCCCCAGCTGCTTGGGCGAGCCGAGATTAAACGGCCCGCCGGCCAATTCGTGCGCCTTCGCTTCCAGCGTCAGCATGCGCTGGCCCAGCTGCTGGCTATGGGACGCGAGGGTATCGCGACACACCAGCGCGCCGTTGCGCTCAATGCGGGAGAGCACCGGCACCAGAGGTATCTCCAGCTCTCGGTACAAACGAGACAGGCTCTCAACCCGATGCAAGCGATCTGATAGCACTTCGTGCAAGCGCCAGGTCACCTCGGCGTCTTCTGCTGCATAAGGTGCCGCTTGCTCAATCGGCACCTGATTAAACGTCAGCTGCTTGACACCTTTTCCCGCCACATCCTCAAAGCTAATGGTGCTTTGACCCAGATGCGACAGCGCGAGGGTATCCAGATCATGCCGGCTCCCGGCCGAGTCAAGCACATAAGACTCCAACATGGTGTCCTCACGGATACCCCGCAAATTGATGTTGTGATTGGCCAATACGTTCGCGTCATACTTGAGGTGCTGCCCCACCTTGCCAATTGACGGGTCCTCGAGAATCGGCCGCAGAAGATCCAGCGCCTGCGCCCTGTCGAGCTGATCAGGGGCGCCCGGGTAATCATGGGCAAGGGGCAGGTACGCCGCAGCGCCCGCCTCCAGGGCGAAGGAAACGCCGACAATCTCTGCCGCCATATAGTTGAGGCTGGTGGTCTCCGTATCAAAGGCAAACAAGGGGGCCGCTCGCAACCGGGACAGCCAGGCATCCAAGGTGGCTTGGTCGAGTATCGTGGTAATCGAGATCGCATCGCTGGCGCGAGATACCTCGGCGGGGGCCTCCGGCGCTTCAGTCTGCGGGGTCGTGCCGCTGGGGTCGTTGCCGGAGCGCAGGGCCTCGAGCCAGGTCTTGAACTCCAGCTCGCTGAACAGCGCTATCAACGCCTCATTGTCAGGAGGTGCTGAAACCAGATCTTGCGCCGCTAGGCCGAGATCACAATCGGTCTTGATGGTCGCCAACGTGTAACTCAGCTCGGCATCCTCTCGCGCTGCCTCCAATTTGCCCATCAGGCTCTTGGCGCCCCGGATGGGCAGCGCTGCGACGTCCGACAGCCGCTCATAAATCGATGACATACCGCCCAGGTTTTGCAGCAAGGCCGTCGCCGATTTCTCACCTACCCCGGCCACACCGGGGATGTTGTCGACTTTGTCACCCATCAACGCCAGCAAATCGATAATGAGCTCCGGCGGCACGCCGAATTTCTCGATGACGCCGGCACGATCCATGGCTGTATTGTTCATGGTGTTGATGAGGGTCACATGCTCATTGACCAGCTGCGCCATATCTTTATCGCCCGTGGAAATGACGACTTTTCGACCGTCACCGGACGCCTCGAGCGCGAGCGTCCCAATGACATCATCCGCCTCAACACCTTCAATGCAGACCAAAGGCAGGCCCATGGCTCGGATAGCCGCATGAATGGGTGCAATTTGCTCCCTCAGCTCCTCGGGCATGGGTGGGCGATTCGCTTTGTAAGCCGCGTAAATATCGTTACGAAACGTGGGGCCCTTGGCGTCGAAAACGACAACAACCTGATCACCGGCATAATCAGCCATCAGCTTGCGAATCATGCCAATCACACCTTTAGCGGCGCCGGTATTGAGGCCCTTCGAGTTAGTCAGCGGCGGCAGCGCATGATAGGCACGAAATAAGTAGGAAGATCCATCGACCAAAATCAGTCGCTGCGTCATAGCGTCAGTGTTCCCATAGATATTGGGTGGACCGTAAGGTTACCCGCATTTTCGGGATATCGAGCGGGGCCCGGAAAAAACCATGGTAATCGCCGCGGGGATTCATCAGCGCAACGTTGGCACTATGCTCCATTTGATATCCGTTATCCGGGTCGCTGACCTTGCGAAAGGGCGCATTCAGACGCTGGGCAAAACTGAGAATGTCCGCGAAATCTCCGGTGACGCCCAGAAAATCTGGATGGAAATACGGCACATATTCCGCCAGCCGCTCGGGTGTGTCTCGCGCCGGATCCACTGAAATCATGATCACCTGGGTCGTCTCTGCCTCAGTATCAGCAAGCTGCGCCTTGAGTTCAGCAAGCTCCATCAGGGTCGTGGGACAAATATCCGGGCAGTGTGTAAAACCGAAAAATAGGAGTGTCCAGCGCCCTGTTAACTGGGCCCGGGAAAACGGTTTGCCAGAATGATCTAGCAACTCAAACGCGCCGGGGTCTCTCGGCGTATCAAATAAAAACAGACCATTCGCGCGTGTTTCTGCGAGGCTCATGATGCGAGGTTCGCCCACGCGGTGAACGAAACTCGCCACCACCAGCACCATGAATGCCACAACGGCCGCTATCGTCCAGCGAACACCGGGGGTGTTAGATTTCGTCACGCGCTTTCACTGTCCTTTTTTCCCGAACCGCCCGCAGTAAAAAACTTGCCTTCGACGGTTTGCGGTAACCATCAGCCTGTCACAAGCCATCAGAACCCTGGCACACCGTCATCGAATCAGATTTCGTATCAGGCGCCTGAGTGTTTCAACAAAAACCGCAAGTCGCTGATCACGTCTTTGTAATGCAATTCGTCAGACATCCGCATCATGATCCAGCCCGCAGGGTCCACAACATACCACTGTGCGCGCGAAACGCTGACCTCGGGAACCAACGCCTCGAGCATCGATGGCGGTAACGTCAGGGATGTCAGTCCCTGATGCTCTCGCGCCAACCATGGTGCCAAGGAGCGCGGCTTCGCCGCGTCACCCTGCGAGCGCTCATCTCCCACAAGAAGGACCCCGTCGGGTGCTGTGTCACCCAACAACACCCTGTCCACCCGATTAAAATCCTTCCCCAGTGCCAAGTGAATCTGTCGAGTCTGGTAAAGCTGCCGCTGACAAACGATATCGCAGGTCTCGCCGCGCTGGACAACCAGCAGCCGCCACTTCACGGGGAGATCTCGCCAAAGCACCTCAGCAACGCCCTCGTGACGGAAAACAGTCTCAGCAACAGAGCGGGGTGGCGTAATCAGATCGCCATGGTTGGCAGTGCCAAAGCGATCCACGACATCCACATACCCGGCCTCAACAACCCACCACAACACGGTCGCGGCCAACATCATGGCGACAGGAATACCGGCAATCAACAACAAGACCCGCCGCGCCCGCTTTTGTTGCAAGGTGGAATCGACGTGCGTCATGGGGCGCGCTCGGCCCGTAACAAGGCACGCACATTGGTCAGGCGAATAATCCCGATAACACCCAACACCAAAGCCATTGCAAACCACTGCACCGCATAGCCAATATGTTTTGAGGGCGATTGATTAACAATGGGCCATTCTGCCTTGAGCGCCAATGGCGACTCAGGGGCAATTCTGATCTCATAAGGCAGCACATCACGCCCGGTAAGCCCGGTTAAGGTATGAGCCCAATCATCCCAGTAAAGGGTTTGCACAACCGCTGGCAGGCGCTCAGGTGGCAACGGCGTTTGCATCAGCAGCGGGTTGCCTGCCGGCACATAAACCCTCCCCTCAATCGTCGCAGGCTCCGCAGGCAAGCGTGGCTCAGGGAGCGTTCTGCGGGACGGATCACCGGGCAACCAACCCAAATTCACCGGAATCAGCGCGCCTTGGGTCTCGACAAGGGCAATCAAGTGATAGCCCACCTGTCCGCGGTGGATGCGATTATCGAGCAACAAATAGTCTTGTGGCCTGAATTGACCTTCCCAGCGAACAGCTCGATCTACCCACTGATCAGACCCGTCAGCAAGCGGTTCCTCGAGCATCGCCAGTGGCGCGATAGCGGGTAAGGCGCTCCGTGCCTGCCACCGAGCCTCGAGGGCCGACTTCTCCCCCGCGCGGCCAAGCTGCCAAAAACCAAGATTTAACAGCAACGCCATTAAGATAAGGCCCGCGATCACCGCGCGGACATCGCCCTTGACCGTCAGAGGCCCCCATGTTCGGTTAAACTGCATACCGGCAACCCGCTGGAAAGGTGCAGCGCCCTGAAGCCTGCAGTGAAAGACTCCCACAGGCCAAGTCCATGCTTAAACTCATCATCATCCTACTCATGATAGCGCTCGTAGCGAGCCTTGCCACTGGATTGGTATTCCTGATGTCTGATCAGGGCAGCTCACAAAAGCGACGCCTCTTCCACTCTCTGGGTGTTCGTCTTGGATTGGGCGCTTGCTTACTCGTCGTCATCACATACGGCGTCATTACCGGTCAACTAGGGCACCAGAACCCCTGGGATCCCGGCCCCAACTTGCCGGCCTCTTCGGAGTGATTGAGAGTAACTTTCTCGAAAATCTCTCGAAAATCTCTCGAAAATCTCTCGAAAATCTTTCAATTAGAGGTAGCACCAA
>VMDB01000173.1 GCA_008081075.1 Halieaceae bacterium
TTTTATTCAACTATTTCAATAACTTATGCTTTTGCGTCTACTCCCACTCAATCGTCGCGGGGGGTTTACCGGAAATATCGTAAGTCACACGTGAAACACCGGATATCTCATTGATGATGCGGTTAGAGACGACTTCCATCAGTTCATAGGGCAAGTGCGCCCAACGGGCCGTCATGAAGTCAATCGTTTGCACGGCACGGATCGCAATGACCCATTCGTAACGCCGGCCATCTCCCACCACACCCACCGATTTCACCGGCAAGAACACCGCAAATGCCTGGCTGGTTTGGTCGTACCACCTGGCGTTGCGCAACTCTTCGATGAATATCGCGTCGGCGCGGCGTAAGAGATCAGCGTACTCTTTTTTCACCTCACCAAGGATGCGCACACCCAACCCCGGCCCCGGGAATGGATGGCGAAACACCATGTCGCGCGGCAAGCCCAGCTCGAGGCCAATACGACGCACCTCGTCTTTAAACAATTCGCGAAGCGGCTCTACCAGCCCCAACTTCATGTCCTCGGGCAACCCTCCCACGTTATGGTGGGATTTAATCACGTGGGCCTTGCCGGTCTTGGCACCCGCCGACTCGATCACATCGGGATAAATCGTGCCTTGTGCCAGCCATTTTACGTCGGTGATTTTGGCCGCTTCTTCATCGAACACCTCGATAAAGGTATTGCCAATGGCTTTACGTTTGGCCTCCGGGTCGCTGACCCCCGCAAGCTTCCCTAAAAAGCGCTCTTCGGCATCCGCTCGAATGACCTTCACACCCATGTTCTGAGCAAACATGGCCATGACCTGATCACCCTCGTTGAGCCGCAAGAGGCCGTTATCCACGAACACACAGGTGAGTTGGTCACCGATGGCGCGGTGGAGCAAGGCCGCCACCACCGAGGAATCGACCCCACCCGACAGGCCCAATAACACCTTGTCTTGCCCGACCTGCTCGCGCACCCGAGCGATGGCGTCCTCGACAATATTGGCGGGCGTCCACAGTGCCTCGCAGCCACAAATATCGAGCACGAAGTGAGTAAAGAGCGCCTCGCCCTGTAGGGTGTGTGTGACTTCGGGATGGAACTGAATACCGAACCAGGGCTTGTCGCGATGTGCCATACCGGCAATGGGACAGCTGTCAGTCTCGGCAATGAGTTCAAAATCTGGCGGCAGCTGGGATACTTTGTCACCATGACTCATCCACACATCCAGCAGCTGCCTGCCGTCGGCATTGGTTTGGTCGGCCAAATCCGCCAGCAGGCCACCCGCCGAAGTTCTGCGAATCTGCGCGTAGCCAAATTCGGACGTATCCGAGCCCTCTACTGCACCTCCCAGCTGCTCGGCCATGGTCTGCATGCCGTAGCAAATACCGAGAATCGGCACATTTAGGGTAAATACGCACTCGGGCGCGCGTGGGGACCCTGGTGCCGTCACAGACTCTGGCCCACCCGACAGAATGATGCCGCTGGGTTTAAAACCGCTAATGTCAGCGTCGTCGGTGTCCCAGGGCAAAATTTCGCAATACACCCCTACCTCGCGGATGCGTCGCGCGATTAATTGGGTGTATTGGGAGCCAAAATCGAGAATCAGCAGTCGGTGGCGATGAATATCCTGCATCACGCAATCAATTTCCGATTAATACGACTCACTGGGGGTAGCCTCTCCACGTTACCGCACAGGGTAGTTCGGTGCTTCCTTGGTGATAGAGACATCGTGTACATGGGATTCGGACATACCCGCGGAAGTGACGCGTACAAACTGTGGCTCGGTGCGCATCTTCTCCATGGTGGCGCAGCCCGCGTACCCCATGGCTGAGCGGACGCCTCCCATGAGCTGATGAATAATGGCTGACACCGGTCCTTTGTAGGGCACTCGGCCCTCAATACCCTCGGGCACGAGCTTCTCGGCACCCACGCTGGAATCCTGAAAATACCGATCGGAGGAACCCTGACTCTGCGCCATGGCGCCAATGGAGCCCATGCCACGGTAGGACTTGTACGTTCGGCCCTGGTAAAGCTCAACTTCACCGGGGGCCTCCTCGGTCCCCGCGAACATGCTGCCCATCATCACCGCGTCGGCGCCGGCCGCCAGCGCTTTCGCGAGGTCGCCCGAGAATCGAATACCGCCGTCGGCAATGACGGGAATACCCGTATCACCGAGTGCCTCGGCCACAGCCGCGATGGCGGAAATCTGCGGCACCCCAACGCCGGTGACAATTCGTGTGGTACAGATGGAGCCCGGGCCGATACCGACCTTGACCGCATCGGCGCCGGCCTCACTCAAGGCCAGCGCAGCCTCTGCAGTGGCGATATTGCCCCCAATCACATCAATCTGCGGATACGCCGCTTTGATCATTTTTACCCGCTCGAGCACATTTTTTGAGTGCCCGTGCGCCGTATCGACCACCAGCACATCGACGCCCGCGCGAATGAGCGCCTCGACGCGCTCGTCGGTGTCGGGACTGGTCCCCACCGAAGCGCCCACACGAAGCTGGCCAAAACCGTCTTTACAGGCGTGGGGAAAAGACTCGGCCTTATCGAAATCCTTGACGGTGATCAGTCCTTTCAAACCGAAGTCGTCGTCTACAACCAAAATTTTCTCGATGCGGTGCTCATGCAGTAGCCGCTGCACCTCCTCGAGAGGAGCGCCTTCCTTCACGGTTACCAATTTTTTCTTGGGCGTCATAATGGCGGATACCGGCTGTTCGGTATCGGTCTCAAAACGAATATCCCGCCGGGTTACGATGCCCACGAGGTTCCCCTGATCCATTACCGGCACGCCCGAGATCCCGTTGGCGCGAGTTAGCTCAATCAACTGGGCAATGCTGGCGGTGCTTTCAATCGTTATCGGGTCCTTAACCACCCCACTCTCGAACTTCTTGACCCGACGGACCTCCTCGGCCTGCTCGATGATGGTCATGTTCTTGTGAATGATCCCAATGCCCCCCTCCTGTGCCAGCGCAATCGCCAGCCGGGACTCGGTCACGGTGTCCATCGCGGCCGATACGAGCGGGATATTGAGCGGAATGTTGCGCGTCAGGCGGGTAACCAGCGAGACGTCCTTGGCGGTGACCTCGGAATAGCCGGGCAGGAGGAGCACGTCGTCGAAAGTCAGCCCTTCGTGTGCGATTCGGAGCATGTTGGCCTCGTCGTACCCGATTGGTCGCGGTGCGCCATATCGGGTTTCCCCAAACGCGCTAGTATACAGAGGGGCCATTGGTGCGACAATCGCACCAATGGCCGGGTCCGAGTCATCACAGCAGCGAAACGACTGATTGCGCATGCAAAGCACGTCTCCACAACCTCTCGCACTGTCAGTAAGCGAGCTCAACCGAGAAGCGAAGCATCTCCTCGAGACACATTTTGACTGGGTCTGGGTAGAGGGAGAGATCGGCAATTTCACAGCGGCCAGCTCGGGGCATTGGTACTTCACCCTCAAGGACGAGGATGCTCAGGTGCGCTGCGCGATGTTTAGACGCGCCAACAGCCGGATCAAGTATCGCCCCGCTCAGGGAGAATCGGTGCGTATCAGAGCCCGCGCGTCGCTATATGAGGGCAGGGGCGAATTTCAGCTCATCTGCGAACACATGGAGCCCGCCGGGGCCGGCGCGCTGCAACTCGCCTTTGAACAACTCAAATCCCGGCTGGCTCAGGAAGGACTCTTCGCTGCCGAATCGAAGCAAGCGATTCCCTCAGCAGCTCAGCATATTGGAGTCGTTACGTCCGCTACCGGTGCAGCGCTGCAAGACATTCTTACCGTGCTTAACCGACGGAGCCCCCACAGCAAAGTTTATGTGTTCCCCGTTGCTGTTCAGGGAGACGGGGCCGCGCTGCAGATTGCAGAGGCCATTCATCTCGCAGACCGACTGCACAGAGAGCAGGTCTTGCCACTCGACGTGCTGGTGGTGGGTAGAGGCGGCGGGTCATTGGAAGACCTTTGGGCGTTTAATGAAGAGATGGTGGCAAGGGCGCTTTATGCAGCCACTATTCCCACGGTCTCTGCGGTAGGGCACGAAACCGATTTCAGTATTGCCGATCTTGCCGCGGATGCCAGGGCGGCCACCCCCTCGGCAGCGGCAGAACTGATTTCGGCAGACCAGACAGAACTACTACAGGTTGTTGACGGGATGTCTCGCCGCATGGCCCGATCCCTTAATCGCTTGCTCGCTGAGCACAACACGCGCCATAGCGCCTTACGAAAGCGGCTCAGGGACCCGGGGTTCGCGATGAAACAGCAAAAATTAAACCTAGAGCGACTACGCGCATCTCTGCAGCAGAACGTGCGCCAACACCTCGCCACCGCCCGGAGTGACACGCGGCAAACGCATCTACGACTGATCGCCCAGCACCCTCGTCACGCCTTGGCCCGGCATCGATCTCAATTGACACCGCTATACCGGCAACTCACGCTGCACATGCAGCATCGTCTCAAAGACGCCAAAGCAGAGGCCATGCATAAGCAGTCCCTGCTCCGATCACTCGGGCCAGAGCATATTTTGGGGCGGGGTTACGCCATTGTGACTGACAGTAGCGGAAAGGTAGTTCGGCAAGCGCAGGACACGGCGGCGGGGGACGCGGTTAGGGTGCGCCTGCAGCGGGGCACGCTCACCGCGCAGGTGACGGGCCAGTCTTCGGATTAATGAATACTTGCAAGTGGCCGAGTGCTGATATTGATTTGCTGTCTTTCAAAACAGAGCTATTCACCGATCGTGAGGTCGTGGCGCTTGCTCACCACCCTCTCCCACTCGGCACCGACGGGTCTGAGCTGTCTCGCTGAGTGAGTTTTTTCGGAATAGGCAGGGATAAAACGATAAGTACTCGGCTATCTGCCCGCATACCCTAGCTGCCGCCAGACCTCGTACACGACAACCGCAACGGCGTTCGACAGGTTCAGGCTGCGGCTACCCGGCAGCATGGGCAAACGAACAATATGACCAGGGTCAAACAGTGCGAGCACCTCGGGCGACAAGCCCTTTGTTTCGGACCCAAAAACTAGAGAATCTCCGGTCTGGTAACTGAGATCAGAGTGCGCCGCCTCACCGCAGGTCTCTACGGCAATCAGTCGACGCGCAGCGTGAGCATCAACATACGCCGGCAGCGATTCCCAGGCGTGCACGTTGGCAAACTCGTGGTAATCAAGCCCTGCGCGCCGCAGTCGCTTATCATCCATCTCAAATCCAAGCGGTTTAATAACGTGGAGAGACGCCCCGGTATTGGCGCAGAGGCGAATGATATTGCCCGTATTAGGCGGGATTTCGGGTTGGCACAGAACGATGTGCATCTCAAACATAGATCGACGTCAAACCAAGGCTATGGATGAGGACAACGCGTTTATCCACTCTACAGCGGGACGGAAGGCGTGGCAGAGCACACCCTTGCGGGACACGCTCACCGCGCAGCTGAGGGGGCCAATCTTCGGATTAATCAATACTTGGCGGGTAACCGAGTATTGATGATGATGTGTCGTCCTTCGAAGCGGATGTACTCACCGATGGTGAGGTCTTTGAGAATTCTCGCCACCATCTCCCTCGAGGCACCGACGCGATCTGCAATGTCTTGCTGAGTCAGCTTTTCCGGAATAAACAAGGTGCCATCACCGCGCTCTTCGGCCAGATCCATCAGCACATTGGCGACACGCCCATAAACATCTTGTAAGGCCAGACTTTTTACATCGGCTGTCAGCTTACGGACGCGCCCGGCGAGGTTGCTGATCAGCTGCTTAGTGATACCGGGATGATCCTCCAGGACACCGGAGAAATCCTCTTTCATGACAATACGAAACTCTGATTTTTCGACCGTTCGGACCGAGGCCGAACGGGTCGAATCGTCGAGCAGCGCCAGCTCTCCAAAATAATCCCCGGGGCCGAGGGTATTCATGATGAACTCTTTGCCGTTTTTGTCGCTGCAGTAGACCTTGACCTTGCCCGACTCGATCACAAAGAGCGAATCTGCAGGGTCATTTTCGTGGATTACGACCGTGTTTTTGGGGAAAGCCCTCGTAGTACTGCTCGCCGCAAGTGCCTTTAGCTCTTCGTCAGACAAGCCGTGAAATATTTCCACTTGATCTAACATAAATAGTGTGCCCCGCTTACTCCCCAAGTTAGCGCGATACTACCCCATCAATAGCGCATCGCCTATCCCCAGTATGTGACAGCTTCGCATCACGGCGTTCATCGGTATACTGATACCGCATGGCTTGAAAGAAGGTGACAGTGAGCACTGATACAGATCAACCCGTGGCGTGGGCACACCGCATTCTCGCCTCTGCCGAGCCATTTCTCGCCGCAACCGCTCGCCCCACCGTATCGATCGAACCGCCGACGGACGCGGACGTACTGGCTCTTAAAGAGGGACTGGTTCGAGTTTCAGAACTGCTGCACACGCCCACATCCGACCTCAACCACGACCTGCTGAATGTGATTGGGGCTATCCGCGGCTACGCTGAGATGTTGCAGGAGGACGCGGCCCTGCTCCACCCGGCGTTAGGCCGGACCCTGCCGGCGCTGCTCTCCAGCGTGGGCAGTACCTCAACAACAATGGACACCCCGGAGGGAACGCCTGCTACTGCGGCTGAGCTAAAAGATGCAGGCGTGATTTTGGCGGTCGATGATATGCCCGAAAATCGCGAACTCATCAGCCGACTGTTATCACGGGCCGGTCATACCGTGATTTCGGCGGAGTCGGGAGAAGAGGCACTCGAGCTGCTGGAAACCCGCGGCGTGGATGTCGTTCTGCTTGATCTGATGATGCCGGGCATCGGGGGCGCAGAAGTTCTCAGAAAAATGAAGGAGCACGAGGGTCTTCGCGCGACACCGGTCATTATGATCAGTGGACGTCAGGACATGGATCAAATCATTACCTGTATTCAGGCAGGTGCCGACGACTACCTGCTGAAACCCTTCAACCCCGTACTCCTTCAGGCGCGTATTTCGGCGGGCATTGAGCGCAAACGCTGGCATGACCGCGAGGAGGACTATCGTCATCAGCTCGAGCGAAACGAGCGTTTCATCAGACGCACCTTTGGGCGGTACCTATCGGACGATATCGTCGAGCAGTTGCTGGAGGCCCCAGAAGGACTCGAACTTGGCGGCGATTTGCGCGAAGTCACCATCATGATGTCGGACATCTGCGGCTTCACCAGCTTGGCAGAACACCTTCCGCCCACGCAGGTGGTGTCGCTACTGAATCGTTATTTCGAGGCAATGACTGCCATTATTTTCGAGCATCAGGGCACTATCGACGAATTTCTTGGGGATGCCATTCTGGCGGTCTTTGGCGCCCCCCGACGACTCGATAATGACCCCGAGCGCGCTGTACGCTGCGCACTTGCCATGCGAGAGGCAATGGCTGCGGTGAACGCTGCCAATGCGGCCGCAGGCTTGCCCGCGCTGAGCCAACGGATCGCACTGAACACGGGTACGGTCATTGCCGGCAATATTGGCTCAGAGCAGCGTGCAAAGTACGGTTGTGTCGGCCACGCGATGAACGTGACCTCGCGCATTGAGGGTCAAACCGAAGTGGACGAAATTCTGATCGCCGAAGCCACACGCCAACTTCTGCCCGAGGGTGTTTTTCGACTCGGGGAACCCAGAGAAATCATCGCCAAGGGCATTGAAGACTCAATCCTCACCTATCCGGTGCTGGGATTGCAGTAATGACCGAGACGACGCGCCATATCCTGCTGGTTGAGGACAACGAGGTAAACCGGAACATGCTTACCCGCCGCCTCGAGCGCGCCGGACACACCGTGATTACTGCCGCTGACGGCGAGACCGCGCTCAACGCCATGCGAGAGGAACAACCCGCTGTTGTGTTAATGGACATGAATCTGCCGGTGAAGGATGGCTGGACCGCTTGCCGTGAAGCCAAAGCCGACGAGGCTATTCGTGATATTCCTATTATTGCTCTAACCGCCCATGCCATGGAGGAAGACAAAGCACGGGCATTGGCCGCAGGATGCACTGACTTTGCTACCAAGCCGGTCGATTTCCCTGCCCTGCTCTCCGTGATCGCGGCTGCTCTGAATGCGCACAGCTGACGTTGTCACGCAACTGCGTCCGCGTCTCAGTCTCCGCGGCCGACTCTATTTGTTCTCTGGCGCCATCCTTATTTTATTTGCCATCAACGTCGCCGTATCACTCTGGGGAAGTTTTGCGCGTAACGAAAGCTCGCTTGCTTACCAGGAGGCCGTCACCGCCGCACAACTGACAGCCGAATTGGAGCAAAACCTGCAGAACAAACGACAACAAGTGCTGGTATTGGCCACTTTGCGCGAGACCACGGATGACCCGCTGGAAGACAGTCAGCTTGATCAGGCACGGGCCGACCTGGATATCATTGCCGAACGTCTAAGGCAGTTAGGTAATTACGGCGGTGAAGATCTTGAGGCCTATTACCGAAGGCTTCATGACAGCACCACCACCCTGATAGAGCAGTGGCGACAGTTTTATATCCGCTATAACCAAACGGGCCCCACGCCCTCAGTGGAGGACGCGCGCTCCTACAACAATGCCCAGCAGAGACTCCGGGAGCTGGATCAGCGCCAGTCTTTTATCGCGGTTCAACGCGCCACGGCGATAGATCGCACCATCACACTGACCGATCAAATCACGGTAGTCGGCTTCATTGGTTCTATTGCTATCACGCTGGGACTGGTGTTCGCCATGATACGCAGCACCAATGCTTCACTGACCCGCATGAAACGCGGCGTGGAGCGCTTCGGCTCCGGTGATTTGACCTACCGCATTGACGAACAGCGTGACGCCGGTGAAATCGGTGACCTCGCTCGCACGTTCAACGAGATGTCTACCAAACTGCAGACGGCTATTGAAGAAATGAATACCGCGAGAGCGGACGCGGACTCAGCGAACGCCGCAAAAAGTATGTTCCTGGCCAATGTGAGCCACGAGCTGCGAACGCCGCTAAACGCCATCATTGGCTACTCGGAGATGCTTCAGGATGAGTTGAGCGACGACACAGAAGTTAATCGCGAGCAATTTCACCATGACCTCGCCACTATTATCCTCTCGGGCAGGCAGCTACTGACTCTGATCAACGACATTCTCGATTTGTCGAAGATCGAAACCGGAAAGATGCAGGTCAGCTTAGAAGTTTTCAGCCCCGCCGCCTTGCTGGTGCAGGTTTGCGATGCCCTCTCCCCCTTGCTGACTCAAAACAAAAACACGCTGGTGCTTAACATCGATAAAGACAACATGCGCGATATGAATAGCGACCGCGGGAAGCTACAACAAATCGTGACCAATCTTTTCTCAAATGCCTGCAAGTTCACCCAAGAAGGACAGATCACTGTATCGGCAGTTATGAATGAGCAAGCACTGACCGTCACGGTAGCGGATACCGGCATAGGCATGACGCCAGCTCAACAAGCGCGGGTATTTGAAGCCTTCACCCAAGCGGAGGCCGACACGGGTCTAAAGTACGGCGGCACCGGTCTGGGGCTTGCGATTGTCAGGGAGTTTTGCACGATGCTGGGCGGCACTATTGAGGTGCAAAGCAAGCCCAACGAAGGGGCTCAGTTCCGGGTCAGGATTCCGGTTGACCCAGCGTAAGCTCCCGGAGTCGCTTTAACGCTTCCTCACGTTTTTCCAGTTCGGCCCTCATCTGCGCATTGTCGGCTTCTGCTTCGGCAATCTGCTTCTGCAGATCAACAATCAACGCCAGCAGTAACCGCAATGCAGAACCGCGAGCACTGACCGGGTCAGCCTCATCGCTATTCGGCTCGAGATTTTGCGCAGCAATGGCATCGATCAGATCCAGGCCCACGTTCGACTCTTGGCTTGCCTGATCAAGTCCCGATGCGCCGTGCAGGATCAGCGATTCACGCGCAGCCTCATAGTCACCCACTGCCAGCTGCTGCAATGCGGCATCGAAGTGATCGGCAGCAATCGGGCTATCACAGGCGCACAAATCAGTGTCAGAAAGAGCGTCAGCACTCGACGTTTTCGAGGAGCCATCCTGCTGTGACTCGCTTTGACTATTTTCAGGGGACAGTGCGCACCCGGTCATCAACCCAGCGGTAAGAAAAGCCAGAAACCAGACACGAAAACCGTGGTGCACGAAATGAACCCCTGTCTCTTTCGAGGAGCTTAGCATCGAGCAGGCCCGGCACACCAGCACAGTGCGCGATTCAAGCGCCCTGCTCGTGCCGTAAGTGCGGAAACAGGATCACATCACGAATAGAAGGCGAGTTGGTCAGGAGCATCACCAGCCTGTCAATGCCAATGCCCTCGCCCGCGGTTGGCGGCAATCCGTACTCTAACGCCCGGATGTAATCGTGGTCGAAGTGCATTGCCTCGTCATCCCCTGCGTCTTTTGCCGCGACCTGCTCGCGGAATCGCTCAGCCTGATCCTCTGCATCATTGAGCTCGCTAAATCCATTCGCCAGTTCACGGCCACCAACGAAAAACTCGAAACGATCTGTCACAAAAGGGTCGTGGTCGTTACGCCGCGCCAACGGTGACACCTCTGTCGGATACGCCGTGATAAAAGTTGGCTCCTGCAGCTGTGCTTCTGCGG
>VMDB01000069.1 GCA_008081075.1 Halieaceae bacterium
TGCTGGGTGGGGTGATGTATTTTGAAGAGGATCTGTATGGCGAGGTCAGAGTTCCTCTGACTAATTTGTGTTTCTTGCTGGCGCCTGCAGCCTGCGGGACCCCGGTTGGCGATTTCCTCAATGGAGGCAATTACCTGCAAGATGGCGATGTGGATATTGAAGCCTGGGGTGCTTATGTCGAAGCGAACTACAGTATCTCTGATAAATGGTCAGTGATTGCTGGTCTGCGCTACAACTATGAGGAGAGAGATGGGACTGGCTCTTTCATTTTTGATGCGATCTCTCTCAATGTTCCGACCAACCAGCGAGAGAGTTGGAATGATCTAACCCCCAGAATTACGCTGCAATACTCTCCAAACGACAACATGCTTCTCTATGCGACTTATACAGAGGCGTTTAAGTCGGGCGTGATTAACACAGGTAGTACCAGCCCGCCGCTCGACCCGGAGACTGTCGATGCTTTCGAGGTGGGCCTGAAAGGGCAAAACGCGAGCGGCACGCTACGTTACTCGGTCGCAGCATTTTTCTATGACTATCAGGATATGCAGATTTCCTTTGTGGATGAGACCAGCACCGTCTCGACAGTTAACGCGGCAGAAGCGGAAAATTCAGGGATTGAACTAGAAGTCGACGGTAGCCTTGGTAACGGTTTTGCGTTTGATTTTTATCTCACATACCTCAACGCTGAGTATCAGGAGTTTTTCAATGGTGATTATGCCAACGGCTTTGCGATCACTGACCTCAGCGGCAATACGTTGCCTAACGCACCCGAGAGCACGGCGAAGCTCGGAATAACCTGGGAGGGTGCTGTTGGCGGCGGTACGTTGACTGTTCGTGGCGAGGCTTACTACCAGGATGATGTGTACTTCACAGAGTGGAACCGAGAGGATGCCTACCAAAAATCCTACGAGCAATTTAACGCATCGGTCGATTATTCATGGAATGACCAGTGGTTGCTTAGCCTGTGGGGTCGTAATCTAAGTGATGAAGAAGTGATGTCTAACAACATCATCACTGCGCCACTATATGACTCGCTTCGGGTAGGCGCAGTTCTCCCCCCGCGCACTTACGGAGCGACCGTTACCTATCAGTTCTAGCGCTGAACCTGCGGCGCGGAACTTGAGTAGTGACTATTTTTAATTTCAACCCAATGGATCCCGATATGCTTCGGGATCCATACCCTATATTCCGAGAGATGCGTGAAACAGACCCCATTCACCGGTCTGACCTCGGCTTCTGGGTTGCTACTCGTTACGATGACTGTCGATCGATCCTCATCGATAAGTCCTTTGGGCAGGGCGATTTCGTCAAAAATATTCAGCTTTTCTACGACGACTCCTTCGATGTCTCAGCACAGCCTGCCTACGCTTGGCTCTCTCGGGTTTTCGTAATGCAGGATCCGCCGCAACACACCAGAGTGAGAGACCTCGTAGCGAGCGCGCTGTCGCTCAAGCGGATTAAGGAAATGGCGCCACGGATAAGGCGCCTCGCACAGCAACAGTTACAGAAGTTTGCTGAGCGCGAGGACGCGAACTTCATCACCGACTTCGCATACTTGTTTCCTACGCTAGTGATGTGCGACATGCTGGGCATGGAGGAAGGGGAGTTTTCCTGGGAGCTTCTGGCCGAGCTCAATCAGGCAGTGGCAGATACTTTCCCCGTTTTTGAAACACGGGCGCTTGAGCCCGATGAATTAGCCCTGGCGAATCGTCAGATGGAGTTCTTGACCGATTTTTTCGACGAGCTCTTTCAGAGGAGAAAAAAGCATCCCCGAGACGATCTCACTACCGCAATGGTCAGCGCTGGCGATGGTGAGGATGCTTTAACACAAGAAGAACTGAGTACCTCTGTCATTGGACTATTCGGCGCCGGGTTTGAAACTACAGCCCACATGATCGGAAACGGACTATTTTGTCTTGGTGACAACCCAGAGCAGCGACTTAAGTTGCAGCACAATATGAATTTGGTAGATTCAGCGGTCGAAGAGATTCTCCGATTTGAATCATCCCTGCAGGCGACGTATCGCACGGCTCTTGAACCGAGAGAGGTGGCTGGGCAAAAGATTGAAGTGGGAGAGCGTGTTTTAACCATCGTAGCAGCCGCTAATCGAGACGAGCGCCACTTCGACAATCCGGAGTCTTTCGACATCAGCCCCAGATCACAAAAGCCGCTCACGTTCGGAGGCGGCATCCACTACTGTGTTGGGGCGGCGCTCGCTCGTTTGGAGGGCAAGATATTCCTGGAAGAGTTGTTTTCGGGCTATCCCAACTTCTCTGTCGATACCGAATCAGCGCGACTCAGGGGGGCCTTTTTGTTTCGCGGATACGAGGACCTGCGAGTCACTCTGCGGGCATGAATGATGCCGACTGAACTGCGCCAGAAGCTCGCTCTGGGTTTATTCATGCCCAATTGTTCTAACATGCCCTCGATCTCGACCCATCGCGTCGTTAGAGATCAATGGACATACGAGCATAACGAGTCCCTTGCACTAGCTGCAGAAGGTTATGGCTTCGAATATTTGTTCCCGGTCTCGCGTTGGCGAGGTTTTGGTGGAGAGACCAATTTTCTGGGTACGTCGCTGGAGACCACGACCTGGGCAGCTGCACTCTTGCGAGCCACCAGCTCCATTAATGTGTTCTCCACTGTTCATATCCCGCTCTTTCACCCCTTTGTCGTTGCCAAGATGGGGGCAACCCTCTCACATATGAGCGGTAACAGATGAGGGCTGAATGTCGTGAGCGGTTGGAGCGAGAGAGAGTTCGGCATGATGGGTATCTCTCTCGCAGAGCACGCTCGTCGATATGAGCGGACCAGTTGTTTTGTCGAAATTCTCCAAAAACTGTGGTCTGCGGAAGCTCAGCCATTTGACTACGAATGCGACTGGTACTCAGTCAGTGGAGGAGAGTCCTCTCCTATACCTGATGTACCGCCTATGATTGCCAATGCCGGCGTGTCGGAGGACGCAAAAAATATGACGGCGCGATTGTGCGATTGGGCCTTTATCTCTACTCCTTCAGTCGACGCGGTGGGCTCAATCATTGATGACATCGCGCTAAAGGCCGAAGGTTTTGGACGTTCAGTCAAAACCGCGATCTTCCCGTTCCTGATCTGGGGCGAATCCCGAGCCGAAGCCGAGGACCGGCTTGCGTCGATTATCTCTGAGAAGGATGAGGTCGCCACGGCAAACTGGCTTCATGACCTAACTGCTGGTAGCGGCTCTTTTGACGCCTTTACCAGTGATATGTTGGCGGCGTCTGGTGGCGGTGTGCATATGGTCGGCAGTGCTGCCGATGTGGCAGACCAACTCATCGAAGCCCACCGAGCCGGCGTTAGCGCGGTGATGCTGACGTTTCCTGAGTACTTGGACGATTTGCACCGATTCGCAAAAGAAATACAGCCAACGCTTCTGAAAGCGAATTGTATTGCCGCAAATTAGATATCCATCTGCGCTACCAAATGGCTACTACCTTTACACCGTGGTGACACGATCAATCTGAACTCTTTCACAGCAGGCACAGAGGTCATGAGTACGCTCACCAGATAGTTATGGAGGCACCGCCATTAGGTGCGGGAAGTTTTTTCTGAGCCGCTTTTCTCAGCTCGGCAATATTGAAGTGGCGATCAACTGTGGGCATTACGCGATTTGCTTGCTGGGTGAATCAACGAACCTGGCTTGAAAGTCGCCCAAAGTTTTCGCCCGTGCTGACTAATTGGGCCAATAACGAACAAGAAAAGTCCCATTGGATACGGGATCTCCCTCGGCTGCACCGCGCCAGTCAAATTGATAGGTCACGCGGAAGCCCTCGTCTCTATCTTCGACGGCAGCAATCGTCATTCCCAGCGTGACCGAATCGTTTGCCGCGATGGGACGGATTACGCGAAAGCGATCGCTGCCCACGAAAAGCGCTGTGAGATTCTTCAGTTCAATGTTTTGAAAAAAAATGGCGTGCACCAAGGCAAAGGTCATCGAACCCGGGGCGATAATGTCACTGAAGCCCGCAGCCTGGCATTGCTCCTGGTCGAAATGAAACCAGTCGAGCTGGTCGAGGCTTTTGCAGTAGGCTTGTATTCGACCTGTGTCCAATAAAACGGGTTGTGATTCAAACAGCGTCCGACCTATACGGCTCTCAAAGTCCGACTGATGTTGCAGCACTGTCTTCATGTTTTCTGCTCGCCGCGTCTCTGGTTGCTACAAGTAGCCCACGTAGCCAAAGCGTATCAGGGCCTACTCCAAGCGGCACCTGTCCATGCGTGCAATTAGCTGGTCTTTCGATCAATAAGCTGGCAGCGCCGTGCATTTCGCGGGAGACGGAGATGACTAAAGGGATTGATTCGCCGGTTAAAAAGGGGATGATGAGATCATCGAGTGCTGAACAAGAGCCGTGCGTCCCTTGTAATGATCGCGCAGAAATTCTCCACCATCGGTCCCCTGGGGGTCGTGATTTGGCAGGCCTTGGAGGATCTGGGTGTCGCGCCTGAGCCGTTGTTCGCTGAAGCGGGCATTGAGGTGGGACCGTTGCTCGATCCCAATACTCGTATCGCGGATGGTGCCTTTCGAGAATTGCTAAAAGCGATTGAGGCCCAAGCCTCGGTCCAAACTTTCGGCTTACATCTTGCAAAATTCATTCATCCCACGACTTTTTACAGTCTCGGGGTTGCTGCTTACTGCAGCGCTACTTTAGGCGACTATGTCGAAAAAATGGTGCGCTACTACTCGGTAGTGACGACCAATGATGTGATGTCGCTGGTGAGAGAGGCCGACGGTTGCGCGCTAATTTGGACGGCGCATAACCCTGAGCCATTCCCGCCGATTCGTGAGGATGGAATCGCTGCTATTTTCGTGACAATTTTGCGCATTGCCAGTCAGAACCGATTTCGGCCGCGAACAGTGTCGCTGGCGCGCCCCTATCCCTCCGACGAAGCGCCCCGTTACGAGATATTTTTTGGATGCGAGGTGATTTTTGATGCGGCTGAGACGTCGATAACCTTTGATTCTGAGCTACTGGACCTGCCCTTGGTTGGCGCAGACCCTGAGCTTGCGCGCTCCTATGAGCAGTTGACCGAGCAATACATAGCCAAGCTGGAGAAGGCCGACTTTCCTGCGCGAGTTCGCAATGAGTTAGTGAGATTGCTGCCGACAGGGGTGTCCGGTAAAGAGGCTGTGGCGAGTGTACTGTGTGTGAGTACCAGAACCCTTTACAACCGACTTGAGGAAGCGGGCACGACGTTTCGCGAGGTGCTGGATGAGACCCGCAGACTACTGGCAGAGGACTACCTTAAAAAGGGGTTGCCGGTAAATGAAATTGCTTACCTGACAGGTTTCTCTGACACCGCTAACTTTTCCAGAGCTTTTAAAAAGTGGACGGGCCTCTCGCCCATGGCGTATCGCGCGGAAACCACGTCTTCAGGCGACCACGCCTAAATCACAACATTCTTGCCGTTATTGATATGACGCTCAGCCGCGGCGCTTTTTAGGCTGTAGCGGTGTCGAACGAACGATTTGGGATGCACTGTGGCATCACCTCATTACACAGAGTTATTGAATACGGCATTGGCTGATATCGGCGATGGGGTTGCAGTAGCCGATGTGACAGGGGAGTTGTATAGCGGCCACGCATTGCGACAGCGTATTGAGACACTTGCCAGTCTGTTACGTAGCCTCGGGCTGGGGCGCGGCGATGGCTTGGTGCAGCTCGCTGCTAATCGAGTCGATGCTTTTGCCATTATGGCGGCGTGTTTGCGCGCCGGTATTCGCTACACGCCATTGCATCCGCTGGGCTCTCTCGCCCAGCAGCAATTCGTTATCGAGGATTCGGGGGCCAAGCTCCTGGTCGTGGATTCGGAGGCATTTACCGAGCGTGGAGTGGCTTTGGCCAGCGGTTTTCCCGAGCTCGCGGTGGTGACACTTGCCAAGGCTGACTTTGGTGAGTATTTGGGCGATCTGCTGGAGGATCGCCCGTGGTTGGATGAGCAGCCAGAGGGCGAGGATATTGCCTGGGTCAGCTATACGGGTGGTACCACCGGTGATCCCAAAGGCGTTGTGCATACCCAAGCAGGAATGGGTGCCATCGCAGAGATGGCGCGTGCGGCATGGGAGTTTCCCGAGAACCCTCACTTTTTGGCGAGTTCCCCGATCAGTCACGCAGCAGGTTTTCTTGTCCTGCCCGTTTTGATGCTGGGTGGGCGGGTGTCCCTTTTGCCCGCGTTCTCGCCAGAGTCTGTGATTCGTGCTGTCGAGAATGAGGGAGTCAATACGCTGTTTCTGGTGCCTAGTATGATCTACGCAATACTCGATCACCCGAATGTTGATCAGCGAGACCTGAGCAATCTAGAGCACATCATCTATGCGTCGGCGCCAATCGCGCCAGAACGGCTGCGCGATGCACTGCATCTGTTTGGTCCCATTTTGCACCAGTGCTATGGCCAAACCGAGAGCATTCATATCACCTGCATGGCCCCGCACGAGCACAACCCCGCAGTGCACAGACGGCTTGAAAGTGCGGGTAGGGCGACTCCTGGAATGAGCGTTTCGGTTGTCGATGCCAGTGGAGCCTCATTACCCCCGGGCGAGGTGGGTGAAATCGTGGTGAGCGGGCCCAGCGTGCTGCAGGGATATTGGCAACGCCCCGAGGCCAGTGCACAGGCACTGCGGTCCGGCTGGCTGCATACCGGTGATGTGGGGTTTATGGATGACGCTGGGTTTCTATTTATCGTCGACAGGCTCAAAGACATGATCATCAGTGGCGGCTTCAACGTGTACTCGCGGGATGTGGAGCAGGCGCTGATGAAACACGACAGCGTTGAAGCCGCGGCGGTCGTGGGTCTGCCCGACAAGAAGTGGGGCGAATGCGTTCATGCGTTGGTTGTGCTCAAGCCAGACAGCAGTTGCTCGGCAGAAGAGCTGTTGGGCTTTGTAAAAGCCCAGGCAGGCTCATTACTCACGCCAAAATCCCTCGAATTTGGCGCCGCGCTGCCCCTCACCAATCTGGGAAAGGTCGATAAGAAGGCCATCAAGCTCAGGCTCATCGCGGCCTAAAACGCTCGAATTTTTTAAAAATTGCCCGAAATGACAAGTCCGGATTAAAAACATACCGTATAGTAGGTATGTGAAACTGACGCCCAAAAGGAAGCAGGCATGACACAGCAGGCAGTGGCTGAACAAACGATGGAAGAAGCGCAGGAGCAAGCGCTTCTGGCACGCATACACGCGGGTGAACTCATTGAAGATATGGATGAGCTGACACCGCGCTACCGCGCCATTCTTGAGCGCACTCTGGAAATTGCCGCGCAATCCGAGGTGACGGTCTTAACTTGGGCGTACACCGCGTTCCGGGTCGCGCCCGATATCGGAGCGAAAGTGGCCATCTGCGGCACGATTCAGGATGAAGTGGGGCATGCTCACCAGCAAGGCATGCTGTTTGAGCGCTTTGGCTTCGACATGCAGAAGGTTGCCTTTGAGGCTGACCCGCGAAAATACTGGTCCTTACCGATTATGGAGTTTCCTGTAAGGAACTACGCAGAATTTGTTGTTTCTCAAGCATTTTTAGATCGCGCAGGTCGATTTACGACCTGGGATATCGAGCTTAACTGTAGCTTTGCACCGTACCGACGCACCTTGAAAAAAGTCAACTTCGAAGAGGCCTACCATTTTCGCCATGGTGCGATGTGGACGGAGTTTTATTTCAACCAAAACGACGAGACCAAGAAACTGGTCGAAGATGCCGTTCGTTGGATTTTCCCGTGGGGCTATCACTGGTATGGCCGGCCCGACGACTTGAAAGGCTACCCCGACCAATTGAATTACAAGGTTCGAGCGTGGACCAACGACACCATGCGCAGGAAGTGGCTCCGCTCGGCAACGGATTTTGCCGACCGGGTCGGCCTCAAAGTCCCCGCCGAGAAAGACAAGGAAACGGGCGAATATCGGATTACCGATATGCCGTATCCCATGACGTTTGATGCAGCCAACCACGACTGGGAGTGGGAAGAGACCAGTTGGGATCGGGCGATTGGTAACTTTAAGTCGGGGGGTCCCATGCGGCCGTCCTGTTACGAGCGGCTGCAGCGGGAAGAGTGGGGCGATCAGCTGTGGTAACCGAAGCCGCCGTCGCCGAGGTGCTCAATGGCGTCATGGATCCGCACATGAATGTCAGCTTGCCTGACATGGGCATGGTGCGCCGCATCACGGTATCTGATGCGGGAGACGTCGATGTTGGGCTGGTGTTTCCCTGCGTGGGCTGTCCGGCCTGGGATTTAATTCAGCACGATATTAAAAGCTCGGTCGGGGCTCTCGATGGAGTGCGTTCTACCAAGGTACGCATTGAGTGGCAGCATGAGTGGAGCCGCGACGACATCGTGCCCGAAGCGCGCCTGATTGCTCGTGAACATGGCTACTGCATTTAGGGATGTGAAATGGGTTTGGTAAAGCAAAAAACCGCAAGAAACACCATGGACTGGGAGTACTTTGAGGTCTTTGCCCGCGAAGAGGCTGACGGACCCCTGTTTCACTTGGGATCGGTCAGCGCGCCCAATAAGCCTGCGGCAGTGGGCCAGGCGCGGATGGTTTACTCAGAAAAGCCCTGGGTCGAGATGTGTATTTGCCCCAGAGCAGAGGTGACTCCGGTGATATCGGTGAACGACATGATCGGGATCGCTTGAGCCGTGGGCGATGTGGGCAAGAGCGGCACCGCGCGTTCCAACAGTCTGCGCGAGCTGTTCGGCGAAAAATACGATGCTTCGGTGCCGTGCCCTTGGTGTGAATCAGAGGACACCCGGGTATCCAATCCCTTTGGCGGGACGGTGTCGGAAATGAGCATGCAGTGTAATGCGTGCAAAGCCACTTTCGGATGGATGAAGTGGCAAGACCAGCTGCCCGGCTCTGATGTAGGACGGGAATAGGGAGATGAGTGTGTCAGGAACCGATAAAGCGTTAATGCAAGAGTTGTTATGCGTCGCCGACACCGATTGGGTGCTTGGCCACTGGTATATCAAGGTGATGCTAAACGGCAGGAGCTTGCCCGATTGCACTGCCTTTGCGGGGATGGGGCAGGACAGTCTGGGCCACACCCGAGCCATTTTTCGCCTGCTGGAGGATCGGCTCCAACTGCCCGAACACCAGCTGGAATTTGGGCGCCAACCGGAGGCGCTGCATGATCTCGAAGCCTTGTCGCGGCCGCCACAGAACTGGGGAGACTTTCTGATGACCGCCTTCTTGACTGAATGCGCAGTGTGGCGGTTGTTTTCTACCTTCCTCGACGGCGCCGATAAAGAGCTGGCCGGCATGGTTAAACACTTCGGGAAGGAGTTGTATTTTCATCGGCTTGGCCTGGAAGGATGGATGTTGGCCGCAAGTGATGAAGAGTGCGCAGATATGAAGCAGTCACTCGCAGAGCGTGGCGCCGAGGTGGCCCGATGGTTCGGCGCCGAAGGTGCTCCCGATGTGTTGTTGGAGTCGGGCGTGCGAACGACCAGTGTGGCGGACGCCAGAGCGGGATTTCTTGAAGACGCGGTCTCGGTGATTACACAGGCCACCAATTTGAGCGAGGCCGAGGTGTTGGGTTATTTGCCATGCGAAACACCTGAAGATTGGGATACTGCGAAGCGAAAAACAGCGGGAGCCACAGTGCCTGCAAGCCTGTGGGAGTTCATGATCCCGACCGATCCCGATACCGTGGCGCTGCGCCGTCCCCTCGCTGTGAGCGTGGATGACAACCTGGATCTGGTTGATCGGTCAGAGTACGCCCACGCCGATTACGCGTAGAGCAGCTTTAATGAATCGGTCCAGATAACAAAAAAGGGAGGAAGCCGATGACAAAACCAGGTTTGGCGGTGGTGGGCATCGCCGAGGTGCCTACGCGCCGCGACCCCGAGCGCACGCGGTGGAATATCTTGCTGGATGTGTGCATGGGGGCCATCAACGACGCGGGCATTGATAAAAACCTGATTGGCGCCGTGATCTCCAATAATCCGATGGCCCAGCCCTCAATGCAGAATGATATGTCTCTGGGCAAGATTCCCGAGGTGATGGGGCTCAAGGGATGCCGAGATATCGCCATCTGCAATGCGGGTGGTGCTTCCACCACCAATTGTCTGCGTCTCGCCGAGCAACACATCGCCAGCGGGCAGGTGGATTTTGTATTGATACCGCACACCACGGTTCAGTCCGATATGCCGCCTCAGGACCTGATTAATTTTTTTGCCACCGCTCCCCTCGATAAGCAGTTCGAATACCCCTACGGCGTGAGCTTCAACGGCTCCATGGGGTTGATTACTCAGCGCTACATGTATGAGACGGGTGCAACCGAGGAGGAACTCGCGTCAGTTACCGTTGCGCTTCGCGCGTGGGGAGCGCTCGATCCGCTCTCCATTTTTTATGGCAAGACAGTGTCGCTCGAAGATGTAATGAACTCGCGCATGATCAGCACGCCGCTGAAGGCCAAGGAGTGCAATCTGCTGGCAGACGGCGGTGGCGCGATGGTGGTGACTT
>VMDB01000056.1 GCA_008081075.1 Halieaceae bacterium
TACTCCGCGACAAAGAGCTGGCGGGCGACGCACTGGCAGGAGTACATTTCGCGCGATGGCATCGAATCTCGGTGGTGATTAATCTCATACAGCTGGTCGCTCTGGCGGCTTTGTTAGCGGTACTCTGAGACGACGATCGGGCCCCTCTCTCGCACAAGGTATTGCTGTTATGGATCCCGAGCTTCTTTGGGTTTTCATCCCGACAATTGCGGCTATCTCACTGACCCCAGGTATGTGTATGACCTTGGCCTTCAGCCTCGGGTTATCTCAAGGTTACCGCCAGACGCTGTGGATGATGTGGGGGGAACTCGCCGGGGTCGCAACGGTGGTCATTTCCTGCGTGCTCCTTCTTGCCTGGATTCAATCGCTCTCAGCGATCTATTTCACCGCCCTCGCATTAATTGGGGGCAGCTATTTGCTGTGGATCGCCTACCGCCTTTGGACACAACCCGCACACTTTGAGGGGGGCGAGGGGCGGCCTCAGCTTGCACCGCTGGCATTACTCGCTCTGGGTTACACCACCGCCGTTATGAATCCAAAAGGCTGGGGATTTATGATTGCACTGCTGCCCGGCTTCATCTCACCGGCCTATTCCACAACCGAGCAGCTGACGGCTTTTCTTTCAGTTTTGTTGCCTTCCGAATTTCTATTCATGAGCCTGTACGCATCGGGCGGCAGCGGCTTGCGTCGATTACTCAGCAGCGATCAGCAGTTGGCACGACTCAATAAACTGTCGGCGGCACTCATGGTGCTGGTCGCGTTGCTGGTAATGACCAAGCTATAACCGAAGGCAATTCGCCTAGATACCCGGTGCCCAACTTGCGTGAAAGCCAAATGGCACTCGTTGGGGAAGCGTCACTCGCGCCAATGGCCCTCGCGTGATGTCTTTGGCGTCGAACACCAGACAACGCGAAGCCCAATCTCGGGTATCTGTCACCAGCGTGATCACGTAACCGTCGTCTTCGTCGTTGTCCCGGGTGGCCCCGGCCTTTGGCGCATATACGGCCTCACTACCGAAGACGCCGTCACCGTAGTCCCACTGCTGACGACAGCCCGTATCGTTGTCATATTTCACCAACCCGGTGAAGCGCAAGGTGTGGCCCCCCTCCGTCAGAAGTGGAATCCGTTGGTGATAGGCATAGCGGCTTTTCACACCCGCATAGAGCGGGTTAGTTTTATTGAACTCGGTGTTGAGGTCATCAATATCGCCCTCTCGCACCTCGCCCGTGCGCAAGTTAAAGCGCCATCGGTAGTTGTTCGCCTCGAGCCGCATATACGCCAACATATGAGAGAGCTCGCCTTCGTCGCTGGTCGCCGACGGCATGGGATTAGTCGAGCGACAGCCATCCATCACCACCCAATCACCCTCCTCCCAACAGTTGCTCACATGCAGAATGTAGCAGGGCTCGCAGTCAAACCAGCGAATGTCCCCGCCGCTACCGTGGCGGGGAATCAACCCAAAGCGCGTCGGAATATCGCGATGAAACGTGAGCACCCTCAAGCGATGGCGCTGTAAAACGGCAGGGTCGTGGAAAAACGGTAAGTCGTGAAGGATGGTGTAATTAGGGGTAAAACCAATGTCGTGGGGTAAGCGCGGCCCGGGGAGGTCAATCGCCACCTCGTGCAACAACTTGCCGGAAGGATCTGCCACCCCATAGGTCATGTAGGGCGGCTCATCACCGTAATCAAAGAACAACAACTCACCGGTCGCCCAGTCAATCTTCGAGTGGGCCGACAGGCGACGGTGCTGGCGACCTGAAAGCTCAAAGTGCCCCTCGGTTTCCAATGTTTGCGGGTTGAGCCGATAGGGATGACCCGCGTTATACCAGAGCGTCATCAGGCTCCCGGCGTAATAAAACAGGTCCGTATTGGAAGTATCCTTGATGCCGAATTCCGAGGTAGTGAAATCAAAGGGCCCCATAACGCCATTGGATGTTGAGCACCCAGCCCCGCGCTCGGCGGCAAGCGCGACTGTCTCAACATAGCGATTCCGATAGCTGGCCTCACCCTCGCAAAAGGACACCGCATGGACCATGCCGTCTCCGTCAAACGGATGGTAGCGATTGCCCGGCTGATGAATAGGGTTGGGACCATTTCTGAAATAAGTCCCCAACAAATCTGCAGGAATTTCGCCTTCGACATGCAGGCCACTCTTGCTCAGTTCAAGTGTCGTTGGTGCGTAAAGGCCGTGCAAATAGGGATTATCGAGACCATAAATCCAGGGCTGGGTGTGCTCGAAGTCGGCCACCCCGCCGATGCAGCCCTCCGTTACCGGATAGGCGGGCAAACGTAACGCTTGATTCACTTTACTCTCCGCCATAACAGGTGCGGCTACAGGTTTCAGCCTAACAGGGAAAATTCCTCCCCCGCAATGCGGGATTAAACGCGATCAATGCTGCGAATGGACGTTTCGTAGACCCGGCAGGGCCCTTGCCTTGCACCCAACCCCCGCCTAGGATCCAACGAGTATGACAGCGAGTGTCACCATGTCCGCGCTTAAAGACCGTCTCCGACTGCCACTGTTTCAAGCCCCCATGTTTCTGCAATCGGGGCCCGACATGGTGATCGCCGCTTGCCGGGCGGGGATCGTCGGGACTTTCCCCTCACCCAACGCGCGTAGCACTGAGGAGCTCGAAGTCTGGCTGCAACAGATTACCCGAGCCATTGATCCAGGGATCGATGCACCGTGGGCCATTAATTTGATGATGCATCGCTCCAATCCTCGACGACTCGACGACCTGCAGCTAGCTGCACAGTATGAAGCGCCTCTTATCATCACGGCGCTGGGTAGCCCGCGAGAGGCGGTGGACATTGCTCACCACTACGGAGGGCGCGTTTTCGCTGATGTCATTAGCCCTGAGCTGGCGCGCAAAGCGATTGACGCTGGCGCCGATGGACTTGTTTTGGTCTGCGCCGGTGCAGGGGGTCACACCGGCCAACTGTCCCCCTTTGCCTTCGTCGAGGAAGTACGCCGCTTCTGGCACGGCGACCTGGTACTGGGAGGGGGTATCGTCAGCGGCAGAGGTATCAGAGCAGCGGAGGTTATGGGGGCAACCTATGCCTATATGGGCACCCGATTTATTGCCACGGAAGAATCACTGGCAGACCCACGGTACAAAGACATGGTTGTGACGTCATCGGCCAAGGACATTATCTGCACTGATGCAATATCGGGAGTCCCCGCTAATTGGCTTCGCCCGAGTCTGATTCAGGCGGGCTACGACCCCGATCACTTACCGCCTGCGAAGGCAGTGAATGTGGGGGACGCATCCGGCGATCCCACACGATGGCGCGATATCTGGTCGGCAGGTCAGAACGTGGGAAGTATCGATGCAACACTCCCGATTGCCCGGCTGGTGGATCAGTTGGAGCAGGAATACCAGAGTGCCTGCGATGCATGAGCTAAGAAGCAGCGCCCCGGACCGTATCCGAGCACTCACAGAGGCCGGACATTGGGGATTCGACACCCTGCATAGCTTGTTGTCGCGTCAAGTCGCAACCCGACCCGAAGCGCTTGCGGTGGCGGATCAACCCAACAAGGAAGACCTGGTTGGGACATCGCCAGTTCGTCTCAGCTTCAGAGAGCTCAATATCGCCAGCGATGCCTTGGCGGCTCAGCTACTGGAAAAGGGCGCGGACGCCGACAGCCGGTTGCTGGTGCAGTTACCCAACATTGTCGAGTTAGTGGTTTGCTTTTACGCGAGTAGCAAAATCGGCGCAGTGATATCGCCACTGCCCGTGCAATACGGCGCCCACGAAATAAGCTCACTCGGTGCAACACTCGGTGCGACACACTTTATTGGATGCCGGCATTTTCGCGGTCAGGATCTGGCGGCAATGGCCGAGCAAGCGCTCCCGAATACCGCAATTTGGTCTTTGGGTGACGACCTGGAGTGCCTCAGAGCTGAGATTGATACACCCGCGGACACTCGCCTGCGTCGCCATCAGGCCGGCGTGACAGATCCCGCGAATCGGGTGCTGACGGTCTGTTGGACCTCTGGTACCACCGGAACACCAAAAGGGGTCCCCCGGTCAGCCAACATGTGGCTGGCGACGGCGAGGGCCACCGCGGAAGCGGGTGGCTATCAGCAAGGCGAGCGGTTACTCAATCCTTTCCCACTGGTGAATATGGCCGCCATCGGGGGATTCCTGTTTGCCGCCGCAGAGCTGGGTTGTGGTCTGATCCTGCATCACCCGCTGGATCCCGCGTTGTTTCTGCAGCAAATGCAGGAAGAAAAAATCCATTTTACGATCGCACCGCCGCCTCTGCTCAACCAGCTGGCGGCCAAGCCCGAGATGTGGCGGGCATTCGATTTCGGTGCGCTGCGCGCCGTAGGCTCAGGGTCCGCGCCCCTGTCCCCCGATATGATCGCGACCTTTGAGGAGGACTATGGCAAGCCCATCATCAATTTTTATGGGTCTAACGAAGGTCTGGCGCTTTTTGCCACGCCGCAGACTGCGCCCACATCTGATCTTCGCGCCACGCACTTTCCACGCTTTGGGGCCACCGGCATTGAGTGGCACGGTAAAGCGGCACAAATGGTAAAGAGCAAAGTGATTGATCCGGATACCGAGGCTGACCTGAATGAACCCGGCGCGGTAGGCGAACTCTGCTTTGCCGGTGCAACGGTCTTTGATGGCTACCTTGGCACCCCGAATGAGGCCGTGTTCACCGCCGATGGTTATTTTCGCAGCGGTGATCTGGTCGCTATCAGTGGGCAGCCTCCCCACTACTATCGCATCGTCGGCCGCTGCAAGGACATTATCAATCGGGGGGGCATGAAAATTTCACCCGCAGAGATCGATACGTTAATGGAAGCACACCCGGATATCACTGAAGCAGCCGTTTGCGCTTACCCTGATGCTGCATTGGGGGAAAAAGTCTGTGCCTGCGTTGTATCAGCCAGCGGGGGGTCGGCGCCGTCGCTGGAAACGCTGTGTGACTATTTGCTGGGGCGCGGCCTCGCTAAATCCAAACTGCCCGAGCGCATACACTATCTGCCGGCGCTACCCAGAAACCCTATGGGCAAAGTCGTGCGCACCGCGCTTCAGGCTTTGCTCACAACTCAAGAGGAAAACTGCTAATGCCAGCTCCTATTTATATTCTTGGTGGCAGCCAGACAGACTTTGCGCGCAATTGGGCGCGTGAACAGCTGGAAATCTATGATCTCTTTGCCGAGGCGCTGCAAGCCGCGATCAGCGATGCGGGAATTGAACCCGCACAAATTGAAGTCGGGCACGTGGGTAACTTTGTGGGAGATCTGTTTACTCGCCAAGGCCTGCTTGGCGGTTTTTTTGGCCAGGTGTATCCCGAGCTCGGCAACTTACCCACGGCACGCCATGAAGCCGCCTGCGCGTCGGGGTCGATGGCGATCCTTGCCGCCATGCGCGATATCGAGGCTGGTCATTACGACGTCGCCTGCGTGCTTGGTCTTGAACTGATGCGCAATGTCGACGGTAAAACTGGGGCAGAGTATCTGGGAGCGGCAGCGTGGCAAGGACATGAAGCCACCAGCTGTGATTTTCCCTGGCCCTTTCTGTTTGATCGCCTGACCCAGGAGTACGACGCGCGCTATGGCATCGCCGATGAACACCTGACCCGCATCGCAGAAATCAATTTTGCCAACGCGCGCCTGAACCCTCGGGCACAAACGCGTAACTGGGAATTTGCGGAGGGCAGCTTCGGTAGCGACCCCGTGCTGAACCCCTCCGTTGAGGGCCGCGTACGAAAACTCGACTGTGGTCAAATCACTGATGGCGCAGCCTGTGTCGTGCTTGCCAGTGAACGCTTCGCCAAAGCTCATTGCCAGAAAACCGGGGAGCGTCTCGCTGACCTGGCTCGTATCAAAGGCTGGGGACATCGCTCGGCGCCCATTCTGCTAGAGACCAAACTCGCTGCCTCCAAAAATCAATCGCTGATCTTCCCCCACGCGGCGCAAACCCTGACAGATGCCAGAACCCGGGCGGGAATGGGCAGCATCACTGATCTGGACGGTCTTGAAACCCACGACTGCTTTACCGTGACTGAGTATATGGCTATCGATCACAGCGGTCTCACTGCGCCGGGAGAGAGCTGGAAAGCCGTTGAGGAGGGCCGCATTGCGCGTGACGGGGACTTCCCCATCAATGCCAGCGGCGGCCTTATTGGCCTGGGGCATCCGGTTGGAGCAACCGGCGTTCGCATGGTGCTTGATTGTGCGCGGCAGGTAACGGGCCAGGCAGGGGATTACCAAATTCCCAAGGCGGAGAATCTCATTACCTTCAACGTCGGCGGCAGCACCACAACCTGCGCCAGCTTTGTGGTGGGCGTGGGTTCGTGAAAGATGTTTTTATTTACGACGCGATTCGCAGTGCCCGCGCCCGTGCCAAAACCGAAGGGGGTCTTCACGAGTTAACCCCCTCAGCCCTGCTCAAGCACCTTTACCATGCGCTCGAGGCGCGCAATACGTTGGATACCACCCAGATATCAGAAGTGATTCTGGGGTGTGTGACCCAAAACGGAGAGCAGGCAGCCAATATCGCCAAAACCTCGGCGCTCTATGCGGGCTGGCCGAGCAGCGTCGCGGGGTTGACCGTTCATCGTTTCTGTTCCTCCAGTATTGACGCGATTGCGCTTGCCGGCCTGAAAGTTGCCTCCGGCCAGGCACAAGCAATGGTCGCTGGAGGCGTCGAGATGATGTCTCGCGTGCCAATGCTCTCTGATAATGCGCGGGTGTTTAGCGACCCCGCGTTTGCGCTGCAACATCAGATGCTGCTCATGGGTAGCGGTGCTGATCTGATTGCCACAAGAATCGGTGCAACGCGAGAAGCCTGTGACGCCGTTGCTTTACAAAGCCAGCAACGTGCAGCCCGGGCGCAGCGAGAGGGTCGATTCACATCGATCGTGCCCATTAGCACCTCTCGCGGGGTCGTGGCGACCGACGAATGCGTCCGCGCCGATATCACCAGTGCACAGTTGGCCCGCCTATCCCCCGCCTTTGCAGCGTTGGGCGCTGCGGGTGCCGATAAGGTGCAGTTGGCGGCATACCCCGAGCTCGGAGAGATTCAGCACGTGCATACCGCAGGCAACTCACCCGCAATGTGTGATGCAGCAGCGCTGGTGCTCTTGGGTGACGCGGCGTTTGGCCAACGATCGGGTCTGACGCCCAAGGCACGATTGGTTGCGACCACCACCGCCTGCGCAGAGCCGCTCGAAGTGGTGAGCGGATGTGTCGCGGTCACCGAAAAATTACTCCGGGACAATCGGCTATCCGCCCATCAAGTCGATCTCTTTGAGATTCATGAAGCGTTCGCTGCAACCGTGATCAAAACGAAAGAAACACTAGAGATTGAGAACGACAGGCTCAACGTCAACGGCGGTGTCATCGCGCTCGGTCATCCCATGGGCGCTACGGGAGCCATCATGACCGGCACCCTGATCGACGAATTGGTTCGCCAACAGCTTGCCCAGGGTATTGTTGCGGCGAGCGGCGCCGCCGGTAGCGGTAGCGCACTGTTAATTGAGCGATGCTAGCGCACAGGCACAGTTAAGCCGCAGCATCGACCCAAAAAGCAGTGACGCGTGCGATTACCGCACCCAAATGGGCGAGCTCCACACGCGCTCTTGAAGCGTCTTGTGCAAATCGGCCCGTGGCGCGACGCCAGCACGAATAGCATCCCAGGTTGACCAGCGACAGGTCGGATTCTCTAGCGCACGCACGTAGTAAAACGCGCGACTGTCAGGATCGTAATCCGGGTCTTGCCACACTGTTTTCAACTCAGACGCACCCACCCCTTGGGTGATGCTGCAATCTGCCAGATCAACCTTGGCACCATTGTCGGGGCAACGGTGCGTATTGGGATCAGGTGCCATCCCGTCTGAGCAGGCCACGTCATAAACCTGCTCGTAGGTCTCACCCGCTTTTTCCCAGCCCTTGATAATTTGTAAACGTTGCAGCGCAGTGCCCCGGGGGTCGGCACTGGCCCAGGCGACAAAAGTTGGCGCTGTATCAGTTTTAGCTAACTCTCCGCCCATCGGCACACCGCCTGCATAGGCCTCTTCAATCATGGTTTCTGAATTCAGGATATCGGCCGAAAACGCGTTACCTGCGAAAAACCGCACTTTCATCCGCGGACCCGAAGTCGCAAAAGTTTCCTTGCGGCGAAAAGCGTCATAGATCGCGTCGCGGGTATTCTCCTCCGCCCATACGCCAGTCACCCCCGACGCACTCCAGCTCTCAAAGCCTCCGCCGTAGGTATAAGTGCGGCCCTCGACCTCCGTTAAAGTATCCGGCGCCAGAAACCTGGCAAATGTCCCATAGATGAAATCCACCGGTACCGAGCCGCGCCGCTCGGGTATACCATCGAGCAAACCCGCTTTGGAGAAAAAGGTTTCCTCGTCATCACTGGTGCCGGCAACGTGGGTGTCACTGGCCGCGGCGAAACCAAACTGGTAGGGGTTTTTCACACCACCGGACTCCAGCATCAGCCCATTGCGCAGGGCCTCGCGCACATAACTGCCTTTTTCTTCGCTATGAATGCTGGTGCCGACTCTAAATTTATAAATTTCAAAGTCAGCCCACTCATCGTTCGGGGAAAGCAAGGGATGGGTGTCTGAAGTCCCTTTGATTTGCGTGATCTCTACCAGCGGTTCGTTACGCATGCGCTGCTCAGCGTAGGCGTCATCCATGGGGTCACCCGCCCAATCCTCCAACTTGAACATCTGACCGTTGGACCCATTCGAGTTATGAGGAATGGCCAAGCTCTCTATGCCCTGATCCCTCAAAGTATCCATCCAGTCCCACAAACCCTCGGGGTTCTGGGAGTTCAAACGTGAGAACGGCACCGCAGGCAACTTGTCGGCACCGCGAAAAAAAACGTTGCGGTGGAGATTACCGACATCATCGGTCGAAGAGGTGTACTCATAGGCGACAAAAGTCGTGAAGTGTCCCGGATCATTAAACTGCTCTGCCGCGGTGATGATGTCATCCCACGCGCGCCTCGTAACGCCGATCGCCATTTCCTCAGATATCTCACCCGAGCGAATCCCCGCCAGCGTGCCAGGTATAAAAGAGGCGAAATTACTGAGTCTTTTGGTCAAGCTCCAGACGTCTTTGTTGTCATCCGCGTTGAGGTTGTGAAGCGGTTTCGAAATCTCATACTGGGAAAAAGGAGTCGTGGTATCACCCGCCTCTAGCGCCAGACCCAGAAACATCGCGTGGTCTGTCACGGCGTAGAAATCCAGCGGCGTTGCCATCTGGATCTGGTAACCCGCGGGATGCTCAATGGCTTCACCCTGCGCGAATCGATAGGCGTCGTAGGGCGTTGCGGTGGTGCCGAAGTTGTAGGCATCGAAAGAGTATTCGGTGTGCACATGCAGGTCACCGAAGTAGGCATTGCGCAGCGGGTTGGCCGCTGGCGGTGTCCGATCCACAATATCCATGACAGGCTTCAGCGGGTCACCGCCGCGACCGCCAAAATTGGAGTCTTCATCCAGCAAGCCTACCTCTTCGGTGCAAGCCGAGATTAAAGTGATAAGGCTCAAGGCAAGTGCAGATCGCTTCATCATGGTGCTTTCTCGTCGTTATGGTTATTGGCGCTGAGTTTACTCACCATTGACCAGAATGGGCACCTCTGCCACACGCTGCCATTCAACCGTGCGCGTGATAAATCCAACCTTGACGGTAAAAGCCATGAGGTCCTCGCTTTCCAGCGAGATCCGGGCGTTGCGATACTCCTGCAGCTGCGCCGCGTAAACCTGAGCGGCCCAGACATTGGGCTTATCGGTAGCCGCCAGATCGGTGACCAGCTGAAACCCGACCCTATCTGGACGATTATCATTGCGAACTAGCACCCCAACGGCGCCGTCTGGCCGCATTTCGATCCACACGGGTTCTTTCTCATGCTGCCAAAAACCAGCAATGCCGGCGTCTGCCCGCACGATGGACGCCACAGATAGCAGCACCGCGATGAATATCGTTTTCACTATTGCTTTCCCTTAATTCGCGAGTGATCGCGCCGTCATTTTGCCCAGCTGTGACATGTGTACTTCATCGGGACCGTCGGCAATGCGACAAAATCGCCCCACAGTAAACACATCGGGGATCATGGTGTCCTGACAGACGCCCATACCCCCATAAATCTGCATGGCCCGATCAGCGACCTCCTGCGCCATTCTGGGCGCCACAATTTTAATCATAGAGATGTAGGGTCTTGC